>NZ_JABWEF010000029.1:0-68090 GCF_013369445.1 Duganella sp. BJB1802 | reverse complement strand
ATTCCTATCCGTAAGAATAGCGCATAGGCTGTGTCCGGTGAATCAGGGGGCTATTTCAGTTTGTCAAAACCCTTTCAGCCATAGATTCGACGAAACCATCCGGACAAGTGCCATTAACTAGTTGCGATAGACACGCGCTCACACGATGCTGAATTTCGTTCACTCGTCGAAGTTGCTGTGGATGCTCAAGATTGTCTGTGCCGACTTCATAACTGTTGCGGCCTGCGACAGTTAATTCAAAGCTCAGCCTCGCTAGAAAGCGAAGCTGACGTTCAAATGGCAGCCGACCAATCCATGCTGCCTCTTCAGAAATTACATACATAGAATATATAAAACTTTGATCAATCGTCCGTTCTTGGCCGGTAACGGCCTCTTGGAACTTTAACTTATTTGACAGTTGTAAGGTCAAGTCTGAGCTAGTACAGTTCACCTCAACTACAGCCGGTCATCCACGGAGGATGGAGACTTGCGCAGCACGTAATCTGGCATCCCACTCTGCACTCAGAAGCAAATCATTAAGACACGAACTACCGCGTGCCTGAATTTAGCTCGTTCAACTCTTTCCTAAACTCTCCGAGCAGGCCACTTCTACCTGACGGGTTGGCGCTGAGGTATGTGCCATCTCCCCTCTTAATTGACGTTACCTTTAATGTGGCGACGATAGTTGTTTTCGGATTTTCCTTCACAGCATCAATAACCTTTTCCGTCACCCTAGAGGCCAACGCACTATAGGCTTCATTGTCATAACCCTTATCATTGATCACCAGGGATACACTTTCACCAACCGCCAATGGCTTTTCTAGCCTATAAGACCAAGGATCTGGCGTAAATGTGCGCCCGTCAATCGCCAAGGTCAGATCGTAGCCCAATTCGCTGATTGGAGAGCTCGTATTGTTCTGCAACGTTAAAGACAGATTGACGCTACGATTTTGCGGTCGGTCATATCCTTCCGGGTCATAAGCCCATGCCCCCTTGATGTCCTTCACGGTAACGCCAAATTTGCCGACTTCCTCTTTTTGTGCATTAGCTTTCGACTCTTCTTGCTCGAGCTCGTGAATCGCTGCTTTGAGCTGGGCCGAACGCTGCTCCTTCCACAGTGACTCGGCTTCCAATGCGGCTTTATGTACATCCTTTACCGTCATGCCATTGATAAAGCCGCGCAAGTCGCCTATGGTCATATTCCGCCGTTTCATGAGCGTGGCCAGGTCCGCATCGAATTCCTTTGCATTCTCTTTTGCCATGTCCGCCGTAATCTTCTTCAGAGAAGTCTGAAACGATTCGAACGATGCACCATCAATTTTTGGCGAACACGCAGTCACCAGAATTACGGTGGAAAGGATCATCAGGCGAGTGACGGCAGGTAAAAATCTAATTTCCATTGGACCTCTTTTTAGTTATAAATTGGCCGAGTTTGCACAGCCAACTTCAAGGCCTTGAGATTAGCATCTTGCTTAGTGGAAAAAATACACGGAATGTCACACCACGGAAGGTCGAGCCAGGCATAGATTGTCCTATCTCGTTTCATGGCGCATGTGACCTAGCAGCAGTATCCGGCGAAGGTCTAGGGGTTCAAATTAGAATGTTGCGTTGACCAACTGAATCCGCAGGCAGATGCTACCGATCGGCAACCGGACGTTTTGTGCCGGCGTAAGTACGAGCCAGCACACCTGATTCACATCGCCCAGCCGCTACTCCAGCGTCCTGCGGCGCATTGCGTCGTCATGCAGGGTGAATTCAATCGCCTTCTTGCCGCCGTCGCTCTCCGCGACGATCCGGGATAGTGGCCCGAGAAAAGTGCGGAACTCTTCGCTGGTGCATGTCGGAAGATAGGTGTTGAGTACGCGTGGATCGTAATAGCGGAAGGCCAGCAGTTTTCCGCCCTCGGTCTGGACGCGCAGGAATTTTTTGAGATGAAGACGCTGTTGAGCCAGCGTGACCTCAGCCTTGGCAACAGTGAAAATTCCCCATGCGTTTCCCCAGCCACGTTTCAGCAGCCTGCTTACTGCGACTGAGCCAAATGGCAAATGTATGAGATAGGGGGCCGCGGCCTGCAGCCGCGGGTGCATCTGCCCTGAAAACAGGCAGGCATGCTCCAAGCCGCTCGAACGGACAAGATTTTCGATATCAGGATCGCGCGCGCCGTCGAGCAGCCAATGGACGTGCCAGCCCTCCGTTTCGGCATCATCCGCCCAAAGTTTATTGATCAGGGGCTGCAATGTGGCCTCATTCATCCGATGACTCCCGAAGTTTTCGCATTTTCTCGCATATTTCGCAGAACGGCGTTCCATCGCGTGCAGCTTGCTCGAACGTTTCGGCCTGCGCGACCTGATTGTTGGCGGCTTCCTGCGCCTGTTCGGCCGCCTGGCGTGCCGCTTCGCAGATCTCGCAAAATGGCGTCCCATTCTTGGCGGCTTCTTCGAGCGCTTCAGCCTGTGCGATCTGGACAGCCGCCGATTCCGGCGATTCGACTTCCGTGATGGAAGACGGGGGGCTTTCCTCCGCTGTTATCGCGGGCACCTCGGGTTCCTGCACCGGTAGCGGTGTCGCCGGTGAGATGTCGCTCAGCAGCGGCAGGTCGGCTACCGCATTGTCGCTCGCGCTTGCTGGCGATGGACCGATCAACCGTCCCGGAGCGCGTGGCTGGCTGCATTCCTCCACAACCACCACGGCGCCCGTCGCCAGCCGCCGCGCAAGTGCGTGCTGCCATCCGTCCATGCCCGAATGTGCGCCAGCCAAGGACGTGCCTGAACGTTGCAGAATCGACTTGAGTTCGGAGCGGGCGCCCGGTTCGCCCAGCCAATAGCGCAGGTAGTCGAAAGCGTCGCCCGCCGAAGCAAAGCGGCGCCGGGTCGCCATGGCGGATGGCCGGCCCAATCCGTCCAAGCTGTGGGAAGTGTGTTCGACCAGCCCAGCGGACTGGTAGAACAGCACGCGCGTCGGATGGCGCCAGAGGCTGGCAAGCGGATGCTGCATTGGATGAAATCCCGACGTTGAAATCGCTTCGATACACCTTCTTTCTTGTTGATCATATCCTAAAGCCGTCGTCGTGGGCCAGGGATGATTTGTCGACTCAGCCGACGCTTTCCAGCAGGCCGTGCTGCCACAACCAGGCGGTAATGCGCTGGGCCTTGTGGCCGGGCATGCTGGCGGCAAGCTGGTTCAATAACTGGTTCAGCGGCAGCGGTTGCGCCAGCCTGGCCAAGTGCGGGAACAAGGCCTCGTTTTCCAGGAAGGCCAACGGCCGCTCCAGATGGGGATGGTCGAGCGCCGTGTGCAGGCATACCTGGTCGTCGATCACGCAGGGCAGCTCGACGATGGCCGCGCCGCCATGCAGGCGCAGCGGCAGGGCGGGGTTGAGTGCGGCCAGCGGCTTGAGCTCCGGCGGCTGGTAGGCGGCCAGCCGGGCACGCTCTGCGGACAGCGCGGCCAGCAGTGCCTGATGCGTTGTGCCGTCGCCGCCGGGCTCGCAGCGCGCGCGGGCTTGCCAGAACGGCCGGTCGGCGCACCAGGCCTGGCCGTAATACGCTTCGGTCCAGTGTGCGTGGCGCGCACAGGCCTCCACCAGCCGGCCCTCGATGAAGCGGCGAGCCAATGCGCGGCGGTCGTCGCGGTCGTCGGCCAGCACGGTATGCAGGGCGACCGCCGCCTGCAGCGAGAAGCGCATGGCCTTTTCCACGCCCGACGAGGATACCGGATCGAGCGCGAAGGCCGCGTCGCCCAGCTTCAGGCGGCCGTCCCGCCAACTGTCGGGCGCCAGGTAGGGTGTGGCCGAGCACATTTGCACCGCGCCCAGCAACGGAAGCCCGGCCGCCGCCCGCAGCAGCTGGCTGGCCGCGCAGGCCGCGCGCAGACGCGCCTCCGGCCCCGCCGGCTCGGCCTGGCGGGCCGCATGCGGATCGCAGACCAGCATCAGCCGGTAGCGCCGGCCGGGCAGGCAGCCGGCCCACAGCCAGCCGTGTTCCAGCGCTTCGACCTGGGTGGCGCCGCCCAGCTGCGGCAGGGCCGACTGGTCGACCTCGCCCCACAAGGCCGCCAGCCGGGGCGCGCAGGGGATGCCGGGCGCCGCGTTGCGTCCGCCGGCGTCGAGGATGAAGCGGGCGCGCACCTGCCGGGTCCGGGCCTCGCCGCACAACAGGCTGACGCGCCAGTCGCCCGCCGCGCCGGCCAGGTGCAGCAGCCAGCCGGCTGCTCTGAGCTCGATGCCACGGCGCTGCGCCAGCGCGCCAGCAGGGCGGCGTCGAAGCGCCTGCGGTCGACGATGGCTTCGAGCCGGCCCGCTGCGCACGTCGGGCGTGCGGCCGCGCCACAGCACCCGGCTGCCGGCGTGCGCGCCGTGAGGCACCGCCGCCAGCGCGTCGTTGGCGTCGAGCAGGTCGATGATGTTGCGCACGCCAGGCGTGAGCGCCTCGCCCACTTGCGGACGCGGCCAGACGGCGCTGCGCTCGACCAGCAGGACGCGGTGGCCCAGCTGTTGCAGGCGCAGCGCCGCGCTGACGCCGGCCGGGCCGGCGCCGAGCACCAGCGCGTCGATCGGACCGTCGCCGTCGCGCATCGGCCTCAGCCCGGCTTGCCGGCCGGCGCGGCGTACCAGCCGGGCGCCAGCTGGCTCAGGCGTTGATGCGCGCCTATCGTGTAGTGCAGCCAGCCACGTATGTAGTCGCAGGCGCTGCGCCCGCGCGCCAGCACCTCGTGGTGGCAGCCGCCGCCGCACAGGTAGCGCGCCCAGCAGTTCGAGCACGGCTCCTGCTTGTGCACATGGCGTTCGCTCAGCCAGATCGCCTGGCGCGCCCGGTCGATCCCGCCGTCCAGCGATCCCATGGCGCCCTGCGCGTCGCCGACGAAGCGGTGGCAGGCCGACAGTTCGCCGTCGGCCGACACGCCGAAGTAGCCGGCGCCGGCGCCGCAGGGGTAGGGCCGGTGCGTGCCGCGCTGCAGTTCGCGCAGGGCGTTCTGCATATTCATGAACGGATAGCGGCGCCCCTGCAGCACGTTCTGCTCGAAGGCCAGCCCGCAGGCGATCATCGCCTCCAGCATCTCGGCCAGTTCGGCCTCGCCCATTTCGGCGCGGCCGTTGGCGGCGCGCAGCAGCGGCGAGAAGCCGACGCTGTGGAAGCCCATGCCGATGAACAGGTCGAGCGTGGCCGGCAGGTTCATGTTGAACGGCGTGACGGTGACGCGCGCCGACACCTGCATGCGGCGCTGCATCGCCAGCAATGGCGCGATGCGCTCGAGGATGCGGTCGAAGGAGCCCTTGCCGCCCTTGAATGGCCGCAGCCGGTTGTGTTGCTCGGCCGCGCCGTCCAGGCTGACCGTGACGGCGAAGCCGTGCCGCTCGAAGAAGTCGGCGTCGTCCGGGCGCAGCAGGGTGCCGTTGGTGGTGATCGAGAAGCGGCAGTCGACCTGGCGCAGCGCCGCCTGCCGGCTGGCGTACTCGGTCACGCTGCGCAGCACCGCGCGGTTCGACAGCGGCTCGCCGCCCATGAAGGCCAGGTTCACCTTGGCGCCGGGCGCGGCCTGCGACAGCAGCAGGTCGACCGCCTTGATCGCCTGTTGCTCCTCCATGCTCTTGGCCTTGTCGCCGAACTCTCCCTGCTGCGCGTAGCAATAGGTGCAGCCGAGGTTGCACTTCTGCGCGATCGCCAGCGACAGCGCGTGCAGCGGAGGCGCGGCCAGCGGGGTGTCGTCGATCAGCGCCTCGGCGCGCAGGCCGCAGCTGTCGACCAGGCCTTGCAGCACGGCCGGGTCGTCGCTGCCCAGCGCCGTGCGGAACTGCTCGGTCAGCTCGGGCGGTAGATGGTACAGGCGCGTGCCGTTGACCATCAACAGCTGCGCGCCCCGGGCGTCGTCGACCAGGTGGGCGTGGCGCTGGCGCGGCCTGGAGGCCGCCGCGATGCGGCTGCTCAGCGCCCGCGCCAGGGCCGCGCCGTCGGCCGCCGTGGCCTTGGCGGCGATGGCGTCAGGATTCATCGGCGTCCTTGCCGCGGATGATGAAGCGCAGATCCTCCTGCCAGGACTTGAACAGATCGTCGTAGGAGTACAGCCGGGTGTCGGTGCGGTTGTCCGGGATGTAGGTGCCGGTGCGCTTCTTGGCGAACCACATGTCGCCGTGCGACAGGCCGTCCACGCCCGGCTCGACGTTGACATAGTCGGGGCGCGAGGCCGCCCAGTAGTAGCAGGCGCACTCGCGGTAGTCGTTCTGCCACGGCGCGCACAGGCCCTGGGTCAGCTCGCCCGGCCGCAGCAGCGCCGGGTTGAACGCCGCCGTGTCGGGTTCGAAGAAGGTGCGCAGGCGCAGCTCGACTGTGATGGCGGGCGTGTCCTTGGCCAGCACCTCGGTGCTGGCGTCGGTCTGGGCGGTGAACTCGCAGCTGACCATCTGGCCTTGCAGGTGCAGGATGCGGGCGATCGAGTTCGACCATTCCATGAAGGACACCGCGTTCGGGTTGGCCACCGAGGCCAGCGTGCCCGAGCTGCCGTCGGGGAACACCGGCCCGGTGGTGTTGACCATGGTGCCGACCGGCAGGCCGTCGAAGCGCAGCAGGCGGCGCGTGACCAGGTGCTGGAACTCGGGCTCGGCGTCGATCACGTAGTTGTTGTTCTCGACCAGCACGATGCCTTCGAAGGCGCGCCGCCACAGGTTGCGGAAGTCGAACTCCAGGCCGGGGAAGCAATTGGAAATCGCGCTGCGCGGCAGGATCGAGGCCGGATTGCCGGCGCCGCGATGGTGGATCTGCGCGGTCAGGTTGTTGGCGCTCAGGCTGGGCTGTTTGGCGGCCATCACAGTTCTCCTGCAGTGTTGTTGGGTTGACGGAACATGGCGTTGCGGGCGGCCTTGACCACCATGTCGATGTGGCGCCGCGTCAGCGTCAGGCTGCGGCCATCGGCGCCGCGCATCAGCGCCGGCATCTTGCGCAGCGCGATCGCCGACAGGTCGCCGATCTCCTCGGGCAGGCGCAGCGTCTGGGCGAACCACGGCGCGCCGCCGGCCGACAGGGCGCTGAACACCCGCTCGTGCAGGGCGCGCAGCGCCAGGTTGTCGACCAGCGAGGCGGCGGCGATCGGCTCGTAGTAGCGCTCGAAGTCGCTGCTGTTCTGGCGCACCATAGTGCTGGCCACGTTGAGGCGGCCGTTCACCGGGTTGCCGTTCATGACGGCCGTGTTCATCAGCCGCACCGTCTCCAGCGCCCGCAGCACCAGTTCGGTGGCCTGCTCCAGCGACACCTCTTCCTCCTGCACGGTGGGGCCGTGCAGCAGTTGCTCCATCTCGTCGGAGACCACGCGGATCGGCAGCGTGTCTGGCGCGTAGGCCGGCGGGCCGGCGCCGATGGTGGCCTGGGCCGTCAAGGTGCCGCCGTCGGCCAGCTTCAGCACCACCCGCACGTGGCCGTCGCATTCGTCGTCCAGGTAACCCCAGCTGACCTGCTGGCCCTGGGCGTTGGCGTAGCCGGCGTAGATGCCGGCCGGGTTGGTCAGCGTCGGGCCAGTGCCTTCGGTGTAGTTGAGCCAGTCGCCGCGCACCGCGTCGTACAGCACCAGGTCCTCGTTGTCGATGATCGGGTCGTCCACCAGCACCGGCACGCCGTCGGCCTGCGGTTCCAGGCGCTGCATGCGGCTACCGTAGACCTTGCCGGCGGCCGGCGTGTAGCGCAGCCGGATTTCCGGGAAGTCATCGGTCGGCGCGATGAATTGCACGTGGCCGAGCGGCAGCTTCTTGCCCAGCTTGAAGTTCTCGCACCAGCCGTCCAGCGCGTGGCGGGCGTGGTCCTTCAGGTTGAACAGGTTGGCGTGGATCTGATCGTTCGGGTTGTTGGTGCGGCGGTAGATCTTGATGTTGCCCAGCTCGACGTCCCAGTGCAGGTTGGCCAGCGCCAGGCCGTGCTTGGCCAGCAGGGCGACGGTCAGCGGCTGCAGCTGCCCGGGTTCCTCGCTGGTGCGCGCGTACACCTCGAGGAAGGGGGCGACCGGGCGCACCAGCTTGTCCTCGTCCTTGAAGCGGATGTTGTCCGGCACATAGGCGCGCACGATGCGGCCGCTCTGCGGATCGACCTCGAAGCTCTCGCGCGGCACGATGCGGCGGTAGTTCATCGGGCTGTCCGGGTCGGTCTCCAGGTCGAAGGCTTCGAGCGGCTCGGCGGCGCCGCCCAGGCGGGCCACGGCCAGCGGCGGCAGGATTCTCAGTTCCAGTATCGGCATGATGGTCTCCTAGAGCAAGGCGGTGTCGATGCTGCCCGACAGGATGCGCAGGATCAGCTCGCGCATATTGCGGTCGGCCTCACGCAGCGACGCCAGGTAGGCGTGGCGGGAGGCGGGCGTGAGCAGCTGCAGCGCCTCCACCACGCTGGCCGAGGCGGTCAGCAGGTCGAGGTGGCCGCGCCACTTGTTGGCCTCGCCGAACGGGCTGTTGAGGGTGTAGGGCATCTGGAAGGGCGGCCCGGCGTAGCCGGCGTCCGGGTCGTCGGCCGAGACGGGCGACTGCATCAGGATCTCCGAGATGGCGCGCAGGTTGTACATCTCGCCGAAGGTGGCGTTGACGATGGCGCCGCGCGGCGTGATCGCACCGGCCGCGTTCAAGCCGCCGTACAGCGTGAAGCTGTGGATCAGGTAGGTCAGCAGCATGCGGTAGCGGATGTTGTGCAGCGTGGCCCACAGCGCCGATTCGGGATGGCTGATGCGGGTGGCGGTGGCGCTCTCGTCGCTGCCCTCGTCCTCGGGATCGAGCGAGACGTAGGGATTGACGGCGACCTGGCGCGCCGGCGCCCAGGTGGCGCGGCCGCCAAGCAGGCCGGCCTTGCTCTCCGGTTGCAGCGCTTGCCATTGGGGCGCGGCGAAATCGGCCGGGCGCGCCGCGCTCCAGTGTTCGGGCGCGAGCGGCGTGTGCTCGATCAGTTCGCGCATCTCGACATAGATGCGCAGGAAGCGCACGAAGTGCGAGGCGGTGGTGCCGCTGGTGGCCTCGCCCTGCTGGGCGATCGCGTGCAGCGCGGCGACCATGTCGTCGCGGCAGGTCTGCGGCACCACCAGCACGTCCGGCGTCTGCGTCGGCTGGCCGCTGGGCCGTCCGCGATGACCGCCCTGATAGCCTCGGCCCCACTCGGCGAAGTCGGCCTGGGCCGGCAGGGTCGAGGCGTCGAAAGCGGCGTCGGGCAGGTAGTCGGGATCGGCCACCAGCGGAATCAGGGTGTTGAACAGCGCCGCCACCTGGTGCGGATTGTCGGTCTGGGCGTGCACGCGCAGACGGATTTCGTCGCCCAGCGCGCCGCCGTCCCAGTCGACAGGCGATTCGGCGTACACGTACTTGGCCAGCGAATCGAGCGTCAGCGGCTCGAGCGAGAACGGGAACGGGTAGAACGGGGAATCCCAGGGCTCATCCTCGCGTTCCATGTGCAACGGCGAGCCGATCAGGCGCAGCGAGTTCTGCACCGAGATCAGGTGGCCCATCTCCTCCTTGGCGATGCCCAGTATCACCTCCTGCCAGGTACGCACGCTGTCGCGGAACACCTCGGGCACTTGGGGGCCGCCCAGCGAATAGGCGGCGTACAGGTATTGCACCATCAGGCAGTGTTCGATCTCGGCGTCGATCGACAGCAGGTAGGTGATGTAGTCGCGCGGCGAAAATTCCAGGTTCAGCGCCGGCGTCTTGGCGGCCTTGGCGGCGGTCGCCGGCGCGACCGTGCCGCGCAACAGCTGCGGCGTGGTTGATGGCAGGCCTTGTTCGGTGCCGGTGCGGGGCAGCAGGGCGGAGGGGGCGCCGAGGTGGCGGCGGATCTGTGCAGCTCGCATTTCTTGTCCTTCTCATGTCGAACATCCCGCAGGGATGCGTTGCAATAGGCGTCGGGACAAGCGAAGCGCGCTTCGGCTCGGGGCGACGGCGTCAAATGACAATGCTTGGAGAGGTGACATGCTGGCGCCGCCAGGGCGGGCCAACAGTGATGCGAGTATCGCAACGACTTATAAAATCTTCAACTATTAAATATCGCCACGGTTGCGGAAATACCACCGGAACGCTTGCATCCTGCGCCACCGCGATGGGCGTTCTGGCGTGGGTATTGGGTCTATCGAGAGCGCGGAAACGTCAAGAGGGGCGGTAGGGTGCGACAGTCAATTGGACAGCAGGGCATTTTTGTGTGTCGCCGGCAGGCGCTAGAGTTCTCCCACGGCGGACGTACGAGGTTAGACGCGTTGTGCGATAAGGCGAACCATTCCGCGCATTCCCGCCTCGCGCCTAACCTTGAAGCCGCTCGACTGCAACCTGGCGACCAGATACTCAGGTGATAGTCGAAGTTTTCTGTAGTGACTCACCTGCGTTCGCCAACCATCCGAAGTGCGTTGATGAAGAATGTCATGAACCAGGACAGACTCCGGCTCGTATTCGAGGAAGCAGGTGAGGATGCGGCTGTCGTCGCTTCTTACCGGGATGAAGCGACCGTCCCCAGCGAGAGGCGCGGTGTAGTCCCGGAAAGAGACGACGAACGTGCCACCGGACGGCAGTTCATCAGATGCTTGCTCGATGAGATACTCTACCGCTTGGAAATCCTGCAAGTGAGTGATCGTGTCTCCCATGCACAGGATTGCGGTGGGCGCCTCCGAAATGTGGCGCTGGAATCCGAGCAGCTCGTCGTTGACGGTCCGGATCGCCAGGCCGCCACTGATGTCTGTGAGTGTGCGCAGCAGCTCGACCGACGTGTCGATAGCCGTCACTCGCGCCCCGTTGCGCGCGAGCGGGATGGCATGCATGCCGAAGCCGGCCCCAAGATCGATGACGACGGCGCCTGGAGTGAGCCGCAAGTTCAGCGCCTCGATCTCCGCGGCGCCGGCCTCAAGCGCTGCGACAGAGCCGCCCGCCATCCAAAGGTAGATCGGGGCGAGGTGTTTCGCGTAGTGCTCTGTGACGGAGGTCATATGCTCGGCGACGCCAGGGGCCAACCGACTTGCGCGGCACGACGGAGGTTGGCCTGAACCACCAAGCGGTGAAACGGCGCGATGAGGCGGATATAGAACCGGCCGACTCTGTTGTGGCAATGGACGACGGTCGACATTGTGATGCGCCCTTTGGCTGTTGGCGAAGACCCAGCGGAGCACAAGACAGAAAGCCTGAAGTCCAGGTGCTTGTCGTCTTCGCCGAGAACGATTTCCGTCGGCGTTGAACTGTATATCTTGAAGAAGCCGACGCGGCTTCCCTTGTCCGTTGCGCCAATCGACTCGAGTTGCTTGGTTGTCTTGAGACCGATGCCGGCAACCAGTGCGTCTCGAACGGCCAACAAGCCGTTGATCCAGGCTGGCTGGTGCGCAAACATGAACCTCGCCAATTGCTCGGCGTTTGTCGACGCTCCGACCGGTAACTCAATCGAATAGGCGTCGGCGAGATTCATCGAGGAATAGACCTTGGCTATTCGCGACTCTTGAGGGATCGACACCGGCGTTATGTGATGCAGCAGTGCCCGGTCAGCTCGCCAAAGGACGGTGAAAACCACTGTCAGCGCGATCTCGGGGATGATGGCGCTTCCGATGCCCAGCCCTGCGGCGCCGCTCAGATATTCAAACATCCCGAGCGCCGCAAGAATCAGGCTGGCCAGCGCGACACCGGCGCTGATTCCCGCCCGAGCCGCGCTGGCGGGAGAATTACGAACCAAGAACAGCATCAGACCGAGCCCCGCGAAAAGCGCAGCGTTGCGGCGCGCTACCAGTCCGGCCGCATTGGAATAGCCGACACCCCATAGTTGCAGCAGGGTGGCGGGAGCGAACATCCAGATACAAAACAGGGCGCAGCAAATGGCGCTGGAGATCAGCGCGACACTCTTGAATCGAATGGACATATGGGCTTTCAGTTGGAAGTGGATAACTGCGCAGGAGCCGCTCTACGATAGGCTCCGTTGAGAAAAAGCTGGACCATTTCCGCGAAGAGCGGCGCAAGCGGCACGTCGGGTGTCGCAATCCATCGCATCAGCGTAGCCAGACGCAGAAAGACCACGTACTCCGCCATCTGTTCGGCGCTGGTGTCGGTGACGATCTCGCCGTCCAGTTGGCCTTGTCGAATCAGATCGGCAATCAGGCTTTCAAAACTATCGCGTTCGATCGGATGTTGCTGGATTTTCTGTCCGCGAAGACGGTGGTGGAGGTAGGGGGCGGCATACGGGCGCATGCTTTCGGCATAGGCCGCCTCGTTCTGGAACATATACAGAAAGCGCTCGGCGACTGTCGGCATGGTCGCCATGGCGGCGCGCATTGCAGCCCGGCGCGCCATCAAATCGTGGTGAAAACGGTGCTGAATAAACGCTTCTTTGCTGGGAAAATGCTTGTAGAGGGTACCGCGCGCCACGTCGGCGGCCTGGGCGATGGATTCCATCGTCACCGCCTCGTAACCCTGTTCCTCGAACAATTGCCAGGCGCAGGCCAACAGGTCCGCACTGGTCTGATGCAATTTGCGGGCTCGTCGGCCGCCGGTTGTTTGAGACGGCTCGGTTTTAGGTGGGGAGGAATCGGAAGTCATGTGAGTCGGTGAATGCTGTGCGTTGTTGAAGATTGTACACTGTACAGTATTTTTCATGTCAAATATTTAACGAGGTGGATGGCGGCAGATATGCGGAGGTGCTGTCTAATTTCGCATAATTTATATTATGTAAAATTAGATTCGCCACTTCGCCCTTTTATTGCGGACCATTGGTGCCAGCTGGACCGATGAAGCCCATTTGTCAGCGCAGATCCTATCCTAAAGTCTTGCGTGGGCCGCCGCCCCCTTTGTTATCGTCGTCAGGCTTTTTTGCAGCAGCCCGCGCTTGCGCCAGGTGACGATTGCGCGCAGCGACATAAGCCGTATCGGCATCCGTCAATGCCTGCGCGGTGGAAGTTTTTTTGTTCCTGACACTCCGCAACGCTTCAAATGCGATTCGAAGGTCTTCGCCGGCCGCGCTTGCCCTGAGCTCTGCCAAGTGTGCAAATGATCGTTTGAATTCCTCCAGCGTCAGTCCGAGCGCATAGTCCTCGCCAAAGAACCAGAAGAAGCAATTGTTGATCTCATCGACATGTTCGCCGAGATAGTCCATTAGCGCATACGCGTCCGCCTTCCCCTGCTGAAGATCGAAGACGATCCGGGTCACCACGTCCAGCATAGTCGACCCAATGGCGCCAGGGCCGATATAAGACGCAGGCGATGCTTCCACCGCATCGACCAGCTGTGAAGGAACGGCGGCCATACGGTTCAGCCGCGCTACTTGCTGCGCCCGGAGTCCCTTGACGTTATACATATTCAGGCTTGGCATGCGGTCGAACACGAGATAAGCGTTGCAGAACTCTAGCTGGTCGACGTATTTTAGGAATGCTTTTTGCCCCGGCTGGAAATCACCCAAAGTCTCTGTCTTGTGGTCGGCTTTTTTGAGTTCCAGCGCCAGGATACACTTGGCGTCGATGATCGACAATACATCTAAGCCCAGGCCACGCGGCAACTCGGTCGGCTGTTCGCCGCTAGGTGGCGTTCTGCGGCAAAACGGGTGAAATCCTGTCCCGAAATCGCCCAAGATCTGCAGATAGCCCGGTATGGCTTCGGTGAGATAGCTTTGAAGATCCGGCTCGTGGACTGCCATGGCGATGTTCCTGGAAAAAGTTTTAGGTCAAACAACAATTCTGCACGGAAAACTTCATTTAAATGTCACTGATTGTCACGGTAAGCGAAAAGACACGCTCTATCGGCATCGGCCTTCCGGACATCGCCTGCGCTCCACGCCGTTGCGCCATGCAAAACGTGCGAAAAACCACGTCGAGCAACGTCGTGACAATTTGCTACTTTTCCAAAGTGCAAGAATGCTATTCTGCATATTGCGAGCCGGCCCTGCAATTC
The DNA here is from genome assembly GCF_013369445.1 of Duganella sp. BJB1802. Taxonomy (NCBI): domain Bacteria; kingdom Pseudomonadati; phylum Pseudomonadota; class Betaproteobacteria; order Burkholderiales; family Oxalobacteraceae; genus Duganella; species Duganella sp. BJB1802. The sequence continues at coordinate 54,259 of NZ_JABWEF010000029.1, read as the reverse complement.
ACGGGTCTCATGTCGAAAGGACGATCATGCAGATGAAACGAGTGAAGACACTGGCGTGGCTGGGTACGCTCAGCCTGGCGATTACGGCGGCCGGTACGGCTCGCGCCGCGCTTCCACCAGGCACGCTGCAGGTCTGGATCGAGCCGGCTTGTCCCAGCGTGGCGCCACCGCTGGAAACGCAGTCCGCCGTTGCCGCGCTGATAATCGAAGGCTTGCTGAGCACCGCCGTGACCACTGCGCTGGATGCCGCCGGCAACTACTTCACGGCCGCCGCGAAGACCCGCTCGACCGCGCTGAAAGGCAGCGTCGACGACGTGTTCTACACACTTGACGCACAGGGGCAGTTGACGCCCGTGCACGATGCGCAGGGCTGTGTGGTGATGATGGTCGAAGGCACCCAGCCACGCCAGCCTTGGTTCGACGCGGCGCGCGAGCGGTCGGAACAGCTGCGTCACGTCGAGAGCTTGCCGCGCTTTTATTTCGAAGCGTCGTTTGAGCCCGCCCCCAGTCCCGCCCGCGAGCTGGTGGCTCGCAACCGCATGTTGCACGTGGGCAGTTTTTTCGAGACCGGCTGGAACTACACCGACGAGCGCGCCTATTCGGTCGCGCTGACGCTTCGTGGTCTGGAGGATTACAAAGCCTTTGGTCAGCTGAGTTTCAACTTTGCCGGTGTGCGTCCCGGTACTTGGGCGGCATCCAACATCATCCGCAACCGTGCCGGGCAGGACACGCAACGAGATGTGAGCATCAAGTCACCGCCCCCGGACTGGGCATCAGCCCAGCGTGTCCCCTTCCATCCCGTCAATGCGACCATCGAATCGGCGGTCAATACGCAGAAGCTGGCGGCGGCCCCATTTCAGAAGGCCACACGCCTGCTCAACATGACTAAATCCGAACCTGTGCTGGAAGAACCCGAGTGGGTGGTCCGCGGTGGAGGGGCGACTCCCGCATCGTTTTCCGCCGCGCCGCACTTTGCCGCCAGCCTGCAAGCGCTCTGCGAAGCTATGGACAAATTAAAAGATAAGAAAATCGAACTACCGCGCGACGCGCGCTGTCCGCTCAGCTACCTGCAGGCCGCCAATGATCTCGAGGACGCGCGCGCCGCGCTGCGCACCGAGATGGAGAACATCTGGGCGAACGGCTTTTTCGCTTACCATAAGGGCGGGGCCTGCAACAAGGACAAGGATGATCATGTTGTGTGCACGCCGCCGTTGCGTGCGCAACCCCAGCAGGGGCCATACGCGTGGGAGGTGACGGTGGTCGAAACGCGTGAGCCGAACGCCCTGGCTACCGCCGTCGCCAGCGCGTTCAGCGCCAACAAGGACAAGCTTAAGACCACACTGGAGGATGAACTGATCCCGTCACGCCGGGCGGCTGCAGCCGACAAGGACGAAGCTGCGGCGCGTGATGCGCAGTTGGCATATCGTTTGGCCATGCTTAAGGTGGAAGAGGAACAGGCCAAGCTGCAGGAAGCGGCGACCAAACCCCGCTCGGAGCAACTGGTGCAGCAGGCCATAGTGCTGCGCGCCAAGGTAGCCGCCAACACGGCGGCCCGGGCCGCTGGCCTCCCCCTGCCCTTCGAGGTCTGAGCGATGGGCCGCCTGAGAGGCTTGATCATGCTGTTGCTGTTACTGGCGGCGGCCGGGCCGACGCCGGCACTGGACGTGTCCAGCATGGCTGCTCAGCAGGCGCAGCGGCGCAGCTGTAGCGACGAGGACTCGGCCAAGATCCTGCGTGAGTGGCTGGCCATGCTGCCGCGCGAATCGGCCGGCACGCTGACCGATCCAGTCGTACGGGAGGCGGCGCTTCGAGCCGGCTCGTACGGCATGCTCGACCAGTTGCGCGCGGCCTCGCAACACATCTTCTTGCTTGAGCAGGATCTGGCCGGCGCCATCGACAGCCGGGCCATGGAGGCGAAGCTGGTTGATCTGCGGCGAGAGTTCAGGTCTACGACGTTTCCCACAACACTACAACAAGCGCTGGCCGGCGACGATCAGGGCGCGCGGCTGTATTTGGGCGCGGCTCTGGATATCGCCCGCAAGCAGTCGGCAGCACCGGACTGTTCGCGCCTGTTCCGCGCGTATCTGGCGCGGCACGACGAGCGCGTCGCCTATCTGATGACCTGGCGGGCGCAGTTCCGCGACTCGCCTTACCTGCAGCAGGTCCATGTCGGCACTGAAAAAGACTACCCTGTGTACACGCTACCCAAAGCGGGGTGCGAGCCTAAGCCCGCTGGCGCCGATTTCCTCAGTCTACTGCCGAACGGCCACGTGGCTGGACAATATAGCGCGCTCGGTTTTCCGGAGGTGGTACAGCTGTCGCTACAAAACGCCGCAAAGACGCAAAAGTGGGAATGCAGCGGTGTTCTGCTGGGAGACCGCTGGGTGTTGACCGCCGCCCATTGCGTGGACGATGGCAAGTATCAGAGCGAGGACGCACTGACCCGCGTCTACCTCAATGGCCGGGTGGCGCTGCGGCGTGCCGCGCTCGGGCTACCGGCCCGCTCGGGCATCACCGCCCCGGTACACGTTCCGCAGGCTTACCGCGACGCCTTGAAGGCCCACAGCAATCAGGGGGACCTGGGCAAGACCGACATCGCGCTGCTGCAACTGTCCACCGCCTTGGGCGATGGCGCCAGCACGCCGCCGCAAGATGCGACCGATCTGCCGGCACAGGTTCTGGGGACCCTGGCAGGCTATGGCATCACAACCTCGCAGCCGGTACCAGGCGCAGCCGACCCGGCCCTGGACGTCGGCTGGCTCCGCGTCACGTCCGGCGAGCAACTGTTGACGTGGTCGGCATCGGTACAGCCGGGCGCCGACGGCGCGCAGTCCAACGCCAGTTGCCATGGTGACTCGGGCGCGCCGATCTATGCCACGCTGCAGACCGAACAGCCGGATCCTTTTGATCCGCTGGCGGAGATTCAGCCAGGGATCGAAACCATCAACGGCAACCTCCCGGCAGTCGGCTGCCTGGGTGAACGTCGCCGGCTGATCGGCCTGGTGTCCTACGGCGAGTCGGTTCAGCCGCACGCCTGCATGGCCTCTTCGAGCGGTGCGGGTCCCAGGCTGTTGCCGCATTTGCCGTGGATATGCAAGGTGACGGGTTTATATTGCCAACAATGACAGCCGTCTAGCTCGAAAATACCGGTCGTGGCCGCAGCGGTTCAGACAGCTGACCACCACGCCTCCGTTCAAGGCCCTTACTTTTCCAAACAGACGTTATTGATCACCGGGCACGGGTCTGTTTTTCCGTCCGCGTTGTCGGCAACGCGATAGCCGACCAGGATTTCACCCAGCATGTCCTTGCGATCCAACGCCTTGCGCAACAGGCTGTTCAAGCACTGGGTGTGGTAGGCGTACAGCCGGCGTGCATGGCAGGCGTCCTGCACGGCGACTTCCCATATCTCGATCCGCCGGCCCGGACCGCCATCGACCGGCGCCGAGTCGACCGCGGACATTATGCCCCAGGGAATAGTCCGATTCTTGTCGGTGTTGAGCGGATCGCTGCCATCGTTCAATGCGGCATGGGCCGCGCGCGGATAGATGCAATCGTTGGGACAATTGGGCACGGTCAAATAGTGTCCGGTGGGCTTGAGCAATTGCGGGGTCCCGGCCGTATTAGGCACGCTCTGGACATCCTCGATGCAGCCGTTCTGGTTCGTCGACGCATTGCCGAAATACGAACTTCCTTTGCCCTTCTGGAAAACCAGCAACAGCATGAATTGATGCGGAATTTGGGTGTTCTGCGCCGGATCTTTGACCCGGTTCGCGCAATACAACGAAGGAGGCTTTGCTGGAACCATAGGAAGCTTTGCCGGAGCCGCATCGGCGGCATGGGCGCCGTTGGCGGAGCAGACCAGGCCGATGGCGAAGGCGGCGGCGAATAGCGAACGGGTAAATGTCTTGGGCATGATGACTTCCTTTTTTGGGTTGTGACAACAGGTGCAAGGTTAGCATTGAAATATTATTAAGGAGCGGCGACAATTGCCCATCTGTATGGGCCATCTGGCCGATAGCCTTTTTGGACCCTGCCCATGGCGCGCTTGCCGATCGATCACGATGCTCCGCTGCCTTCGCGCCGCGCCCTGATGGCGGCCGCGGCGCTCGGTCTGGGCGCCGTTCATGGCCTGCTCCGCGCGGCGGCGCCGGGCGCGCCATTGCACATCGCCTGTCTGTCGTCGACGCCGCCCCATCCGGCGAACTTGTCGTCGTTTCTGGCGTCATTGACCAAACTGGACCCCGCGCTGGCCGCGCGCGCGCGCTTCACGACCGACTTCGCCCATTTCGACGCCGCGCAGCTACGGCAATTGGCCCGCAAGCTCAACGAGCAAGGTCCGGCGCTGATCCTGTGTTTCGACTTCGATGCCGCCGTCGCCGTTGTGGCCACGCGTGTTTCCGCCGACGTTCCACTGGTGTTCCGCGCCCATGACGACCCCCTGGCTTTCGGCCTGATCGACAGCTACGCCCATCCCGGCCACAATCTGACCGGCATTACGACGTATCGCTGCCTCGACCAGAAACTGGTCGAGATCATTCGCGACGCGGTACCCACGGCGCGGCGGATAGGTTTTGTGCACGACGGCGCGATCGCCGACTCCGGCTGCAATGCGCAAGCGCGCAACTATGCCGCCGGACGCGACATCCGCTTGCTCGACTTCAGCGTATCCGGCGCGGAGGAGCTGCCGACCTTGCTGGACCGCATAGGCAGGCAGGCGCCGGATGCCCTGATCGTCGCGGCCACGGCGGTCACCTGGCCGATGCGCCGGCAGATTATCGCCCGCATGGATGCGTTGACGATCCCGACCATCTACGAGGGCCAGGTGTTTGTCGACGACGGCGGTCTGATCCAATTCAGCGCGCTGCAGGACGACGCGTTCGACCGCATGGCGCGGGCGGCGGTGCACGTCTTGCGCGGCGGCGCCGCCGGCGACTTCCCGGTCAGTCAGCCAGTGCATTTCGAACTGGTGATCAATCTGCGCGCCAGGCACGCGTCGCATTACCGGCTCAGTCCACAAATTCTGCGCCGTGCCGACCGGATACTCGAATGAGCTTGCAACGATCGCTATTCCGCAAATACCTCAGCGTGCTGACCGCCGCGATATGCGGCACCCTGCTGGTAGCCAGCATCGTGCAATTGGCGCTGAACGTGCGCGAGCAGCGCCAGAGCGCCGAGGCGCTGTTGGTGGCGAAGTCGCGCCTTGCCAGCATGCAGATCCAGTCCTTCCTTGCACCCATCGTCGCTTCGATGACGTGGGCCCTCGACTACGACCAGCCGGGCGTGGCGGTCGATACCGGGCAGATACGCGACGAGAGCCACCGCCTGTTGCGCAAGGTGCCCTCCATCTGGCAAGTGCGCTATATCGACGGCGCGGCCTGCGTGCGCCTGGAAGTGTCGCGGGTGGGGGTGGACCGTGAAGGCGACTGCGGCGCCCTGCCCTTGTCCGCGCGCGAAACAGCGCTGTTGGCGCGGGCCCACGCCCAGCAGCTTGCCTATGGCCCGGTGCTGTTTCGCGAGGCCTCCGAACCCTATATCGAGATTGCCATGGCGGCGCGCGGCCGGCGCGGGGGAGCTTTGCTGGTCCAGGTCGACCTGCGCCAGATTCATGCGACCATTTCCGCCATCCAGGTCGGCGACACCGGCTACGCCTACCTGATCGACCGCGACAGGCAATTGCTGGCCCATCCCGACAACAGCCTGGTGCTGCGCCACATCGACTTGCATCCGTCACCGGTGATCGCGGCGGTGCTCCGCAGCGGCGCCACGCCGGCCACGGCCATGGTGCGCGACATGGACGGCCAATACGTGCTCACGACGGCGTCGGCGGTGGCCGGTCCGGAATGGCAAGTGTTCGTGCAACTGCCGGTCCGGGAAGCCTTCGGTTCGATCTTCACCGCACTTTGGCTGACCTTGTTCGTCACCGCCGGCGCGATGGTTTGCGCGACCGCCGCCAGCTATTTCCTGGCACGGCGCATGGCCCAGCCCATCCTGGAGGTACGGAACGGCGCCGTGCAGATGGCCGGCGGGGACCTGGAGACGCGGATCGTCGTCAGCACCGGCGATGAAATCGAATTGCTGGCCCATGAATTCAACCGCATGGCGGCGGCGCTGGGGGCAAGCTACGCCCAGCTGGAAGAAAAGGTGCGGCAGCGTACCCATGCGCTGGAACAGGCCGGCGCGCAGCTCCGGCATCAGGCCGATGAGCTGGCGTTGCTGAACGGCGAGCTGTCGGTGCGGCTCGGCGAATTGGCCGTCCGCAATGACGAAGCCGAGCGGGCCAGCGCGGCCAAGACGCGCTTTCTGGCCGCCGCCAGCCACGACCTGCTCCAGCCGATGCACGCCGTCGGTCTGCTGGTGGGCATACTGCGCCAGCGCATCCGCTATCCCGAGGTCAGCCTCTTGGTGATGAAAGTCGAGGCGACCGTGCAAGGCATGCAGACCCTGTTCGGCAGCCTGCTCGACATTTCCAAGCTCGACTCGAACGCGGTGAAGGTGGACCTGCAAACGGTCGACATCCAGAATTTGTTCAATTTCATCGAACTCAATTACCAACCGATCGCCCAGGAAAAAGGCATCGTGTTGCGCCTGGCGCGCTGCCGCTGCGCGGTGCGGACCGATCCGGCCCTGTTGGAACGCATACTGGGCAATCTTGTCAGCAACGCGCTGCGCTACACGGAGACCGGCAAGGTCCTGGTCGGTTGCCGGCGCGTGGGCGAGGCCATCCGCATGCAAGTCTACGACACCGGTATCGGCATACCGGCGGAATATCAATCCCACATCTTCGAAGAGTTTTATCAAATTGAACGGCCTGAAAAACGCCATGGCGGCGGCCTGGGCCTCGGCCTGTCCATCGTGCGCCGCAGCGCCGCGCTACTCGGGCTGCCGTTGGACCTGCGCTCGACGCCCGGCGTCGGTTCGGTGTTCGGCATCACCCTGCCCCTGGCCCATCCGGACACGCCCCGGGCCTCGCTGCCGGCCAATGCGGGCGCGCAGCAGGATGGGCTGCGCGGCGCCTTCATTGTCCTGCTCGACGATGACCGCGACGCCTGCGAGGCCGCCGAGCAACTGCTGCGCAGCGCCGGCTGCCATGTCGTCGCCGCCACCTCCTCCGCCGCGGCGCGTGCGCTGCTCGCCGACCACTTGCGGACGCCCGACCTGATCGTCACGGACCTGCGCCTGGGCGCCGGCGACAGCGGCTGGCAAGCCATCGCCGGCATACGCGCCGACGCCGGGCATTTGATACCCGCCTTGATTATCACGGGCGAAGCGCGCACGCCGCTGTTCGACGCGCTGCCGGAGCATTGCGAACTGGTGCGCAAGCCGATCGGCCCCGGCCGCTTATTCGAACTGTGCGCCCGGTTGCTGAACGCACCGTCTACGAGCCAAAGCTCAGCCCCCGCTTGCCTGCCGCAATAACGGCCTGCGTGCGGGTGGTGACGTTGAGCGCGCGCAGCGCCGCCGAGGTATGCGTCTTCACCGTGCTCAGCGAAAGGTTGAGGTCGCGGCAAATCGTCTTGCTTGGCTTTCCCTGCAAGACCAGTTGCAAGACGTCGCCCTGACGCGGCGTCAGCCCCAGCTGCGCGCAGGTGATGGATGGCCTTGTGGCGGGCGAGGCCGCTGGCGGGCGCGGCTCGGCGCCGCCTGGCTCGGCCAGGAATATCGTCGCCGGCAGATAGATGCCCTTGGCCAGTATCACCTTCACGGCGCCCTCCAGCACACCCGACGTCGAGCTTTTCGGCACGAAGCCCATCGCGCCGGCGTCCAAGGCGCGCAACACGCTGTCGCGGTCCTCGTTGGACGACAGCACGACCACGGGAATCTCCGGGTAGTCATGGCGCAGCTGGCGCAAACCATCGAAGCCGCTCATGCCGGGCAAGCCGAGGTCGAGCAGGATCAGGTCGATGGCGGCGTTCGCACGCAATTGCTCGAACGCGTGTTCGCAACTGCCGGCCTCGATGGTGTGGACATCTTTCAGCGCCGCGCGCAGCAGCAGGGACAGGCCTTCGCGAAACAGCGCGTGATCGTCAATCAGCAGGATATTCATAAACTTTCCGAAGGAGGCCGCCTCGCCATGAGGCGGCGTATCGAGGGTATCGCCATGTTGTACCACGATAAATGGTGCGTCGGCGTGGCCGTAAGGCCCATCCTTGCGGCCAATGTCGGATTGCCAACCCGTGAACCACAATGATAGCCAATCCTGACCGCCAGCCGCGAATTATCGCAGCAAGCGGCCACGGAGCATGGCCACCACTTCAACGCCCGGCGTTGATCCATTAAAAAGGAAATTATCATGTCCCGCAGACTTTGGGCAGTAGGCAACAACACCGGCACCGCAGCGACCCTCACCAACGACGAGGGCGATTCGGTAGCGATCGCCGCGCTCGGCATCACCCATACCGGCGGAACAGGCGGCGACTTCGTCTATTTGTCCGACTGCTCGGATAGCACCTATTGGCCGGCGCATCACATGACCATCTCGTCCAGCGCATGGAGCGTGTCCTGCTGGGTGGACGATCAGAACAACCGCGTGTTCATGTGGTCGGCGTTCAATGGATGGTCGAGCCAAAACATCGTGCAGAACTCGGGCGCCCCGGTGGACGACTGCTCCATCATGATCAACCTCGTCAACGGCTCGCCGGTCGTGACCTGGCAACCCTGGTAATCGCGACCATCATGCCTATCCCACAGGACCTTCACGACGAGAACTTTCTCGCCGTTTCCGCCATGCTGACCGGTTTCACCCAGACCGACCTGGAAGCGACCGGCATGGCGGAGAGCTACAACCAGCTGATCCGGATGTCCAACACGCCGCGCGTGCTGGCGGGTTTTTATGCCGAGTACATCGCCATCATCGAGGAAACCGGCGGCCCGCCCGCATCCGACGCGCTGGTCCGTGCACGCCTGGTGCCGCCCTCGTGCTTCGAAGGGCTGGCGGGCAACATCATCGGTCTCTGGTACACCGGCCAACTCGGCAGCACTTTGCTGCCGCAGGGCTACCTGCAGGGGCTGATGTGGAAAGCCGCCGACACCCATCCGCCAGGGGCGAAGCAACCGGGGTATGGCTCCTGGAGCGAGCCGCCGCTGACTTCCCGACTCTAACCGCCGCGCTTTTATGGACTCAACGCCGATCATGCATCCACACAAATACGACGTCGTCATTGTCGGCTCCGGCATCGCCGGCGCGGTGATGGCGAAAACCCTGACGCGGGCCGGCAAGCAGGTGCTGATGCTTGAAGCCGGCCTGGGCGCAGGCCTCGCTTTCGACCAGGACACCGCTTTCACGACGTACCAGCAATACCTCACGCAGTTTTATGCGAACCCCGCGAAGGTACCCAATTCGCCCTACCCGGACCTGGCGAATGCGCCGTCGATCGACGTCGTCGAATTATCCCGCCAGACCCCGTACGACACCGGCTACCTGGTGCAACTCGGTCCGCAGCCGTTTGCCAGCGATTGCCTGCGCGGCGCCGGCGGCACCACCTTGCACTGGTTGGGCAACGTGCCGCGCATGCTGCCGCGCGACTTCCAGCTCAAGACCTTGTACGGACAGGGCGTCGACTGGCCGATTTCGTACGCGGAGCTGATGCCTTACTACGACATGGCGGAATTCGAGATCGGCGTCGCCGGCGACGTCGCCCATCAGGTGGGGCCGGACATGGGACAGTCCAACTACGGCCCCGGCTATGTGTTCCCGATGAAGAGCATTCCGGCCAGCTACCAGGACAAGATGTGGTTCAAGCATACCGACGGCCTCGAGGTGACGGTCGACCGGCTCCGTTACAAGCTCACGTGCATCGGCATGCCGCAAGGCCGCAACTCCGTCCCCAATCCTGAATACCGGTATGCCGGCGTCGAGTGGGACGCCACGTCGCGGCGCCTGACACGCGCACCCGGCCGCCACTACACCGTGGTCGGGGCGACCTGGAACCCGCACCAGGGCAACCGCTGCGAGGGCAATGCCAGTTGTATGCCGATCTGCCCGGTCCAGGCAAAATACAACGCGCTCAAGACGCTGAATCAGGCGCCGCCCGATAAACTGACCGTCATCCCCCAGGCGGTGGCGTCGACGGTGGACATCGATCCGTCGACCGGACGCGTGCGCGGCATCCACTACAAGGTCTACCAGTCGCCGGGCTCGCCCGATCACACCTGCGCCGTCGCCACCGGCGCCATCTACGTGCTGGCCGCCAGCGCCATCGAAAACGCCAAGATCCTGCTGGCGTCCGGGGCCGCCAACTCCAGCGACCAGGTCGGCCGCAATCTGATGGACCACCTCGTCATGCTGACTTGGGGCCTGACGCCGGAAAAGGTCTACCCTTATCGCGGCCCCGGCTGCACCAGCTACGTGCCGACCTTTCGCGACGGCGCCTTTCGGAGCGAGTTCGCCGCCTGGATATCGCCGATCGACAACTGGGGCTGGTCGTGGCCGACCGGGGCGCCCGGCACCGACGTGTCGCAAGCCATCGGCCAGGGCATGTTCGGCGCCGCGCTCAGGACGCACATCAACGAGACGGTCACGCGCCAGGCGCTGTTCCATTTCGAATGCGAGCAACCACCGGATCCGGACAACCGCGTCACCATCGACCCGCGCTACAAGGACAATCTGGGCAACTACCGTCCGGTGATCCAGTACGACGTGTCCGACTATGTGCGCAAGGCGTTCGAAGCGGCGCGCGATGCGTCGGACCAGATCTTCGCCGCCAACGGCATCGCCGATCATACCCGGTACACGCCGACCGACACCAACCATGTCTGGTACCGGGGGCGCGGCTACACCTGGAACGGCGCCGGCCACATCGCCGGGACCCATCGGATGGGCGCGAGCGCCGCCGATTCCGTCGTCGACCGCGTGCAGCGCAGCTGGGACCATGACAACCTCTTTGTGGTCGGTTGCGGCAGCATGCCCACCGTCGGCACCTCGAACCCGACTCTGACCATGACCGCCATGGCGTTCATGAGCGCGGAAGCGATCCTCCAACAACTTCCCGACTAAGGCATGACCATGCACCCTACCCCACGCCCCGCTGCGGGCACCGCGCGCAGCCGCCAATTGTTGCTGCCGCCGCCCGGACCAGGCGGCGCCATCACCACGGTCGGCCAACTTCGCCGCCACCTGCAGACCGCGATCGAACTGGAGCACTCGACCATCCCGGTCTACCTGTGCGCGCTCTTCTCGATCAAGGATGGGCGCAACCCGTTTGCCCTGCGCACCCTGCACGATATCGTGATCGAGGAAATGCTGCACATGAGCCAGGCGGCCAATATCTTGAACGCGGTGGGCGGCGAACCGTCGGTCAACGGCCGTGGCTTCGTGCCCTCCTATCCGACCTATCTGCCGCACAGCGACGACGCCTTTCTTGTGCCGCTGCAGTCGTTTTCACCACAGGCGTTGGCGACCTTCCTCGAGATCGAACTGCCGCGCACTGTGCATACGCCGCCGTCGGGCGATCACTATCACACGATCGGCCAGTTCTACGCGGCGCTCAAGGACGGGCTGATCTATCTGGCCGAGCGGGACGAGAATCTGTTCAACGGCGACCCGGCACGCCAGTTGGGGCCAGAGCACTACTACGGTTCCGGCGGGCAGCTGGTGCCGGTCCGCTGCCTGGACGACGCCATCAAGGGCATCAATGAGATCGTCGGCCAGGGCGAGGGTATCGACGGCGGCATCATCGATGCCGGCGGCCCGATGCCGGGGCCGGATGTCGAGTATGCACACTACTTCCGCTTCAAGGAAATTGCGTGCGAACGCCGCTACCGTCCGCAGGACAAAGCCAACGCACCGCCCACCGGCGCCCCCATCGAGGTCGACTGGAGTGCGGACGCCACCTATCAAATGCGCCCCAATCCCAAGCTGGCCCATTACGAACCGGGCTCGCCGTTGTGGAACAAGACCCTGAACTTCAACCTTACATACATGGCGCTGCTCGACGCCATCCACCACGCCTTCAACGGCGAGCCCGGTGCGATCGCCCGAACGATCCCCATGATGTGGGACTTGAAGTACAAGGCACTCGAGCTGATGAAAATTCCGCTCAACGACAGTGAAACGGCCGGTCCCAGTTTTGAATACATCTCCCCCAACCTTGAAAGCCGATCATGAAAACCAACCCTCTCGCAGCAACGCCCAACGCCTTTAACCGCAAAGCCGATGTCAACGATGCCGGGCTCGGCCCGCTGGCCGCCCTGGCCAATGGCAATCAATGGATAGGCGATACCGGCTTCAATTTGATGGTGGTCCCGAGGCCCGAGGTGGGCTTCCTTGTCATGATCAGCCCGCTGTTCGAAACCCACCATTTCGAAGTCTCGGCCTCCGCGCCCAACCGCAGCGCACAGCACGGCACGGCGCAAAACACCGCCATCAAATATTCGCAGACGGTGGCGGAGAAAAACAGCAAGAACATTCTGCACGAAGAAAACGGCATGTGGTTGAACCAGACCCCCGGCACCCTGGCCGAGGACTGCAGCGGCTACGGCCTGCAGCATGTCGATCCCGCCACGACACGCGAATACCTCAGCAACAACCCGCTGCTGCGTTCGGGAACCATCCCGCACGGTAACACCATACATGCCATCGGCAACTGGAGCGCCGCCGACCTGACGCCGCCGGCCAGCGGCGACGTCCAGCCATTCATCAAGCTCGCCAATTTCCAGAACAATGGCAGCACGCTCGAATTCCTGCCGATGTACGCCGACGGCAGCGACCCGACGGACTTGCATGCGGCCTACGTGCGCCAGATAAAACAGGCGTTGGAGGTGGTTGGGCGTTCCGATTTGTCGTACGAGGAATTCATCAATCCGATCGGCCTCCTCAACGCCCAGGCTAAGGATGTGACGCACGCGGTGTCGATGGCGGTCACCACGGAGAACGACCACGGCGGCGTGTTGAACGTGCCGTTCGAGCGCGCTTTTGCCCATCCGCGCGCCTTCATCTGCACCTTCATGATCGAGACGGTGCTCACGCCCGGATTCAAGGGCAATGCCAGCCCGGCCGCCGATGAAAGGTCAACCTTCATGCAACTGCAGTACCTGCAGTCGATCCCCATGTTTATCCCGAAAGGCTTCAATGGTAAGGACGTGATCTTCCCCCATTGGAATGTGAACACGCTCATTGCCGTCTGATACAGCCTTTCATTCCCTGCATAAAAGACACAACAACCGTCACGAGGAAAAAAATGCGCAAGCTCATTTCGACACTAGGTGTCTGCCTGTTCGCTGTATCGATCTCGTTGCTGAATGCCGCCGCGGCTGCCGAACCCAAGAACCCGATGAACGCCCCGGATGAACTGGCGTGGCAGCTCTTCCTGCAGGTCAATGCCAGCGTACAGCCTGGCGGGGGCGGCAACGCCTTGTTCGAAACCTGGGCGAGCGATCACGATACCTTTCAGCTGCAACCACAACCCTGGCCGGTCAAGACGGCGCCGCTCGCATTAAAGGTGCCCGCGCTGCGTGCCGCCGCCAGGGCCCTCCCCAAGGGCCACGCCTTCCAAACGGTGCAGGTGGTGCCGGGCGCCACGGATGATGAGCCGTCCGAGGAGACGCGACGCAACAAGGAAGCCTACAACTACATTGTTGCCAACAAATTGTTTACCGTTTCCGGCCTCAAGGCCGCCTTCGGCAAGACCATGAATTTTCCGGTCGACTCACTGGAAGTGAAAGCGAACTGGTATCCGGTCGTCTCGACCAGGGACCCGAAGAAAAGCGGCATTCCCGGCTATACGGGAACGCTGGCCGACACGGCGAAGGTCTACCACGTCAGCACCGCGTCCGACGGCGTCCAGTATGCCCTGGTCGCGATGCACGTGATTTCCAAGCAAGTCCCCAACTGGACCTGGGCCACCTTCGAGCACAAGAACAACCCATCGCGCTGCGATATTCTCGGCTGCAAAGATCCGTTCGGCGCGGCGGCAGCGTATGTGGCGCCGAACCCGGCATCCGGCCAGGGTTACGCCGATTGCAAGAAGACGCCGGCGCTTGCGGCCTTGTATGCGAAGGCGAAGACCGACCCGGCCTTCGCCAACTACTGCCTGAAAGGCACGCAAACCGATTTTACGACCGCTACCGGGCAAGCTGTCCGCCTGGGCAACTCGATCACCGAGAACGGTTTCGTGAACCAGTCGTCCTGCATGACATGCCATAGCCGCGCAGCGTTCGACCATATGGGAAAGGCAACGACGGGTGGTGGCTTCGATCGATTGACCGGGCTGGCGTCAATAGGCCCGGTGGAGGCAAGCTGGTTTGCCGCTTCGACCAGCGGCAACCCACCCTACGCCCCCATCGTCGTCGACCAGGTCGACCTGACGCAATTCGCGACCCAAGCCGACTTCGTCTGGTCGATTCCATTCTGTGCCGTCGACGACACCGCCAATCCGGCTCCACCTTCAAGGTGTTCCAGGAAATAGGCCACCGTCGCTTCGACGTTGGCCCGGTTGGCCGTCACGCGACTTTTCCCACGAACTGGCGGCCGGCCAGTTCGTGGGCGTCACCAGGGCGCGAATTATTTCGGTCATCGGAGCGAAAATCATCAGAGCAAGTAATCCCGGCCAACCCTATATGTAATAAGCTGCCGCCTTTAGCGGCCTTGGCCGAAACCGGCGCGGCTGGCGGATCACGACAGAATCGGGAGACCCAGCGCCTCTAGCAAGCCGTTCATGAGCGTCTTGCGGCTTGCGGCGCGCTCCAGGGAGTCGGCAAATCGGAGCTCGATGCCGCTGGCGCTCCGTTGCAAATGCACAGCAATCCAGTGACTGCCGCCTTTGAACCGGGTGTCCAGCGCGACGGTGTTCAGCACGACGTACAGATTATTCGACAGGCCGTTGTAAAAATTCATTAGCGGCGTCGATGGCGCGATGGCATAGCCGTTCGCCGTGCCCAGCATAAAGCGGATCTCATAGACGCTCTGAATGACGACAACTTGGTCATCGATGCCGAGCCCCAACAGCAAGGCGTGTACGTCATCGCTATGGATATTGTGCACCATGCCGCCTATCGCCTTAAGTCCCGGATCATCATTCATGGCGTTCTGCGCAGCGTTGGTATCATCTCTATGGGCGCGCATGGCTGCGATATTGAATACCGCGCGCTGCCCGCAACTGGGCATGTCTTGCGCCAGGCAACGTAGGCGCCGATATCGAGGCTGCTGCAGGCCGCCCGGCGTCAGTCTGTCCTGTGCGCCGTCCAGGTATCCAACCATGGCAGGACTGGAACCCGAACCGGAACTGCTGCTACTGCTACCGCCGCTTACAGCAGGCCTGGGCTGCCGTCGGTACCACACCACGAATTCGGTATATGCCATTTCGTTGCGATAGACTATGAAGTCGTTGTTGCCGAAGCGGCGGTCGAGTTTCTTCAGGAACCAGTTGCGCTTTGGCCGGCCTTCGCAAATCGTGGTGGCGGGGCTGGTTTTCTGTTTCTCCAACAATGACGCCACGTCGCGGCGCCGTCGAACATAGTTCTTGGATACGCGCACGCGGTCCTGCTGCTCCTTGTACGCAACCCGGGACAGAAGGACCGGGCGCAACGGGTCGACGTGATGGATTTTCTCCCCGCAAAAGCAAGCATCGCCGGCTTGCACCCACTGGCCGCACAGTTGGCAGTGTTTACAAAGACAGGCAACGTAGTCACAGTGCTCGCAGCGGGAATACGCCGCGCATTTCGCGAAATTGTCGCTGAGATAGGCGCCCTGTCCAACGCTGCCGTAGATGCCGATCATCTCGCTCTTCCGGCAACGTCCCGGGTCGAAACCATGATCGCAGATGCCTTCGACGCCGGCCGGGCCGGTGCCATGGAACAAATAATATTCACCTTTGTCGATGGAAAGGCAAGGCAGTTGTAGTTCCTCGCAGACAGGACTGCAGAGCCAAGGAAAATCCTCCGACTTCGACCATTTCTTTTTCCCGGACGGGTCGGAGTCCCCGCGAGGTGGCAGTTTCAAGCCGACGCCGTTGTCCGCATAGCCTCTATAGGTAGCCCAGCGCGGGGCATTGATCACCACCTCGATTCTGTCGACGTATATGCTGTCCTCGTTAATCGTGGGTATCAACTTGTCCAGATCTTTCATCCACGCCTTGCTCGGATCTACATCGGTCAGGAACTTTTCCGTCTCCTTCTTGCTCATCTCGTACTTCTGCTTCTTCAAGCATTCTCCGATATAGCGCTCGATATCGCGATACACCGCACTCTTGGAGGACAGTGGCACGCGGACGTGGGTCTTGCCGTAACTGATCTGGCTGATGCCCCGCAGATTCGCCTTATGGATGTTCAATTGGCGGGCCCGGTGGATGTTCCAAGCGGCCTCCAGCCGCTCATCCTGAGTCCCGAGCAAGGTCTGCTTCAGCTCCGCCAGCATCGTTGTGTCCCCCTTCTTAACCAGGCCGCCCGATTTGAGAAGAACGTTGAACTGGGCCTGAGCCAATCGTCCGGCCTCGTCGTCTTTCCAGCGCTCCTTGTCGTGGTCCAGCAGCTCAGCCAATCGCATCTCGGAGTTCTGTTTTGTCGTGTTCCGCGCCGGTATGTATCCAGGGGTTGCAAGGTCGGCGCCCCAATACCTGGGCGCGTCAGCAGGAAAGATGCCGCCCGTGTCGTTCGGATCGAGATGGATCACCAGCGCAGGCTCGCGGCTGTCCGCCTCGGAGCTGTCGCCAGGGCCGCTTGGCAGGGGTGGCAAGTTGGGGGCGGTGTTGAAGGTCATCGTCGTAGGCTCGTCGTCGTCCAGCACGGCATGCGACGGAGGGGCACTCGATTCGTCAGGGAACATGGCAGGGATCTCGGGCAGGCTTAGCTCAAATCGAATAATTGCTCTATTGCGGCGCGGGTTTCCTCATCCAACTCGCCGCTCGGCTGCAAGCCATGGTCCTCCTGGAACGCCGCCAGCGCGGCGCCTGTGGCGGCCCCGAGCACGCCAGGCTCGTCTTCCGCGCAGTCATATCCAAGGCTGTTCAGGCGTTGCTGCACGCCGCCAACCGTGCCGACCGGCTCCACATGGCCTATCCATATCTCATGAGCTTCCATGCCCGCGCCTTGGCCAAGGAAGAGATCGGCCCGCACCGCGCTGGCGGGTATCCTCTCGCATAGCGCGCCGTTCTCATCGGTCGTTCCGGTGCGGTCGGCAAAGACGCCGGTATCGGCCAACTGCAAGCTGAGCAAATATGCGACGCCGGCCCGTGGCTGCTCGTCGTCGTCGAGAAAGCGCAGGTTCAACGTAGCCCATTCCTGCCGGCAGACCACCCGGTAACGCATGCCTGCCTCTACCGGGGCGTTGCCCTGCGTCAAATCGGGGATATGCACCGTATCGCCGGGCTGCAATATTCCGTACTTGCGATAACCGTCCTTGAGTGCCGCGTTGCCCGGATGCTCGCTCAGCGTCTCCAGCGCCAGACCGTAGCGATACGCCAGCTTTATCATGCAGTCACCCGGCAGCACCTGATGGGTCGCGGTCCGGCCGCCGCGCACTGCCGGGGCGCTCCACTGCGCCGGCGCGCCGGTGCGCTGCGATGGCTCCAGCGCCTCGCTGGAGCTGATCGACCATAGCGGTGCATCCAGTGCGTATAAATCCAGCTGATAGGCCGCGCCCTCCAAGCCTGTAAAGCGCATGACGCCGTCGCTGCCTCCCTTGCCCAGCAATGCCTGTCCCGCATCATTACGCAGTTCGGCCACCACCCCGGGCATGGCGTGCTCGTCCTCATCCACCACCAGCACTTCCAGCGCGAGCAGCTTGAGCGGACAAGGGAGCACGGGGTCCGCAACCCCCTGCCCGGCGCCCCCGCTCGCGGCGGCCTCGTCGGCGTTCCTCAGCGCGTCGGCGCTCATGGTCCTGTCTCTTGCAGCAGACCGAAGCCGTCCTGCAGTTGGCGGTTATGCGCCGCTATTTCGCGTCTATGGACGCACTGGTCCACCAGCAGGCGCAGGCGCTCACTGGGGCTGCTGACAGTCCCATCGATCAAATAGTCGCGCATCCATTGCTGAGCTGCAGACTGGTCGAACTGCCAGCCATACAGTACGGCCAGGTTCAGAAAACGGCAGCAGTCCTGGCGCGACGTCAATCCGTAGCCAGCGCTCCGGCGCAGCGCATCATTGATGTGGGATTTGAGTACATCGTCGCCGCAAACACGCAGCTGATGGGTGAAGTGAGATCGCAAGTGCCGGCACATCTGTTCGATGAATTCCTCCCGGCTCGCTTTGGCCAAGAGATCAAGTTGCTCTGTTCTGATAACCAGCATCGTTTCTGCCCCTCCCGGATGGACCTATCCGGACGATTCTGCGCCTTTCGCCAATGTTTTTCAATATGCAATACTGCTAGCATATTGAGAGTCACACGAGCGCGTATCCATGGCATCATACGTGGGGGCGCGTTTATTCTCCGCACGCTCTGCAGGGAGGAATCTATGCCGCCGGCGACCGCCATGTGCCGTCCGCTCACGGCAAGATGCTGCCGCGCCCCAACGCCGACTTGACCGCAAGCCAGTAGCTCTCGCTGATCGGCAACAACCGGCCACAGCGCAGCGCTGCCATGTAGCTGCTCTCCTGCCCCTGGCGCACGCCGACCACCTGATCGCGCTTGACCAGGATGCGGCGATGGATGCGCAAGAATTCGTCCGGATCCAGGTACCGGACCAGTTCGGTGAGCGTCGTGCGGTGCAGCAGTGTGCCGTCCGCCAGATGCAGCTCGACGTAGTTGCCGGCGGTCTCGATCCAGCGCACATCGTTCAAGGCGACCCGGTCCATCCGCCCTACCGACCTGACGATCAATTCGCGCCAGAACCCGGGGGCGGGATCGGTGAACTGGCGCAAGGCGCGGGCATACGTGGCGCGTTGTTCCAGCAGCACCTGGGCGCGGGCGATCGCTTGGTGCAGGCGCGGCTCATTAACGGGCTTGACGATATAGTCCAGGGCATGGACATCGAAGGCATCGAGGGCATGTCCTCGATGCGCGGTCGCGAAGACTATCAGCGGCGGCAATTCCCGCTGGCTCAGGGAACGCGCCATTTCCAGCCCGGACTCTTGCGGCATCTGCACATCCAGCAGTATCAGGTCCACTTCTTTCGTTTGCAGAAAGTCGCGGGCACTGGCCGCGCTTGGGCATTCGCCCGCCACCTCCCATTCGGCCAGCGGCGCAAGCGCCAGCCGTAGATTGGTACGCGCGTGGGCCTCGTCGTCCACAATCAGAATTTTAAAAGTCATGCTCAGTCCATCACTTGCCATGGGAGCCGTAGTCCGGCCACGAACCGCCCGTCGATCCGCGCGGTCTCCAGCGAAGCCAGGTTGCCGTAGGCAAGCAGCAGCCGGGCCCGGATTCCCCGCAGGCCGATCCCCAGTCCCGCAGTCGGCGCCACCTGGTCGAAGATCGGATTGCTGACGCTGACCAGCAAAAACCCGCCTTCGCGCGCGAACGTGACGCTGATATCGCTGCTGCCGCCATGACACTCAAGATCATGCCGCAAGGCGTTTTCGACCAGCGGCTGCAACAGCATGGGCGGACACTCCACTTCCTCATCCAGCACATGCTCTCCCTCGATGCCGACGCGCAGCCGGGCACCGAATCGCAGATGCTGCAATTCCAGATAATCCAGCACGAACCGCAGCTCCTGTTTCAGGCTGACCCAGTCGCGCTCGCTGCTCAACAGCGCGTACTGCAGCAGGTCGCCGAAGCGCGACAGTCCGTCCAGCGCGACAGGCTTGTCGTCGGTCCTCACCATGGCGCCGATCGCACTGAGCGTATTGAAGATGAAATGCGGTTCCAGCTGCCCGCGCAGCGCAGCCAGTCGCTGCCGCTCCAGCGACAAGCGCATGGCGGCCAGCTCGCGGGTCTGCTGCTGCCGCTGCTGCCACAGCAAGCCGGCCACCACGACACCAAATGCCAGGGTCAACAGGATAAACACCACAAACCACTCGAATTTATCCATTGAAATCCAGTAGTGCCAGGCGTTGGCCAGAGTGGGCGTCAGGTCGAACTTGAAGCAGCGCCGGAAGGCAAGGCCGAGCATGGCCACCGGCCAGCACAACGTCATGTACAGCAGATAGCCGCGCACGATGAGGCGCCGGGTGCCGAGCCAGCGAGGATGGCGTTGATAGATCAGGTACAGCACGTAGCTTTGCACCATCATCACCGCATAGCCGCACCACCAACCCAGCGTCATCATCCAGTAGCTGCGGAAATCGCGGTCATGCGCCGCATCGCCGTAGGTGCTCACCCCTGCGACTGCGCACAGCAGCGTCCAGAGGCCGAAGTTAGTCAGAAACGCGCGGGATTTTACGGACATGGGCAGCGATATCAATATTTGTGGCGGAGTATAACAGTCCGAATTGTGCGGATGGCTGCCGCTTCATCCCACAGGCGCGGGCATTCATCACTCGCCGCTAGAGGGACCGCAGGCCGTCGGCTACGCTGGCGGCTCTTCAACTTCCGTCACCACCATCATGCGCCTTTCCATATTGCGGCCAGTTCCCCTTCTCGTCCTGAGCTTTGCCGCCGCGGCCGGCGACGACACGCCCCCGTTGCCGCAAGTCGAGGTGCGGGGACCGGGCGGCAGCCAGTTGCGTCGCGACGACGCCGTCGGCCGCATCGTGGTTGGCCGCGACGACCTGCAGCGCTACGGCGAAACCACCTTGGCGGACGCGCTGAAGCGTCAACCGGGCATCAGCATCGTCGGCACCGAAATCCGCATGCGAGGCCTCGGCGGCGGCTACACCCAGATTTTGATTGACGGCCAGCCGGCGCCCGCCAACTTCGACATCGCCACCCTGTCGCCGGAGCTGATCGAGCGCGTCGAGATCCAGCGCAGCGCGCAAGTGGACGCCAGCGCACAATCGGTGGCCGGATCGATCAACATCATCTTGCGCAAGGCCGCCGGCGCGCCCCGGCGCACCGCCAAGCTGAGCGCGGACCGTCAGGCTGGCGAGACCAGTCCCACGGCGACCGTCCAATGGATGGAGCGCAGCGGCGCGGTCGGCTACGGCGTCACCGCCACCGCCAGCGAGTCGCGCAGCAGGCAACAGACCGGTACCGACGAGCGAACCACCGATGCCGGCGGCACCTCGCTGCGCCGACTGGAGGACGATGACCGTAACCGTACCCGCCGCCTCAGCGCCGCGCCGCGCGCGGACGTCAAACTCGACGGCGGCAATTCGCTGACCTGGCAAGGCCTGGTGGACTTGTCGCATGTCGATGCGCGCGGCGTGCAGTCCGAGACGACACTGCTGGGCGCGCCCACCGCGTCGCCGGACTCCAACTGGCGCGGGGTGTTCAAGAACTGGCTGGTCAAATCCGACCTGAGCTGGATGCAGCGCTTCGAGACCGGCAAGCTGACGCTGAAAGCCGGCATCGAGGCGAGTCACCGCGACGGCGACTACCTGTTCCACGGCATCGATGCGCAAGGCACCCCATGGCTGAACCGCGCGGTGGACTCGCGGGCCTACGAGCGCCGCGCCACCACCAGCGGCAAATACCTGGCGCCGCTGATGGCCGGTCATGACATTGCGATCGGCTGGGACGCTTCCGATGTGCGGCGCGAAGAGGGCCGCCATCAGCGCGACACCGGCCCATCGGGGCCCGGCAGCCCTCCCCTGTACAGGCTGGACCAGGACTACGACGCCAGCGTGGAACAACTGGCGCTGTTCGCGCAGGACGAGTGGAGCGTCACCCCGCGTCTGCAAGCGTATCTCGGACTGCGCTGGGAAGGCTTGGACACCCGCACATGGGGTCCGGGGGACGCCGCGACCGCATCGCGGGTGTGGAGTCCGGTGGCTCAGGTGGTCTGGAAGCTGCCCGACAGTGAGCGCGACCAGTTGCGCGTGGCGCTGGCACGCACCTACAAGGCGCCGCAGCCGCGCGACCTGGTGCCGCGGCGCTACACAGTCAACAACGACAACGGACCGACGCAGCCGGACTATCAGGGCAATCCATCGCTGCGCCCCGAGCTGGCCTGGGGATTGGACGCGGCGCTGGAGTCCTATTTTGCGCGGGATGCCATGGTCAGCATGTCCGCGTATGCGCGGCGCATACAGGATGTTGTGCAGCTCAGGCTGTGGCAAGAGGATGGAGTCTGGGTCAGCAGTCCGGCCAACGGCGGCGTGGCCAATGTCCACGGCGTTGAAATCGACGCGCGCGTGCCGTTCAAGGCTTCAGTGGCCGGCGGCTCCACGGTCGAGCTGCGCGCCAACTTGAGCCGCAACTGGTCGCGCGTCGACGGCCTGGCCGGCCCCGACAACCGCCTCGGCAACCAGGCGCCGCTGACGGCCAACGCCGGACTCGATTTGCGCATGCCGCAAGGCGTCACCGCCGGCGCAAATTTTCGTTTCGTTGGCGGATGGCGCGCCCGCACATCGCAGTCTCTGGTGCAGGAGACCGGCGTCGTCCGGGAACTGGAGGCCTATGCATCCTGGCCGGCGGCCGGCGGCCGGCTGCGCCTGACGTTGGGCAATCTACTGCAGTCCGCGCGGCGCTCCGGCCAGCGATACGATGACGGACTCTATGCGAGCACCCGCCGCTCCGCCGACACGCAGCGTCCGCTTATCCGTATCCAGTACGAGATACAGCAGCGCTGATCTTAAGCCCGCCCTTGACAGCTGATCTGATTCAACATAGGCTAAAAGAACTCTCAACATTGCCTCATCCATGAAGACCTCCCGCTCCACTCGCCTTGTCACGGCCATCGTCACGCTGCTCAGCATGCTGTATATGCAGCTTGCCGTTGCGGCGTACGTGTGTCCAGGCGTGCCGGCGGGGAGTCTCGACAACGCGGTATCGGCTCGGGCCGCCGTCATGATGCAGAACTGCCAGGGCATGGATGCGGAGCAGCCCCAGCTCTGCGATCTGCACGCGCATGGCGAGCCGGCCAAGCAGCCGCTCGACAACGCATCGTTGGCCGACGTGCCGGCGTTCGTGCCAAGCGCGCTGATATTCGAATTGCCGCCCGTCGATCCCGCCCTGGATTCCAACGCAGCGGCCTACCGGCCCATCGTGTGGGCCCGCACCGTCGCCCCGCCGGTCGCCATCCGCAACTGCTGCTTCCGCATTTAATCCACCAGATCGCCTAGTTCCCCATCGCATCGCCGAGCCGGCGAGCGCGATGTTGTCCGTCGCTTTCTGGAGGTACCATGTCATCCTCGTTCTTCGCGCGTCGTTACGCGCCCACCGGCGGTTTTCGAAAACTGTCGAAGATCAAATTTGCACTCGCGCTTCTGCTTGCCGCTTACGCCGCGCAGGCGCAAACGCAGGAGCTCACGCTGGGCCAGGCCCAACAACTTGCGGTCGCCCGTTCGCGCCAGCTGACCGCGCAGGACCATGCCGCCGACGCCGCGCACGAGATGGCGGTCGCGGCCGGCCAGTTGCCCGACCCCGTCCTCAAGGTGGGCATCGACAACCTGCCCATCAACGGTTCCGACCGGCTGACCATAGGCAGCGACTTCATGACCATGCGCCGCATCGGCGTATCGCAGGAATTGACGCGCGCCGACAAGCTGCGCTGGCGTTCCGCGCGCCTGGAGCGTGAAGCGGACAAGGCCCAGGCCGAGAAACAAGCCGCCACCGCCGCGATCCAGCGCGACACCGCGATTTCCTGGCTGGAGGTTTTCTATACCGGCCAGATGGCCGACGCCATCGCCAAGCAGGCCACGCTGGCACGCCAGGAGATCGAAGCGGCCGAGGCAGCCTACCGTGGCGGGCGCGGCAGCCAGGCCGACATCCTCGCGGCCCGCTCCGCCCTGCTCGCCCTGGATGACCGGGGCAGCGAAATCGCGCGCCGCCGCCGCGTCGCCCGGACGGTGCTGGCCAGGTGGACCGGCGCGGAGGCTGCCGTGGCCGGCAAGCCCGATATCGACACCATCCGCATGGACACCGCCGAGCCGGGCGCCCTCCTCGCCCATCATCCGCAGATCGCGGTGCTGACCCGCCAACAGGACATCGCGCAGGCCGACGCCAATCTGGCGCAGGCGAACCAGCGCGCGGACTGGAGCGCGGAGGTCGCGTTCCAGCAACGCGGCTCGGCCTATTCGAACATGGTATCGATCGGTATTTCGGTGCCGCTGCAATGGGACAGGAAGAACCGCCAGGACCGCGAGCTGGCCGGCAAGCTCGCGCTGGTGGAACAAGCCAAGGCCGAGCGCGACGAGATGCTGCGCGGCCACGAGGCCGAGGTCCGCACCCAGATCGTCGAATGGCAGAGCGGCAAGGAGCGGCTGTCCCGCTACACGCGCGAAACGCTGCCGCTGGCCGGCGAACGCAGCGAAGTGGTGCTTGCCGCCTACCGGGGCGGGAAGGCAACGCTGGCCGAGGTGCTGGCGGCAAGACGCAACGAGACGGAAACCCGTCTGCAGGCATTGGAGCTTGAGCTCGACACAGCGCGGCTTTGGGCGCAGCTGAATTTCCTCGTCCCCGAGGACTTGGCTACCGGACACGCAAGCAATAACCGTCAACAGGAATCCAAATGAAGAACAAGACCATACTCGCGCTGCCGATCGCGCTCGCCATCGCCGCCGGCGGATACGGGGCCTACCGGCTTGGCGCATCCCAGGCGATGAAGACCATGCCGGCCGATCGCGCCGCACCAACGGCAGCCAGGAAACCGCTCTACTGGCAGGATCCGATGGTCCCCGGGCAGAAGTTCGACAAGCCAGGCAAGTCGCCCTACATGGATATGCAGCTGGTCCCTGTCTATGGCGGCGCCGATGGCGACGACGGCACCGTCACCATCAGCCCCCGCGTCCAGCAGAACCTGGGCGTGCGGACGGCGCTGGTCACGCGCGGCAGGCTGCCCTCCGGTGTCGTCGCGGTCGGCAGTGTCGCGTACAACGAGCGCGACGTGGCGCTGGTCCAGGCCCGCAGCAACGGGTTCATCGAGCGCCTGTATGTGCGCGCTCCGCTCGATCCGGTCCGAAAGGGACAGCCGCTCGCCGAGCTGTACGTGCCCGACTGGATCGCGGCGCAGGAGGAATACCTGGCGGCCCGTCGCATGCAAGGTGGCGACACCGCATCGCTGGTCGACGGCGCGCGCCAGCGCATGCGCCTGGCCGGCATGAGCGAAGCGCAGATCCAGCTGGTCGAATCGAGCGGCAAGGTGCATCCGCGCGTCACGATTACCGCGCCGGCCGGCGGTGTCGTCGCCGAGCTTGGCGCCCGCGAGGGCATGACTGTGGCGCCGGGCGCGCTGCTGTTCCGCATCAACGGCCTGTCGACCGTCTGGGTCAACGCCGAGGTGCCCGAAAGCGTGGCGGCCAGGGTGCGCCCGGGCGACGCCGCCGAGGCCCGCGCGCAGGCGCTGCCGGGCAGCGTCTTCAAGGGCAAGGTCGGCGCGGTGCTGCCCGAAGTGAACGCGGCCACCCGCACCCTCAAGGCGAGGATCGAGTTGGCCAACCCGGGCGGGCAACTGGTGCCCGGCATGTATGCCGCCGTCACCTTCGGCTCCAGCCGTGGGGCCGACGTGCTGCTGGTCCCATCGGAGGCGGTGATCCAGACCGGCACCCGCAGCGTCGTGCTGCTGGCACAGGACGGCGGGAAGTTCCAGCCGGTCGATGTCGAGCCGGGTGCCGAAGGCAATGGCATGACCGAGATCCGCAAGGGCCTGGCCGCCGGACAGAAAATCGTCCTGTCGGGCCAGTTCCTGTTGGACTCCGAGGCCAGCCTGAAAGGGACGGCCACCCGCATGGGCGACGCCCCTGCCATGCCCCTCCCCCGCGACGACGGCCGCGACGATGCCATGCCGATGGGAGCGAAGAAATGATCGCCAAACTGATACGCTGGTCCATCGTCAACCGCTTCCTGGTCCTGCTGGCGACCGTCTTCATCGCCGCGTGGGGCGTGTGGTCGCTGGCGCGCACGCCGCTCGACGCCATCCCGGACCTGTCGGACGTGCAGGTGATCATCCGCACCAGCTATCCGGGCCAGGCGCCGCAAATCGTGGAAAACCAGGTGACCTACCCGCTGACCACCACCATGCTCTCGGTGCCCGGCGCGAAGACCGTGCGCGGCTATTCCTTCTTCGGCGACTCCTTCGTCTACATCCTGTTCGAGGACGGCACCGATCCCTACTGGGCCAGGTCGCGCGTGCTCGAATACCTGAACCAGGTGCAGTCGCGCCTGCCGGCGCAGGCCAAGACCGCGCTCGGTCCGGACGCGACCGGCGTCGGCTGGATCTATGAGTATGCGCTGGTCGACCGCAGCGGCAAGCTCGACCTGTCGCAGCTGCGCGCCTACCAGGACTGGTTCCTGAAGTTCGAGCTGAAGACGGTGGCGAACGTCTCCGAGGTGGCCAGCATCGGCGGCATGGTGCGGCAATACCAGATCGTGCTTGATCCCGACAAGCTGCGCGCCTACGCCATCCCGCACGGCGCAGTGATCGAGGCGGTGCAGCGGGCCAACCAGGAGGCCGGCGGCTCCGTGATGGAACTGGGCGAGGCGGAGTACATCGTGCGCGCATCGGGCTACCTGCAATCGCTCGACGACTTCCGCAAGATTCCGCTGACGGCCACGGAGGCCGGCGTCCCGGTGCGCCTGGGCGACGTGGCGCGCGTGGAGCTGGGGCCGGAGATGCGGCGCGGTATCGCCGACCTGAACGGCGAAGGCGAAGTGGCCGGCGGCGTCATCGTCATGCGCTCCGGGAAGAACGCGCTGGAGACCATCGAGGCGGTCAAGGCCAAGTTCGCCAAGCTCAAGGCGAGCCTGCCGGCCGGCGTGGAGGTCGTCCCGGTGTACGACCGCTCCAACCTGATCAAGCGAGCGGTCGACAATCTCGGGCACAAGCTGGTCGAGGAATTCATCGTCGTCGCCCTGGTCTGCGCGATCTTCCTGTTCCATCTTCGCTCCGCGCTGGTGGCCATCGTGTCCCTGCCGCTGGGCATATTGATGGCCTACATCGTCATGTCCTACCAGGGCGTGAACGCCAACATCATGTCCCTGGGCGGCATCGCCATCGCCATCGGCGCCATGGTCGACGCGGCGGTCGTGATGATCGAGAACGCCCACAAGCACATCGAGGCCTGGAACCACGCCCATCCCGGCCGCAAGCTGGCCGGCGACGAGCACTGGACCGTGATCGGCGACGCGGCGGCCGAGGTCGGCCCGGCGCTGTTCTTCTCGCTGCTGATCATCGTGCTGTCCTTCATCCCGGTGTTCACGCTGGAGGCGCAGGAGGGCCGGCTGTTCGCGCCGCTGGCGTTCACCAAGACCTATGCGATGGCGGCGGCGGCCGGCCTGGCCGTGACCTTGATCCCGGTGTTGATGGGCTACCTGATACGCGGCCGCATCCCGGACGAGCGGAAGAACCCGCTGAACCGCTGGCTGATCGCGCTCTACCGGCCGCTGCTGGAGGCGGTGCTGCGCCGGCCCAAGGCCACGCTGGTGGTGGCCGCGCTGATCGCGCTGGTGACGGTTTGGCCGATGGCGCGCCTGGGCGGCGAATTCATGCCGCCGCTGGACGAGGGCGACCTGCTGTACATGCCGTCCGCCCTGCCCGGCATCGGCGCCGGCAAGGTCGCGCAACTGCTGCAGCAGACCGACCGGCTGATCAAGACGGTGCCCGAGGTGCAGACGGTGTTCGGCAAGGCCGGCCGGGCCGAATCCGCCACCGATCCGGCGCCGCTGGAAATGTTCGAGACGACCATCCAGTTCAAGCCGCGCGACCAATGGCGGCCCGGCATGACTCCCGACAAGCTGGTCGAAGAGCTCGACCGCACCGTCAAGGTGCCGGGCCTGTCCAACATCTGGGTGCCGCCGATCCGCAACCGCATCGACATGCTCGCCACCGGCATCAAGAGCCCGGTCGGCGTGAAGGTGGCCGGCGCCAGCCTGCGGGAGATCGACCGCATCACCGGCGAGATCGAGCGGGTCGTCAAGGGCGTGCCGGGCGTCTCGTCCGCCCTCGCCGAGCGGCTCAACGGCGGACGTTATGTCGACATCCATATCGACCGCGACGCGGCGGCGCGCTACGGCCTGAACATCGCCGATGTCCAGAGCCTGGTGTCGAGCGCCATCGGCGGCGACAACATCGGCGAGACGGTCGAGGGCTTGCAGCGCTTCCCGATCAATGTGCGCTATCCGCGCGAGGTGCGCGACTCCGTCGAAAAGCTGCGCGACCTGCCGATGCTGACCGCGCGCGGCGCCCAGATCCGGCTGGGCGACGTGGCCGCGATCCGCATCGTCGACGGCCCGCCCATGCTCAAGAGCGAGAACGCGCGCTTGTCGGGCTGGGTGTATGTCGACATCCGGGGCCGCGACCTGAGCGCCGCCGTGCGCGAGATGCAGCAGCGGGTCGCCAGCCAGGTCGCGCTGCCGGCCGGCTATTCGGTGTCCTGGTCCGGGCAGTTCGAATACCTGGAGCGCGCCACGGCCAAGCTCAAGGTCGTGGTGCCGATGACGCTGCTGATCATCTTCCTGCTGCTGTACCTGACCTTCAAGCGCGTCGACGAGGCGGCGCTGATCATGGCGACCTTGCCGTTCGCGCTGGCCGGCGGCATCTGGCTGCTGTGGGCGTTGGGGCACAATCTGTCGGTGGCGAGCGGGGTCGGCTTCATCGCGCTGGCCGGCGTGTCGGCCGAATTCGGCGTGATCATGTTGCTGTACCTGAAGCACGCCTGGGACGCCCGGCTGGCGAACGGCGCCTGCGGCGAGGCCGATCTGCTGGAGGCCATCCGCGAGGGGGCCGTGCTGCGCGTGCGGCCGAAGGCGATGACGGTCGCCGTGATCATCGCCGGCCTGGTGCCGGTCATGATCGGATCGGGCACCGGTTCCGAGGTCATGCAACGCATCGCCGCGCCCATGGTCGGCGGCATGATCACCGCGCCGCTGCTGTCGATGTTGGTGGTGCCGGCCGCGTACCTGCTGATGCGGCGCCGGTCGCTGCCAGGAAGGAAGGCCATTTTGGACGCCGGTCAGCCGCCGGCAGGTTAATCGTTGCGCAAGAGTGTTAGGATGGCGGATATTATTGTCCGAGCCCCCCTGAACCAACGATGCCCCATCCACTGAACCCGGACCAACTGAGCAACATCATCGACATCGCGGAGAATGCCATTCTCTGCACCGACGAGAGCCAGCGCATCATCCTCTTCAACCGGGGCGCCGAGCGCATGTTCGGTTGGGCGGCGTCCGAGGTCGTGGGAAAAAGCCTGGAGCTGTTGATACCGCAGCGCTTTCGTTCCGGGCACGCCGCGCGCGTGTCCGCCTTCCGCCACGGCGACATGACCGCGCGCAGGATGGGCGAACGCAGCACCATCTACGCCGTGCGCAAGGACGGCACCGAATTTCCGGCCGAGGCGACGATCTCCAAATCCGGCGAGGACGGGCAAGTGATCCTGACCGCCATCCTGCAGGACGTCTCCGAGCGCAAGGCCTACGAGCAGGAGCTCGAACAGGCCAAGGAAACGGCGGAAGCGGCCGTGCGCGCCAAGAGCATGTTCCTGGCGAATATGAGCCACGAGATCCGCACGCCGCTGAACGCGGTGATCGGCATGACCAGCCTGCTGCTGCACACCGGCATCGACGAGGAGCAGCGCGACTACACCGAGACCATCCGTTCCAGCAGCGAGGCGCTGCTGGCGGTCATCAACGACCTGCTCGACTACTCCAAGATGGAGGTGGGCCGCCTCGACCTGGAACGCCATGCGGTCGAAATACGCCGCTGTGTCGAGGACGCGCTGGACCTGGTGGCGTCGAGCGCGGGCGAGAAGCACCTCGACCTGGCCTACATCATCGAGCCCGGCGTGCCGGCCACCATGCTGTCCGACGCCACCCGGCTGCGCCAGATCCTGGTCAACCTGCTGTCGAACGCGATCAAGTTCACCCATCACGGCGAGGTGGTCGTGACGGTCGGCGCGGAGCGCCGGGATGCCAACACCTACAGTCTGGATTTCGCCGTGAGGGATACCGGGATCGGCATTCCCGAGCACAGCCAGGAAAGCATCTTCCGCTCGTTCACCCAGGTCGACGCCTCCACCACCCGCAGGTACGGCGGGACCGGCCTGGGCTTGACGATCAGCCGGCGCCTGGCCGAGATCATGGGCGGCAGCCTGACGGTGCACAGCGAGATGGGAAAAGGTTCGACCTTCACGCTGTCCATGCTGGCCGAGGCCAGCGACGACCAGCTCGCCGAGGATGTGCTGCGGGATCGCTCGGCGACCGTGGAAGGCAAGCGCATCCTGATTGTCGACGACAACACCACCAACCGCCGCATCCTGATGCGGCAGGCGCTATTGTGGGGCATGGAGGGCCTGTCCGCCGCCTCGGCGGCCGAAGCCATCGACTTGGTGCGCCATGGCGCGCCGTTCGACGTGGCCGTGCTTGACATGCAAATGCCCGACATGGACGGCGTGCGCCTGGCGGCCGAATTGCGCAAGATACGCGACCGGGCGACGCTGCCGCTGGTCCTGCTCACCTCGGTCGGCCACCGGCAGGCAGGGAGCAGCCTGGACAGCGGCATGTTCGCCGCATGGCTGAACAAGCCGATCAAGCCGCATGCCCTGCTGGACGCGCTGCGGCAGGTGTTGAGCAAGCGCGAACCCACCATCGCCGCGCCCCGCCCCGCCGCCGTCGCGCCGGGGCTTGCCGCCGCGGTGGACATTCTGGTGGTCGAGGACAATACGATCAATCAAAAAGTGCTCAGGCAGCTGTTGCGTCATCTCGGCTACCAGGCCGACGTGGTGGCCAACGGCGTCGAGGCGATGACGGCCCTGGAAGGCCGGCACTACCAGATCATCCTGATGGATATGCAGATGCCGGAGATGGACGGGTTCGAGCTCACGCGGCGCCTGCGCCAGCGCTTCAAGGGCAGCAACAGCCCCTACATCATTGCGATGACCGCCAACGCCTTGCCCGGGGACCGCGAGCGCTGCCTGGACGCCGGCATGGATGAGTACATCGCCAAGCCCATCGAGCTGCACGTGTTGAACTCCGCGCTGGTGGCGGCGATCGCCCGGCTGGCCACGCGCCGGCCGGACGACGCGGTGCTCAGCCACGCCCGCATCGCGCAATTGCGCGCGATCGGCGAAGACCTTTCCCTGCTCGACGAGGTGGTCGCCTCCTTTATCGCCGAGGTGCCGCAGTTGCTGGAGAAGCTGGCGAGCGCGGCAACGGCGCAGGATGCGCCGTTGCTGGCGTCGACCGCCCACTACCTGCAGTCGAGCATCGAATTCGTGGGCGCCAACCGCATGCGGCTGCCGTGCACCAATCTTGAGCTGATGGGCAAGGGCGAAAATTTCGACGATGCGGCCGAACAGTTGCAAGACCTGGCGCTGGCGTATGAAGACACCAGAAAAGCGCTGCTGGAATTGAATCCGGCGGCGGACTAGCCAGTTCGATTTATCGCACCGGATTGCCCCCTGCGTTTGGTCGGCCGCCTTGTCTTACTGCGGCGCCGCGTTCGCCGTCACCTTCGCGCTGGCGGGTGCCGTCCACCCGGCCTTGGCCAGCAGGCCCGCCAGCGGCGCGTTCTTGCTCAAGGCGATAGCCGACCAGGTCCCGGCGTCGAAGGTTTCGCGAGCCGGTCCGAGCTGCGACAGACGTTGCACCAGATTGTCGCCCCGCCAGCCTTCCAGCGAGCGTTCGGGCGACTCGGACAGGTAGCGCACGAATTTTTGCTGGATGCCAGGGCACGCGCCGCCGGTAAACAAACCGTGCTCACGCAATAAACCCCAGTAGCTGGCCGGCGACTCCAGCACCACCCTGGCCAGCTGCCCGTTGAGCGGGAAGCAGACCTGCTTCAACGGCAGGCTGAAATCCTTGCTCACCAGGTGCAGCATATCGGGATTGAGCGAGACGATGGCGCGCTCCAGCGCCGTTCCCCAGTCCCTGACGGTAGTCGTATCGATCACGCCGCCGTGGGCCACAAGAACCTTCAGCGCCTCCACGTTCCCGACCGCGATCGCGTTCTCCACCGGATTTGCCTCCGCCCGGCTGCCCAGCGTAAGGCGCCGGTTCGGATCTTCGCCGTGTTCCAGGATCGCCGGCAGCAGATCCACCCTTCCGTGCGCTATGGCGCCTTGCAGGAACCTTGGCAGGCCAGCGAAGGCGGGATCGCCGCTGCCCGTATCGTCCAGCAATCCATGCTTGATCAACAAGGGGAACAGCTCGCGGTCAGGCGAAGTGAACGCGGCGCTGACGGCATTTCCGCTTAATCCCCGCGCAGGCGCACCCGCATCGAGCAACTTGCGCAGGCGCGACATATTGATGCCGCCTTTCGCGCTCAGGATGCCGTCCAGCGGCGACGGCGACAGTTGCGCCAGTGAGTTCTTCGGCATCGTCACCACATGGCCCAGCAGCAGGTCCAGCATGGCGTCGTCGCCCGCAGGCGTGGCCAGCGCCACCGACAGCGCCGACGTTTCGTAACCGGTCAGCGGATCGGCGCCCTGCTCCAGCAAGGCTTTGATGGCCTTGATGTCGTGGTCGCGCACGGCCGCCTGCAGGTCCCGGGCGCTGCCGCCCTTCCTGACGGGAGCGCTCAGCGCGGCCAGACGGGGCAGCCACTCGAGGCGGCGCGCGCGCGTGGCGTGATTCAGCAGCGTGCCGGTTTCAACACGTTCGCCGCCGGCGGCGAGCGGAACGTAGTCGCGGCCGGTGCCTTCGGTGTTCGGGCCTTCCTGGCTCCAATTCATGTCCTTGACCAGCAGCTGTTCCAGCATCTTGTCGCGAGCGGGCGCGGCGGTGTACATGGCAAGCATGGCGGCGTCGAGCCAGTGGTCGCGCTGGTTGTCGCCATAGCGCTGCAAGCGCGGCTTGAGCCAGGCGATGGCCTGGTCATTGCCGACTTCGGCTGCGTACTCGAAGTCGCTCTTTCCTTGTTCACTGTCGGCGGGACTGGTACCGGTTTTCAGCAGCGCATCGAGCACCGCCGTACCGCGCGTGAGGCCGAGTACCTTGGGCCAGAACAGATGGTCGGCAAACGGACGCTCCTCCTTCGCACCGGCGGCCTTCTGGCGCTTTCGGTTGATATCAAAGCGGATGTAGGGGCGCTCCGCGCCAGCCTTCAGCAGCGCCAGCATATTTCCGGTGCGCTGTTCCGGCGTGATCAGTTCCGGCAAACCGCGCCCATGTTGTTCCTGCTCCACCGAGAATTCAAGCGGGGCCAGTCGCGCGGTCTGGCCGGCGAACATGCCGCCATACTGGCGCGGATCGGCGCCGTGCTTGAGCAGCAGCTCCACCATCTCGGGCGTACCGAACATGGCCGCCAAATGCAGCGGCGCGGCGTGGTCGTCCTTGGAGCCTTCATTGAGGCTGGCGCCACGCTTTAGAGCCAGCGCCAGCATGCGCGTCTTGGCCGGCAGCAGCGCGGCGTGGCGCGCTTGCTGGGCATGCCAGTGCCCGGTGTCGCGCGGGGCGTTGCGCGCAGCGCGCCATGCCGCGGCTTCCTTGCGCAGACTGGCGGCGGGCAGCAGCAAGGCATGCAGCAGCTGATTGCCGTCGACCAGATAGTCGTTGATGTTGTTCACTTTGGCCAGCTGGCGGGCAAACTCCGCTTCCTCGCCTTCGCTGGCCGCCTTGAACAGGGCCAGCACAGCCGGCGTCGGGGCGAGCTTTCCCTGCGCGTCCTCGACGTAGTTGATCTTGCGTTGCATGCCGTAGCGGGAGGCTTGCGGGAAGGCGTCGCCCTTCTTCCAGTTCGCGATCAGCGCTGTGCCTTCGCTGAGCTGCTGCGCTGTCAGGACGTCCTCCCAGCCATCCGTCTCACCCTGGGCCTTTTTGCTGCCGCCCTTGACCGCCAGCCGGTGCAGCGAAAACGCCAATACCAAATCCTTGGGTACGCCATATCCCATCGCATACAGTTGGCCGAGTTCGTACTGTGCATCGGCGTTGCCGCCCTGGGCGGCCTTGTTCAGCCAGATCGCGGCCTGCTCGGGTTGCACCTTGAAGCCTTCTCCACCTTTCAAGTACAAGGTGCCGGCCTTGTACGCGGCATCCAGATCCCCCGCTTTGGCGGCGGCCACGTACCAGTCGAGCGGGTCGCGCCCGCCTGTCGTGGAAGCCGACGGCAGCGCTGTGCCCTCCTTCCAGGCGGCCGCGATGCTCTCGGCCTCGGCCAGCTGTTCCGGCGACATCCGCTGCGCGCTGTATTCCAGTGTCTTGGGCAGGTCCTTATGATCGTCCCGCTTCCGGCGCTGGTTGGCCAACAGGTAGAAGGCATGGGCCAACGTGCGGTCACGCTGTACACCCTCGCCCTGTTCGTAATGCCTGGCCAGGCTGGACAGATCACTGGCGTCACCCAGCGCAGCCGCCTTGGCCAGCCAGAAGACGGCCTGCTCCGGGTTTTTCATACTTGAACTGTAGTCGTACATCGTGATCAGCTTGTGCTGAGCTTCCACGTCGCCCGAGCGTGCAGCCTGCAAGTACCAGGTTTCCGCCGCATGCATATCGCGCTCGGTCTCGCAGTTCCGGTCGTTGTCCTGATACAGATCGCCCAGCGCAATTTGCGCTTCCGCGTTTCCCGCTTCCGCGGCCGGCTTGAATATCCGCACCGCGTCGTCGCAGCGCCCTGCATCGTAGGCGGCCAGTCCTTTCGCCAGATCGGCGGGAGCGGCGCAGGCTACACCGGTTCCCATGCCCAGCAGGGCCATCGCGAGGACTGTCTGTTTCATATGTGCTTTCCCAGTGCTGCGGCGTGGCCGCGAAGGGCGCAATAATAAACCGATAACATACATTTATGGCAACACCATTGGGTTTCTGCCTTAAAAATTTACGCATTACGTTGTGACAAAGTGCGTATTTTTGACGTGTTTCGCCGACTATATTTATCAAGTCACCACGCCATTTGATACTTCGTTTGCGGGACCAACGATGTTTTAGATCTAGATCAATAGGCTTCGGTTTAATAGAAATCGCGGACGCCTTGGCAGGGGAAATCGGCGCAGAATACATTTCACGGTTCAGTGAACTCGATGCACGACTTACCCTGATGTTGTTTCAGTCTGCACCTTGCAAGTCCCTAAATCAAATTAGCAACTGGTCCGGCGCGCGAGCGTCCGGTCTGGGCGCCGCCATGTCGAAAGGAACGGTCATGCCGAGTGCATTGAGTTACCCAGGGGTCTACGTCGAGGAAATACCGAGCGGCGTACGCACCATCACCGGAGTCGCCACCTCGATCGCCGCCTTCATCGGGCGCGCCCGCAAAGGCCCGGTCGATACGGCGGTCGACATCACCAGCTATGCCGACTTCGAGCGCAAGTTCGGCGAACTCTGGCTCGCCAGCACGATGAGTTTCGCGGTGCGCGACTTCTTCATCAACGGCGGCAGCCATGCCGTGATCGTGCGCCTGTTCCACTCGGCGCAGGCCGACGCCATCGCCGCCGTGGCCAACGCGGGCGCCGCCGGCGCGACCGGCAAGGACGCCAAGGACAAGGCGGCGGCCGCATTGAAAGTCATCACCGACGACGCCAACGCCACCCAGGCGCAAAAGGCGGCCGCGCAGCAGGCCAACGCCGCCTTCGCCGGGTTGGCCGACGGCGCCGACGCCAACGCGGTCGCGGCCGCAGCGCAAGCCGCCCTCGCCCTGATCGCCAACCTACCGCCCGAGGCGCGCGTGCTGGAGGCCGGAACGCTGCGCTTCGCCGCCGCCAGTCCCGGCAAATGGGCCGGATACCTGCGCCTGATGGTCTCCGCCGCCAGCGGCCCGGCCGCCGCGGCCACCGCCACCCAGCTCGGCGTCGGCGTCGCCGACTTGTTCAATCTCACGGTGGCCAGCGCGGCGCAGGGCGGCACCACCGAAACCTACCTGAACCTGACCGTCAAGAACACCGCCCGCCGCGTGGACCGGATACTGGCGGACGCCTCCACGCTGATCGTCTGGGCCGGGGCCGACCTGAACGGCGTGCCGCCGGCCTTGCCTGACTTCGCCAACGTCAAGGGCGACCCGGTCGGCACGGCCTTCCTGGCCTGGGACGCCGCGCGCGCCGCCGATCCGGACCCGTCCTCGCCGGCGGTGAAGGCCGCCAAGGCCGCCTACGATGCCGCGCTGAAGGCTGCGCTGGACAGCGTCGACGACGGCGCCGCGCTGACCTCGGCCGATTTCATCAAGCCCAACGGCCAGGCCCAGAAGACAGGCCTGTTCGCGCTGGAACAACTGTTCACCCGCGACGGCCTGTTCAACATGCTGTGCATTCCGCCCTACAACGCCAGCAACAATATCGACGACAGCGTGGTGGCCGTCGCCACCGCCTATTGCGAGAAGCGGCGCGCCATGCTGCTGCTCGATTCGCCGTCGGAATGGACCTCGGTGGACCTGGCGCAGACCGGCTTCCCCAACAAGTATGCGGCGCCCAGCCACAACGCGGCGGTGTTCTTCCCGCGTGTGAACATGCCCAATCCCTTGCACGGCGACCAGATCGAACCCTTCGCCCCCAGCGGCATCATCGCCGGCATCTTTGCCCGCATCGACACCCAACGCGGCGTGTGGAAATCGCCGGCCGGGCTGGACGCCGCCATGCTCGGCGTCAGTTCGATGACGGTGCCGATGACCGACGAGGACAACGGCCTGCTCAATCCGCAGGGCCTGAACTGCCTGCGCACCTTCCCGGTCTTCGGCCGCGTGGTCTGGGGCGCGCGCACCATGCGCGGCGCCGACGCCTTCGGCGACGAGTACAAATACATCGCGGTGCGCCGCACCGCCCTGTTCATCGAGGAATCGTTGTACCGTGCGCTGAAGTGGGTGGTGTTCGAGCCCAACGACGAGCCCTTGTGGGGGCAGATCCGCCTCAACGTCGGCGCCTTCATGCACAACCTGTTCCGGCAGGGCGCGTTCCAGGGCGCATCGGCGCGCGACGCGTATTTTGTCCGCTGCGACGCCTCGACCACCACGCAGAACGACATCAATCTCGGCATCGTCAATGTCAACGTCGGCTTCGCGCCGCTGAAGCCGGCGGAATTCGTGGTGATCCAGCTGCAGCAGATCGCCGGACAAATCGAAACCTGAGGGGACGATCATGGCTCAATTTACCGTCAATCCACTGCGCTTCGATCCCTACCAGAACTTCAAGTTCCGCATCAAATGGGGCAACGATTTCGTCGCCGGGGTCAGCAAGATCAGCGGGCTCAAACGTACCACCGAGGTGGTGCGGCACCGCGAAGGCGGCGATCCCAGCTCCAGCCGCAAGTCGCCCGGGCGCACCGAATTCGACGCCATCACCGTCGAGCGTGGCGTCACGCACGACAAGGACTTCGAGCAGTGGGCCAACAAGGTGTGGAACTACGGCTCCGGCCTGGGCAAGGAAGTGTCGCTCAAGGATTTCCGCAAGGATCTGGTGATCGAAGTCTACAACGAGGCCGGGCAGCTGGCGATCCGCTACAAGGTGTATCGCTGCTGGGTGTCGGAGTTCCTGGCCGCGTCCGATCTCGATGCCAACGCCAACGCCGTGCTGATCCAGCATCTGAAGCTGGAAAACGAGGGTTGGGAGCGCGACTACGAGGTACCGGAACCTTCCGAACCGACCTTCACGGAACCACCAGGCTGACGAGGCGCCCATGCGTACGCCAGGCACGGCCGAGCTGCTGGACATCTGGGACGTGGGGCAGCCGCTGCCGCCGGCGCGCCGGGCCTTGCTGCTGTTGTCCGCCGCCTACCCGGAGCGGGACGATATCGCCTCCTGGCCGCTGGGCTACATCAACCGGCAATTGATCGTGTTGCGCCAGCGGCTGTTCGGCTACGCCCTGGTGTGCCTGGCCGATTGTCCCGCCTGCGAGGAAGTGGTCGAAATCGAGATGCCCATGGACGCACTGCTGAACGCAAACCAGATGGCCGCCGCCACGCACCACATCCACAGCGATGGCTGCGACGTGCATTTCCACCTGCCCACCGTGCATGACCTGCTGCTGGAAACGGAGGGGCCGGCGCCGGGACGCCTGCTTGCACGCACCATCGACAGCGCCTGCCGCGATGCGGTGGCTATCTCGCCATCCGAGCTTGGCGAGGCGACGCTGGCGGCCGTCGAACAGGCGATCGAACAGGCCGATCCGCTGGCGCACATCGCCTTCGCGATGACCTGCCCCGCCTGCGGGCACGAATGGCGCACGGATCTGCACATTATCGACGTGTTGTGGGCTGAGATCGGCGCGTGCGCGCGCCGGGTCTTGAGCGAGGTGGGCCGACTTGCGCAAGCTTTCGGCTGGCGCGAGAGCGATATCCTGGCGATGTCGTCCACCCGCCGCAATCATTACCTGGAATGGCTGGAGACCTGATGCGAAACGGCGAACACAGCACGGGCGACACGGCGGGCACGGCACAAGCGGTCGCGCCTGCGCACGCCTCGACCGAAGCCGGGGGCGGATCGGCCGCGACCGGCTGGCTGGACCGCATCGCCTCGCGTAGCCGGCCGGACGCGCCATCCACGCACGCGTTGCGGCCACGCCTGCCCTATCCTTTCGAGGCGATGCGGTTCGCCACCGCCGATGCCGCGCCGCGCATGCCGCATCCCGACGCCTTGCGGGCCCAGCCGGACGAATCCGCCGCCACGTCTTCGCGCGCGGGCCGCACCGATGACGTGGCCGGAATCCCGGCGAACGATGCGCTCCGCCCGGCCAGCACGGCGCACGCAGCCAGCGCGCCACTCAGCCCGGCCGCGGTCGCTCCACCGGCACGGGAGCGACAAGAAGCGCATCCCGTCGCCGCCTCGCAACCGGCTGGCCGCGTCCAACCTGAGCCGGCCAAGGAGGAACGCGCACCGCTGCATCGCGAGACACAGGCGCCCTCCGCGCCCCCGTCCGTGGCCGCCCAGCAAGTTGCGCCATCCAAGCCCGCCCGCCTGGCGCCCCCGGCGGCTGCCAGCCGACAGTTCGCCGCCCCCACGCACGACGCAACACCTGCGGCATCCACGCCAGCCCGGCAGGATGACCACGGCGCAGCGCACGCAACGCCTCGCCGCGCGTGGCCTGCGCCAGCCGGCATGCCAGCGCCGCAGCCGATCGAACGGTCCGCCGCCGCCACCCGGCCAGCCGGCGCCGAGCGGTCCCAGCCCGCCTTGCGCGGCGCCCCGCCACAGCAAACGCCGCTCGCTGCCAGGCCGTTCTCCGAGGCGGCTCAGGAAATCACCATCGACATTCATATTGGACGCATCGACGTGCGCGCACCCGCCGGCGCTTCGGCGCCCACGGCCGTGCAGGCAGCGCCGCAGCGCGGTGGCGACGCGTTGAACGCCTACCTGTCGCGCCGGGCACGGGGAGCGCGCTCATGAGCAGCCCCCTGGCACTGGCGGCGGTCACCGCCATCCTCAAGGACGTTCTCAACGACGGCCTGATCAACAACGACCTGGCGCAGGTCGGCTCGCTGCTGGTGAGCGCTTTGCCCCCGGACCGGATTCCCGTCGGCGAGACCGAGGAGAACCGCCTCAACCTGTTCCTGTACCAGATCACGCCCAACCAGGGCTGGCGCAACGTCGGCCTGCCGTCACAGGGGCCGGGCGGCGAACGCCTCAGCAACGCGCCACTGGCGCTGAACCTGCATTACATGCTCACCGCCTATGGCAGCAGCGACCTCAACGCCGAAATCCTGCTGGGCTACGCCATGGAGATACTCAGCGACATGCCGATGCTGCCGCGCGCCGCGATCCGGCGGTCGCTCAGTCCGAACAACCCGGTCAACGTCAACCTTATTCCACCGGACACCGACGGCCGCACGGCGATCGACCTGGCCGACCAGCTGGAACTGGTCAAGATCACGCCGAACTACCCCAGCGCGGACGAATTGTCCCGCCTGTGGACAGCGATGCAGGCGCGCTACCGGCCCACGGTCGTGTACCAGGTCTCGACGGTGCTGATCCAGCATAACCGTCCGGTGCGCTCGCCGCTGCCCGTGCTGCAACGCGGGGCCGGCGACCAGGGCGTCCACAGCCAGCCCGACCTGCAAGTGCCGCCGTCCAGCATCCCCACGCTGACGTCGATCGCCATCGTGAGCGCCGACGGCTTCCACCTCGCCGCCGAGCTCGGCGACACGCTGGCGTTGGCGGGCGCCCAATTGAGCGGCGACACCGTCACCGCCGAATTCAAGCACGCCTTACTGCCGGTGCCGCTCGAACTGCCGCTGACAGCGGGCGCCACGTCCCAGAAGGCGCTGGTGGCGCTGCCGCCATCGGGCAGCGGCACCGCCGACAGTGACTGGCCCGCCGGCCAATACACGGTCGCCCTGCGCATCGAAACCGCCGGCAGGCCGACGCGCCGGACCAATGAAATCGGCTTCAGCCTGGCCCCCCGGCTGTCGCCGCAGCCCACATTGAGCGCACCGCCCGGCCCGTTCGATCTCACGCTGCATGTGTTCCCTCAAATCTGGCCGGGACAGCGGATCGACATCTTTGTCGGCGGAGAACCGTTCAGGCCGGCGCCGGTGGCGGCCAAGTCCGCGCAGATCACCGTCACGCTGGCCGGGTTGGCCGCATCGGAAACGCCGCTGCCGGTGGCGCTGCGCGTGGACGGCGTCGACAGCATCCTGGTACGCGACCTCGGCGCGCAGCCGCCCAGCTTCGATCCACTGCAATCCATCACCGTACCGGGGTAGCGCCATGCCTGCCGACGACGCCGATTTCGCCCGCAACAACCAGGCCTGCATCGAGGCCGGACTGGCGTGGCTGCGCGCTTGCCTCTCGGCCGAAGAACGGCGGCTCGCGCCGGGCCTGCCGCCATTGACCCGCAAGCCGCCGGTCGTGGAACAGGAGGTACGCTGGCCCTGGCGGCGCAAGGCCCAAGTTCAACAGGAATTGCCACCGGCCGCGGACACCCCGCAAGCGGAGCCCGCCAGCGCCGGCGGGCTCGCCGAGGCCCGCCTGGACTTCGAGAACGCCGCCGCAGCGACGCCATCTCCCGCACTGGTGTCGCTGGCCAACGGCATGGGCCTGAACCCCTTCGAGCGGGACATGCTGCTGCTGGCGGCCGCGCCGGAACTCGATCCCGACATGCCAGCCCTGATCGCCTCCGCGCAAGGCGATCCGTACCGGCGCTCGCCCACCTTCGCACTTGGCATGAGCCTGTTTCAAACCGCCGGCTGGGACGCGATGGCGCCGGAGCGCCCCCTGCGCGCCCTGCAGCTGCTGGAAGTCCACCAATCCGGCGCCGACTCGCTACTGGCCGCGCCGCTGCGGATCGACGAACGGATCGCCGCCTACATCAAAGGCCTCAACTACCTGGACGAGCGCATCGAGGCGCTGGTGACGCCGGTCGTGCCGCCCGCGCAGCTGCCGCCGCGCCAGCAGCAGGTGGCGCAACAGCTGTCGTACTGGCTCGCGCCGGACGGCGGCAGCGGTATTGTCCAATTGCTGGGCGCCGACACCAGTTCCAAGCGCGACGTGCTGGCCACGGCCGCCGCCTCGGCGGGGCGCCGGCTGATGGCATTGCCGGCAAGCGCCCTGCCCGCGCAGCCGCAGGACATGGAACGCTTCCTGCACCTGTGGCAGCGCGAAACCAGGCTGCTGCCGCTGACCTTGTTGATCGAGGATGCGGAAACACACGCGGACCATGACGATGGCGACAAGCCGCAACCGTTGCCCACCCGGCTGCTGCAGCGGCTGCCAGGCGCCGTCTTCGTCGACACCCGCTGTGCCGACGCGACCTGGAGCAGCACCGGGGTCGTGCTGGTCGAACCGCCGCTCGCGACCGAGCGCGCCACCCTATGGCACCAGGCATTGATGGCGCGCGGCATCGCCGTTCCCGACGAGTCGGCGCTGACCAGGTTGGCCAATGAATTCCAGCTGTCGGCCTCGCGCATCGCCGGCCTCGCGGCGGGCGTGGCCCCGGCCGCCAACCTCGAGCCGCCGGTGCTGGCGGCCTGGAACGCCTGCGTCGAGCACACCGCCGGCGCGCTGGACGGCCTGGCGCAGCGCATCGCTGTGCGCGCCGCGCTGGACGATATCGCCCTGCCGCCGCACGAAAAACAGCAGTTGCGGCGGCTGGTCGAACACGCCGGCCAGCGTATCGCCGTGCTCAACGATTACGGCTTCGCGGCGCACGCCAACCGGGGCCTGGGCATGGCCGCCCTGTTGCACGGCGAGAGCGGCACCGGCAAGACCATGGCGGCCGAGGCGGTGGCGCAGGCCTTGTCGCTGGCGTTGTTCCGGGTCGATCTGTCGGCCGTGGTCAGCAAATACATCGGTGAGACCTCCAAGAACCTGCGCCGGGTGTTCGACGCGGCCGAGGGCGGCGGCGCCGTGCTGCTGTTCGACGAGGCCGACGCGGTGTTCGGCAAGCGCAGCGAGGTCAAGGACAGCCACGACCGCTACGCCAACATCGACATCAACTACCTGCTCACGCGCATGGAACAGTTCCCCGGCGTGACGCTGCTGGCCACCAATATGAAGCACGCGCTCGATCACGCCTTCATGCGGCGGCTGCGGTTCATCATCGGCTTCCCCTTCCCCGGCGTGGCCGAACGCAAGGAGATCTGGTCCAGGGTCTTCCCCGACCCCAGCCGCCTCGACAGCGCGCAACTGGACCTGGACCGCCTGGCCCGCTTCGCGATGACCGGCGGCGCGATCTTCAACGCGGCGCTGGCGGCCGCCCACAACGCCGCCGCCGCCCACGCCGACATCGGCATGCCACACATCCTGGACGCCATCCGCTGGGAATTGCTGAAGATCGGCCGCCCGGTCGCCGAGAGCGAGTTTGCCTGGACGCCCGCGAACACGGCAACGCCAGCCCAACCGCCTGTGGAGGTGCCGGCATGAAAATCCGCTGCGTCATCGACGGCTTGACCTTGCACGGCATGACGCTGTCGCCGCTTGAACTCCTGCAACTGGAGCGCGCCCTGCAAACCCAGCTGACCAGCGCCTTGCGCGCCGGCTGGGCCGGGATGACTTCCGGCGGCAGCTCGCCGTCGCCCGCTCACCATCTGCGGATCGACCTGTCGCACGCCACGGCGCCGCTCGGCCATTCGCTGGGACAGGCGCTGGGTGCCGCCCTGTCTCCAACAGCCGGCGCTGGAGCGGCCCTGCCTCCTCCGGCCGGCGCTGGCGCAACCTCGGCGCCCGCAGCCGGCACAGGCGACCGCACGTCGGCCCCGGCCTTTGCCAGGAGCCGCTGATGTTCGCCGCCCAGCAATCCTCCCGCTCCGGCGCCAATCCGGCCCAGCCGGTCCCGCCGGCGCTGCTGCAGCGCAAATGCTCTTGCGCCGAGCAAGGCGGCAGTTGCGAGCGCTGCAGCGCATCCGGCAACCTGGCGCGCGCCTCCAGCAACGCGGCGGCCCCGGGCGGCGCGCCGGCCAGCGTCGGCCGTGTGCTCGACAGCCCGGGCCAAGGCCTGGACACCGCCACCAAAGGCTTGATGGAATCGCGCTTCGGCCACGACTTCTCGCACGTCCGCATCCACGCCGACAGCGAGGCCAACGCTTCGGCCAGCGCGATTCACGCGTCGGCCTACACGGTCGGCAATCACGTCGCCTTCGCCGGCGGGCGCTACCAGCCGGGCGATCCGGACGGACAAATGCTGCTGGCCCACGAATTGACCCACGTGGTCCAGCAAGGCGGCACCAAGGGACCGCTGCAACGCTCGCCCGACGGCGAAGTGACGATGCAGGACAACGCGGCGGACGAGGACCAGGCCGACATCGCCGCCGAGGCCGTGTCCTTCGGCTGGAAGGTGAACGTGCCGGCCAAGCAGTCCGCGACCGGCGTGGCCAAGGCGCCGCTCACGTACGGCGACGCGGCCGGCGGCTGCGGGATCTGCTACCGGGGCAACGTGCGGCAGGTCGGCACCGACGCCCACACGCAGATCCAGACCGCCATGCAAGCCATGTACCGCTTCCTGATACCCAATTTCGTCGTCCAGACCAAGAAGAAGGCGCCGTTCCTGGCGCTCGATCCCAAGAAGGTCAAAGGCTTGAGCAAGGCGCTGAAGAAGGCCAAGGGTGTATTTAAAAAGCTGGTGCCCGACCTGATCATGGCCACACCCACTGGCTTCGCGCTCGGTGAAATCAAACCGTTCAACTCCGAGGGCCTGATTGAAGGCGAAGCCAAGCTTCAACTCTACGAAAACATTCTCAAAGAACGCTATATCGGCGTGAATCCCGGGCTGACCCTCACCCGGATGACACTGCCGCCACCGCCGCCGCTGCCCTTCCTCGATCCGTTGGCCATCACCTGCCGGCAATGGCTGGGCGTTCTGCCGCCCGCCAGGGGCTTGTACATGTACCTTTGCACGCCACCGTTCAGCAACGAGCTCAGGAAGAAGTGCCGCTGCGTCGGCGACGCCAAGGAGGGAGAAGACAAGGCCACCAAGACCACCAACAAGGGCTTCGGCATCTCGATCGGCAGCACCAGCACCAGCAT
The DNA here is from genome assembly GCF_013369445.1 of Duganella sp. BJB1802. NCBI lineage: Bacteria > Pseudomonadati > Pseudomonadota > Betaproteobacteria > Burkholderiales > Oxalobacteraceae > Duganella > Duganella sp. BJB1802. The sequence goes on along the minus strand of NZ_JABWEF010000029.1, from coordinate 10,051 downwards.
GTACAGCGCGGGCATCGGCGTGTCGATCTATTCGTCCGGCCTCGGCGCCGGCAATGCCGGGGTCGGCGTCAGCATCGCGTCGAGCTCTATCGGCGCTGGTAATGCGTCGGCGGGCGCGGCGGTCACCAGTTCAGGCCAGTCGGTGGCCAGCGTGGGCGCCGGCGCCTCGGTCGACACCACCAGCACCGGCGCGGGCACAGCCGGCGCCGGCTACAGCAATGACACCACGTCCAAGGCGGCTGGTGCGGCGGGCGTCGGTACCTCGACCGGCACCGACGTCAAGGCCGCTGGCGTGGCCGGCGCCGGCTCCGTCAAAAACAGCGACGTGACCGCCACCGGCACGGCCGGCACCGGCAACGTCGAGGACGCCAGCGGCACAGCCGGCGGCAAAAAGACCGCGCCGCCCGCCCACCGCGGATCGGCGGAGGGCAAGGGCACGACCGGGGCCACCGGCACGGCGACCGGCACAAGCGGCACGGCGACGGGCGCCACCGCGACCGGAGACAAGACCGGCACGGGTACGGGCACCGGCACAGGAAGCGGCACCAAGTCCGAGGGACCGGGCGGCGCACCCAAGACCGGCGGCCCCGGCACCGGCCAGGGCCAAGCCGGCAGCCAGCCCGGCGACGCCAAGGGCGCCGCCGGCGGCACCTCCACCACCGGCCAGCCCGGCGGCACCAGCGGCCAGGGCACGCAAAAGCAAGGCTCCGACCTGCTGACCGAGAAGGAAATGGCCGTATTCGGCCTCAAGGGCAAGCCCATCACCCACGACCAGCTGGACGCCGCGCTGGCACAGGCCCGCATCATCCGCGAATTGATCGACAAGTCCAGCCCCGCGCAGCAAGCGTTGCTGCGCGCGATCGCCGACAACTCGCCGGAGGGCCAGTACACCGTGCCGGCCTCCACCTGGATCCAGAAGGTGCTGGCCGCCACCCAGGGCATCAGCGAGGAAGACATCGCCTACCTGAAGACGCTGAACTGGAAGCCGGCCAAGGTCACGCCGGAGGAGCTGCGCAAGAGCGTGCTGGCGGCGCTGGCGAAGAAGCCCAAGACCCCGCCCAAGCAGCAAGGCACGGACCAGGGCGGCGGCAAAAGCGAAACCGAGGGCAAGGGCGAAGGCAAGCCCGGCACATCGGGCAAGGGCACCGAGGGCGCGGGCAGCAAGGGCACCGGCCAGCCCGGCGCCAAGGGCGGCGAAGTCACCAAATACCGCGTCTCGACCGACGAAACCAACACCGCGCGCGACTTCTGGTTCGTCAATTTCAGCAACTTCGACGTGCACAACGCCGCCGTCGGCGAATCCGTGATGATGACGCTGGCCTTCTTTGCCGAGGACAAGGGCATCTATACCTTCAAGCTCAAATTCGTCATCAAGGAGCGCAACGTCGCCAGCGAGACCAGCAAGGAAAAGGGCAAGACCATCACGCGCAAGGCCGTCACCTTCAAGCTGGAGGGCGTCAACGACGCCCGCTGGGACATCGCGCCGCCCGGCAAGCGCCCCTTCATCCTGCCCAAGAACGTCCACGCCACCTTCAAGGGCTTCCTATGAGCACCTATCCCCGCACCCCGTACACGCTCAAGTGCGGCATCGTCATGATCGATGCCCTGACCCGGCGCGCCGGCCGCGTGATCGTGCTGCAATACACGCCCGACCACCTGAACCGCACCCTGCAAGTGCAATCGGTCGGCGGCGATACCGGCGACCGCACCGAACCGCTGCGCTTCAAGGGCCCGCCGGTGGAAACCTTCCGGTTGGAAGCGGAGATCGACGCCACCGACCAGCTGGAATTCCCCGACGCGAACAAGACCGCCGTCGAAGTCGGCATCTTCCCGCAACTGGCCGCGCTGGAGGCGCTGGTCACCCCGACCAGCGCCCAGGTCGACGCCGCCGACGCCCTGATGACCCAGGGCGCCATCGAAATCGCGCCGATGGAGTCGCCGCTGGCGCTGTTCGTGTGGAGCGCGCAGCGCGTGGCGCCGGTGCGGGTGACCGAGTTTTCCGTCACCGAGGAAGCCTTCGACATCAGCCTCAACCCCACCCGCGCGCGCGTCACGCTGGCGCTGCGCGTGCTGTCGGTGAACGACTTCGGCATCGACCACCCGGGCGCGGCGCTATACATGAGCTATCTGAAGAACAAGGAAGCGCTGGCGCTGCGGGCGGTGGCCGGTTCGCTCGATCAACTCGGCGTGAAAGGACTGTGATGATAGATCCGCGCACCCTGGTGCCGTCGCTGCAAGACCTGCGCACCGAAGTCTTCGACGAGCTGAGCCGCTATCGCGGCCTGCCGCTGCTGATCTGGACCGACGACGACGGCGTCGAGCACACCTACGTCGAGCGCCGCCTCGTGCCGGGGCCGGAAGCGTTGTCGGCCGCCGGCGTGGTGGCCGTCAACGACCAGGACCGATTGGACAACATCGCCGCCGTGCAGTTCGGCGAAGCCACGCTGTGGTGGCGCATCGCCGACGCCAACCGCGCGCTGCAGCCGGACGAACTCACGCAACGCCTCGGCCGCCGCCTGCTGATCACCTTCGCCGAAGGCACGCCGGCGCCGCGCCGCTGACAGGGGGACGCATGTTACGCGGAATACAGTTCTCGCTGATGGCCGGCATGCTCAACCCGGAGCCGGTGCCGCTGGACGTGGCCCAGAGCCTGCTGTCGGCCCAGGTCACCCAGGTGACCGAGGGGCGCAGCGGCTTCTCGCTCAGCTTCGCCTTCGGCAAGGGCTCGCCGATCCGGCGCCGCTTCGAGGACGGCTTCTTCGATCCGCCGCGCCGCATGGTGCTGTACGCCACGCTCAACGGCACGCCGCAGGTGCTGATGGACGGCGTCATCACGCGCCACGAGGTGGCCGTCTCCAACGACCCCGGCCAGTCGCGCCTGAACGTCACCGGCGAGGACCTGTCGCGCATGCTCGACACCGTCGACCTGAGCTGGCTGATCAAGTACCCGGCGATGCCCATCGAGGGCCGCGTCGCCCTGATCCTGGCCAAGTACATCCCGCTGGGCATGATCCCGCTGATCATCCCCAGCGTGAACATCGACATCCCGATACCGACCTCGCGCATCCCCAGCCACATCGGCACCGACCTGCAATACCTGAACCACGTGGCCAAGAGCGTCGGCTACGTGTTCTACATCGAACCGGGACCGCAGCCGGGCCAGTCCATCGCCTACTGGGGGCCGGAAATCAAGACCGGCGCCCCGCAGGCTGCGCTGATCGCCAACAGCGACGCCGCCAGCAATGTCGACAACCTCAGCTTCACCTTCGACGGTTTTTCCAAGACGCTGCACCTGCTGCTGATCCGTCCGGAGGAATTGCCGGTGCCGATCCCGATCCCGATTCCGGACGTCAATCCGCTGTCGCCGCCGCTGGGCCGGCGCTCGCCGATCCCGCTGCGGGTGGAACCGCTCAGCGGCGTGGCCCACTACAACCCGGCGCAGGCCATCATGGTCGGGCTGGCCCACGCGGCCCGCTCGGCCGAGGTGATCAGCGGCTCGGGCGCGCTCAACGTGGTGCGCTACGGTCGTGTGCTCAAGCCGCACCGCCTGGTCGAGGTGCGCGGCGCCGGCCTGTCGCACGACGGCCTGTATTTCGTGCGCAGCGTCACCAGCCAGATCAAGCCGGGCGAATTCAAGCAGAACTTCAACCTGGCGCGCAACGCCTTCGAGCCGCTGTCGCTCCCCGGCATCGGCCTGCCCGACACCTCCCTGCCCTTGCTGGGCTAGCGCAACCGACCGAAGGGACACGCAAATGGCCGACCAACCCACCATGAAGGACCTGGGCTTCACCGACCAGTTCAACGATGATGACGACGACGGCGGCGGCCCACCGGACAGCGTCGGCGGCGTCAAGCGCTACTGGGGCAAGTACCGCGGCGTGGTGCGCGTGCCGATCGACCCGGAGATGCGCGGCCGGCTGATGGTCGCCGTCGAGGACGTGTGGGGACCGAACGTGTCCTCGTGGGCGCTGCCCTGCCTGCCGTATGGCGGCATGTCGCTGGGCATGTACGTGGTGCCGCCGATCGGCGCCAACGTCTGGGTCGAATTCCTGCACGGCCATCCGGACCACCCGATCTGGACCGGCTTCTGGTGGGGCTCGTCCGCGTTCACGCCCAAGACCCAGGCCACCGCCACGCCCGGCGCGCCGATCCTGACCATCGAATCGCTGCTCAAGCACGCGCTGGTCATTAGCGACACGCCGCTGCCGCCGCTGCTGCCCCAGGGCGGCGTGCTGCTCAAGAGCGGCACCTCGTTCATCGCGGTCGAGCCGACGGGCGTGCGCATCTTCGGCCTGCCCGGCGTGCAAATCAACGGCACGCCGGACGGCAACCCACTCACCGCAGCGCTCTACGTCAAATAATCATGCCCGGACTCCTGCTCACCGTGAACGCCGTCGTCACCTGCAGCCATGCCGGCAAGGCCACGCCACTGCCCCCCACCAGCCGCCTGAGCGTGATGGGCATGGCGGTGGTGACGCTGGCCCACACCTACACCATCACCGGCTGCGGCTTTCCCTCCGCCTCGTCCGGCTCACCGCCGTGCGTCAGCGGCAAGCTGACCGTCGGCGCGGCGCGCGTCACATCGATGGGCCTGCCGGTGGGCATCGTGCCGGCCACATCGACCTGCGTGCCCAACCCCACACCGCTGATCCTGGCGCCGGGCCAGCAGCGCGTCAATGCCATCTGAGCGGAGAACGCCATGAACATCGCCTTCCCCTACCAGATCGGCGCCGACGGCCGCAGCCTGGCCTCCACCGACGCCGACCACGTGCGCGACATGATGGAGATGCTGCTGTTCACCAATCCGGGCGAGCGGGTGATACGGCCGGAATTCGGCAGCGGCCTGCTGCAATCGATCTTCGCCCCCAACAGCGCTGAACTGGCCGCGACGCTGCAGCTGACCGTGCAGGCCGCGCTGACCCAATGGCTGGGCGACCTGATCGAACTGCGCGGCGTTGAGGTGCTGAGCGACGACGCCACGCTGCGCGTCACCGTCCGCTACATGCTGCGCCCCACGGGCGAGATCGTCACCGAAAACTTCAGCCGGAGCCTGACATGAACAGCCAACCGTGCACATCGCAATCCGGCGCGCAGTGCAGCGACGACCTGCGCCGCGCGCTGGTGCGGGCCGGCGGACAGCTGGCCGGGGTCGATTATGTCGAAGTCTATCCGGACGGCCTGACCCTGTGCGTGCGCTTCTTCGGCCAGCCGCCGGCCGGACTGGACCGCGAGAACCTGCTCATCGAAGGTGGCGAGCGCATCACCGGCATCCAGGTCACCGGCGCCGAATTCGAGCAGCACGAGGACGGCGACGTCTGCCTGCGCGTCAGCGTGGACCGCACCGGCGACTTTTCCAGCTACTGCCTGTGCCTGATCGAACCGGAGCGGCGCACCAGCCGCTGCAGCGACGATCCCCTGCCCGCCCCGGTGCCGCGCCTGCGCCCGGTGCCAGCCGGCATCGACCCGCGCTACGCCTGCGCCGCGTTCTCATTCCGCATCGACTGCCCGTCCGACCTCGACTGCCTGGCGCCGCCTTGCCCGATGCCACCGGCCGCCCCCGCGCCCGCCATCGACTACCTGGCGCGCGACTTCAACAGCTTCCGCCGCCTGCTGCTCGACCGCATAAGCTCCGTCATGCCGGACTGGCGCGAACGCCACCTGCCCGACCTGGGCGTCACCGTGGTCGAAGTGCTGGCCTACATCGCCGACCAGTTCAGCTACACCTTGGACGCCGTCGCCACCGAAGCCTATCTCGGCACCGCGCGCCGGCGCATCTCGGTGCGGCGCCACGCCCGGCTGCTCGACTACCGCATGCACGAAGGCTGCAACGCCCGCGCCTGGCTAACGGTCGAGACCTCGGCCGACATCGCCTTGCCCCTGTCCGAGCTGGTATTCGCCGCGCCGCCGCCGCAACAGCAGGTGGTGGTGCCCGGATTGAAATCATGGCAGGAACTGCAGCGCATCGACCAGGCCACGCTGTTCCAGGCCATCGACCTGGGCGGCGACGGCAAGCTGCACCTGAGCGTCGCCCACAACGAGATCCACTTCTACACCTGGCACAACCAGGGCTGCTGCCTGCCGGCCGGCACCACCAACGCTACGCTGCGCGATTCGGACGAAGCCGCGTCGAACGCCGAGCCGCGCCGCACGCTCCACCTGGCCGCTGGCGACGTGCTGATCTTCGAAGAAATCCGCAGCGGCGTCACCGGCTCGGGCGCCGACGCCGATCCCGCACGCCGCCACGCGGTCCGCCTGACCCGCGTCACCGAACTGCACGATCCGCTGACCGGCACACTGCTGCTCGACATCGAATGGGACCGCGCCGACGCACTGCCCTGGATGCTGTGCCTGTCCGCCCGCACCGCCGCGCCCGATTGCCGCTGGGTCGAATGCGCGGTCGCGCGCGGCAACGTGGTACTGGTCGACCAAGGCATCGACATCGAACGCGGCGACGACAGCTGGATCGTCGGCGAGGAAAGCACGCAAGGCTGCTGCGCCTGCGACGGCATGGCCGCCGACATCACCATCACACCCGCCCCGTTCAACCCGACGCTCGCCCGCAACGGCCTGACCTGGGCCGCAGCCTTGCCCTCCGAGCCGGCCCCGGCCACCGCCATGCTGACCCAGGACCCGCGCCAGGCCCTGCCGCAACTGCGGCTGGACCGGGGCTGGCCCGAGCCGCCGGAATCCAGCCAGATCGTCTGGGAAGGCAGCTACGGCTGGCACGCCGTGCCCGACCTGCTCGCCAGCGAGCGCGACGACCAGGTGTTCGTCACCGAAGTCGACGACGAAGGCTACGCCCACCTGCGCTTCGGCAGCGACGACGACGGCCGCGTCCCCCCGGCCAACAGCCGCTTCCGCGCGCGCTACCGGATCGGCAACGGCGCCGCCGGCAACGTTGGCCACGACACCATCGTCTGGATCGCCATCCGCAACGGGCTGGTGTCCGGTATCGACTTAAATCCGCGCAACCCGATGCCCGCAACCGGCGGCCGCGAGCCCGAACCGGTGGCCGACGTCAAACAGTACGCACCGCGCGCCTACGGCCGCGTGCTGGAGCGCGCCATCGCCGCCGCCGACTACGCCGAGATCGCCGCCAACGACGCCCGCATCCAGGGCGCCTACGCGGAACTGGTGTGGAGCGGCAGCTGGTACGAAGCCGCCGTCGCCCTCGACCGCTACGCGTCCGCCGACGACGACCCATTGCTTGAAGCGCAAACCCGGGAGCGCCTGCAAATGGTCCGCCGCATCGGCCACGACCTGCGCCTGCTGCCCGCGCTCCGCGTGCCTTTGCGGATCGAAATGGACATCTGCGTCGCGCCAGGCGCCATCCGCGCCGAAGTCAAGCGCGCACTGTCCGACGCCCTGTCCAACCGCCGGCTGGCGGACGGCAAGCTGGGCCTGTTCCACGAAGACCGCCTCCAGTTCGGACAAGACATCCGCGCCTCCGTCCTGGTCGCCCTGGCCCAGCAAACCGAAGGCGTGGCCCACGTCGCGATGGTGACATTCGCCCGCGCCGACGTCGCCCCGGCCGATGCGCAGCGCACCCTGGCGGACGGCCTGCTGCCCATCGCCGCCGACGAAATCGCCCAGCTGGACGGCAATCCCGACTTCCCCGAGCGCGGCACGCTGACATTGAATGTGAGAGGTGGACGATGAGCTGCGACCATCACTGCGATCCCTGCGCCGGCACCGCTTGCGACTGCGACTGCGCCTGCGGCACCCCGGCCACGCTGGCGCCACCCGCCAACCGCGCCGGCCGCGACACCCTGCGCACCCGCATCGGCAACCATGGCGACTTCTTCGCCGACGCGCTGCGCCGCCTCAGCGCCCGCGACGCGCCGGCGTTGCGCGCCCTCGGCACCCGCGACCTCACCGATCCCGCGATCGCCCTGCTCGACGCCTGGTCCGTCGCAGCCGACGTGCTGACCTTCTACCGTGAACGGCTGACCAACGAAGCCTATCTGCGCACCGCGCGCAGCGAACGCTCGCTGCGCGAACTGGCATCGGAGGTCGGCTACAAGCCGCGTCCCGGCGTGGCCGCGACCGTGCACCTGGCGTTCCTGCTGGACGCCGCCGCCGCGCCGGTGGAAATCCCGGCCGGCGCCAAGACCCAGACCGTCCCCCAGCCCGGCGAACAGATGCAGACCTTCGAAACCGACGAAGCCCTGCAAGCGCGCGCCGAGTGGAGCATGATGCCGCCGCGCCTGACCCGCGTGCCGGCGATCAAACGCGTCGACGCGCTGACCCGGCTCGAGTTCCGCCTCAACGACGCCAGCCTGGTGGTGCGTCCCGGCGAACGCCTGCTGTTCCACTTCGGCGACCTGCAGGGACAACAAGTGGGCCGCGAGATCGCCAGCACCCGCAACGACGTGCTGACCGCCAGCGTGGTGCTGACGCTGAAGCCCCGCCCCGGCCTGACGCCCGACCTCGCCGCCAAGATCCTGGCGCTGACCGACGAAACGCAGAAGAAAGTCGCACAAGCCGGCGATCATGCCGACCCCAAGCTGGTGCAGTTGCTGGAAGCGCTGGTCTCCTACCTGCTCGGCGCCAGTGCCATCGACGCGTTCTCCAGCATCAGCGAGACATCGACAGGGTTCTCCGCCGTCGATGACCCGGCAGGCGACATCCTTGACGCGCTCCTCACACCGACCCACAGCAAACCGATCTCCATCGAATCCGCCGACATCGACGCCAGCCTCGCAGCGCTGGAAACCGCGCCCGAGGCGCAACTGCGCGCACCCCGCTACCTGGACCGCAAGGCCTCCGCCGGCCTGGAAGCGAGCGGTGCCACACGCGGCGCGCTGCTGCAATCGCTGACGCCCAGCCTGGGCGCCCATCTGTACGCGGCCTGGGGCCAACTGCCAGGCACCCCCGCCACGCAGGATATCGCACCGGACCTGTACCTGCTCCGTTCCGTGCACAGCCCGTATGGCGCCAACGCGCCGCTGCAAGCCTCCGTCATCCGCGACGCCAACGACACCGATTGGACGGCGGCGGAAATCGACCACCGCTACGCCTTCCTTGACGGCGTCAACGACGCGGTCCACCCGGACAGCTACGCGCTGATCCAGACGCCGCGCGTGCAGAACGCCAGCAGCCACACGGTGCGTTTCGCCCGCGTGATCGGCGCCAGCACCGCCAACCGTGGCGACTATAGCCTCAACAGCAAAGTCACGCGGCTGGAACTGGTCGATCCCGACAGCGGCAAGATGCTCGACGTACTGCACGACGTCGACGCGAGCCTCGGCGACCTGGCCACCTCGCTCGCCTACCACCGCAACACCGTGTACGCCGTGCAGAGCGAGCTGGTCACGCTGGCCACCGAGCCGATCGCGGACGACGTCGGCGGCGACAACGTCGTCCTCAACGGCCTGTACGACGGGCTGGACGTGGGCCGCTGGATCATCGTGGCCGGCGAACGCACCGACATCACGGCGAACGGCGTCGCGCTGCCCGGCATCCGCGACGGCGAGCTGGCCATGATCGACGCCATCAAGCAGGTCGCCGACCCCGCCTCGCCCGCCGACAGCCGCCACACCGTGGTCTACCTGCGCAACAAGCTGGCCTTCACCTACCGCCGCGACAGCGTCACCGTGTATGGCAACGTGGTGCCGGCCTCGCACGGCGAAACCGTGTCCGAGGTGATGGGCTCCGGCGACGCGCGGGCCCGCCTCGCCGCCTACACGCTCAAGCGCGCACCGCTCACCTACGTGGCCGCGCCCACCGCCAGCGGCGTGCGCGGAACGCAGCTCATCCGCGTCAACGACGTGCGCTGGAATGAAGTCGACTCCCTGCTGGACGCCGCCCCCGGCCAGCGCGCCTACGAACTGACCACCGACGCCGCCGGCGCCGCCACCGTGGTCTTCGGCGATGGCGCCCACGGCGCGCGCCTGCCCACCGGCCAGGACAACCTGCGCGCGCAATTCCGCGTCGGCATAGGCCGCAGCGGCAACGTGCAGCCGGGCCAGATCACGCTGCTGTCCACCCGCCCGCTCGGCGTGCAAGGCGTGGTCAACCCGCTGCGCGCCCCCCCCGGCCGCCACCCCCC
>NZ_JABWEF010000028.1:0-75550 GCF_013369445.1 Duganella sp. BJB1802 | reverse complement strand
GCGGCGCGACCATGACGTCGCGCCTCGAAACGCTGCACCCGAGCGCCAGCGTGCAGGCGCTGCGCAGCACGCTGGACCGTGGCCTGACCGCCGTGGTGGCCGACGCCGACGCGTTCTACGGCTTGATCACCCGCTTCGATTTGCTGAACCACCTGAGAAGGACTTTATCTTGAGCCAACCGCACAAAAAAGCCGCCCTGGCCACACGCGTGATCCACGCCGGCCAATCGCCCGACCCGTCGACCGGCGCCATCATGCCGCCGATCTACGCCACCTCCACCTTCGTGCAGGACAGCCCAGGCGTGCACAAGGGCCTGGACTACGGCCGCTCGCACAACCCGACCCGCTGGGCGCTGGAGCGCTGCGTGGCCGACCTGGAGGGCGGCGCCCAGGGCTACGCCTTCGCCTCCGGCCTGGCGGCGATCTCGACGGTGCTGGAACTGGCCGACGCCGGCAGCCACATCATCGCCGGCGACGACATGTACGGCGGCACCTACCGCTTGTTCGAGCGCGTGCGCCGCCGCAGCGCCGGCCACGACTTCACCTATGTCGACCTGACCAATCCGGAAAACCTGCTGGCCGCGATCAAGCCCGAGACCAAGATGGTGTGGGTCGAAACGCCGACCAACCCGATGCTCAAGCTGGCCGACCTGAAGGCGATCGCCACGATCTGCCGCGAGCGCGGCATCATCGCCGTGGCCGACAACACCTTCGCCAGCCCGCTGGTGCAGCGCCCGCTGGAACACGGCTTCGACATCGTGGTGCATTCGACCACCAAGTACCTGAACGGCCACTCGGACATCATCGGCGGCATCGCCGTGGTGGGCGGCGAGCCGCACCAGCAGGCGTGGAGCGAGCAGCTCGGCTTCCTGCAGAATTCGGTGGGCGCCATCGCCGGGCCGTTCGACAGCTTCCTGGCGCTGCGCGGCGTGAAGACGCTGGCGATCCGCATGGAACGCCACTGCCGCAGCGCGCTGGAGCTGGCGCGCTGGCTGGAGCAGCAGCCGGAGGTGCGCAAGGTCTACTACCCCGGCCTGGAATCGCACCCGCAGCACGAGCTGGCCAAGCGCCAGATGGACGGCTTCGGCGGCATCATCTCCATCGACCTGAAGACCGACCTGCCGGGCGCGCGCCGCTTCCTGGAAAGCTGCTCGGTGTTCGCGCTGGCCGAGAGCCTGGGCGGCGTCGAGAGCCTGATCGAGCATCCGGCCCTGATGACCCACGCCACCATCCCGCCGGCGCAACGCGCCAGGCTGGGCATCGGCGACGGCTTGATACGGCTGTCGGTCGGAATCGAGGATATAGAGGACTTAAGGGCCGATATTCGCCGTTCGCTCGATGCGATTTAGGTGCTAGTATCCGGGCATTGCGTAATCAGCCTGAGAGCTCATGGAATTCCTCTTAATCATCATTGGCGTACTGGCCATTGGCGCCATCTACTCGATCGGCGTGGCCAGCGCCAAGCCGGTGCCCGGCAGCGACTTCTACAAGGTGTCGAAGGATGGCCGCGTGCTGGCCGCCGGCGGCCCCAAGGTGACGGCGCTGCGGCCCAAGGTCACGCCGGAGGGCTTGATGGTCAAGCTGCGCAACGGCCAGCGCACAGGCGAATTCCTGGTGCACGACCTGGTGGCCGAAGTCCACCTGCCCAATCCATCGGGCCTGAAGAACGTCCGCCACAAGGACGGCAACCTGCGCAACAACAAGGTCGAGAACCTGGCGTGGATCAGGGAGCCCGCCCAAACGCCGGCTCCCGAAGCGATCCCGCCCGAGGAACAGCCTCAGTCGCCGGGGTGATATTTGCGTTCCAGGTGCTTTTCCACGTCCGACTTGTAGAACAACACGTCCTTGAATTCGCCGCGCGCGTACATCGCGGCCTGGTCGCTGAAATGCGGCGAGGCCGGATCGCCGCTCTCTCCGCCCGCCAGGATGCTGCGCGCCTTGATGCGCGGCCCGAACTCCACCGCCGCCACAAAGCTGTTGCCACGCTCGCCGTAGATCTTTTTGGTCTGGCTCTTTGATGTCATGCCGTAGGCCGCCAGCGAACCCCAGTTGGCCGACGCGAACGCCACCGGCAGACTGGGCTTGCTGTCGTCGAAGGGCTGGACGATGTCGCCGGTCAGGCGCTGGAAGCGGTTGATCTCACCCCACGGCGTCTGCCAAGTGCCGAAGTCCGCCGCCAATTTGGCCGACGCGCGCTCCAAGGCCTGCAAGCGCTGCTGCGGCGTGATCGCGGCCTGCAGGTAGTCGAGCACCTGCACCTCGCGCGCCTTGGCGGCCGCGCCGTAGGTCGCCGTCAGGTCCTGCGCCCAGAAGACCGCCAGCGAAGTCGGCACCGACTCCAGCGCGTAGCGCATGTTCCAGCCGCGCAGCGCGGCGATCTGCGGCGCCAGGCTGGCCTTGAACGGATCGCCGTCGGGCAGTTCGTCCCACGCCGCGAACAGCTGCGGCAGCAGCGGCTCGAAGGCCGGCAGCTGCGTGTCGTAGGCGCTGGCGATCAGGCTGTCGAGCGTGAAGTTCTTTTTGTTCTCCAGCACCCGCACCGCGTGGATGCCGCGCGGGTTCTCGGGATTCATCGACATATAGGCCGGATAGTCGCGCGCCTTCGGGCTGTATGCGCCGGCCGCCGTGTAGGGCCAGTTGTTGGTGTTCTGTATCCAACCGTTCTTCGGGTTGAACAGCGTGATGGTGTCGTTCACCGCGTGCAGGCCCTGCCATTCGGTGGCGGGGTCGCTGCCGTCGACCGGATGCTTCCAGTCGAATTTCGGATCGCGCCTGGGGATGAAGTTCCCGTGGAAGTAAGCGATGTTGCCGTCGGCGTCGGCGTACACGGTGTTGTTGGACGAATTGGTGCGCAGCTCCATGGCCTTGTAGAACTCCTTGTAGCTGCGCGCCTTGGTGCGGATGTAGGATTGCGTCAGCGCCTTCAAGGGCTCGTTCATCAGCCGCACGGCGATCCACTTGCCATCCTTCGCGCGCACGATCGGGCCGTGGTGGCTGTAGTACACCCTGACCGTCTTGCTGGCCATGCCGTCCGCCGTCTTGTACGGCAGCGCGATGTCGACCGCCTTCAACGGCCGCTGTTCCTGGCCGTACTGGTAGTAAAACCGGCCGTCCTTCTCGTTGATCGTCTCCAGGTATTCGTCGATGACATCGCCGCCGCCGGACGTGTGCATCCAGCCCAGCCGGTCGTTGAAGCCCTGGTAGACGAAGAACTGGCCCCAGGTCACGGCGCCATATGCGTTCAGGCCCTGCTCGCTGTGCATCTGCACCTCGGGCCGGAAGTAGAACGAGGTGTGCGGATTAATCAGCAGCAGCGCGTGGCCGTCCTTGCTCAGCGCGGGCGCGATGGCGAAGCCGTTGGAGCCGCCCGGCTCCTTGTCCAGGTCGACGCCGTCGCCGCGCGCCGACAGCAGCACCGGCGGCGCCAGCGGCAATTTGGCGCCGTTGGCGTACTGCTCCTGCAACTGCTTGATGTCCACCGATTCGATGTCGCCGCCGATGCTGCCTTCGCTGAAGCTGAGCGCCATCCACGGCTCGAAGTGCGTGATCAACGCCGGCTTCACATCCGGGTGGGTGGCGAGGTAGTAGTTCAAGCCGTCGGCGAAGGCCACCATCAACTGCTTCAGCCACGCCGGGCTTTGCTTGTACTGCGCCTGCAGCTCGGCCGGATTGATGAACAGCTTCATGCGCAGGTCGCGATACAGCTCGGCCTCGCCTTCGACCTCGGCCAACCGGCCCATGGCGTTGATGTAGTTGAGCTCGACCCGCTTGAAGTCGTCCTCGGCCTGCGCGTACATCAGGCCGAACACGGCGTCGGCGTCGGTCTTGCCGTAGACATGGGGGATGCCCCACTTGTCGCGCAGGATGGTCACGCGCTGGGCCTCTGCCTTCAGGCGCACGGCCTCGGGCTTGGCCACCGGCGGCGCCGCCACCGCCGTACTCATCGCAACACAACACATCAGGGCTAAGCAAGAACGCATCGACAGGACTCCGGGCGGTGGTGGGGACTACAACTCAGCTGGCGTCGACCAGCTCCGAGATGCGCAGCTGCAGCGCGGTGATTTCCGCCCGCAGCGCCGCGTTCTTTTCCTTGAGCGAGGCGTTCTCGGCGCGCAGTTCCTCGACCTCCGTCAGCGGCCGGCCGTAGTCGCCGCCGCCCTCCTTCGGTTCCTTGGCCGGACGCGAGGCGGCGCGCAGTTCGCGCACCTCCTTGGCGGCCTTCTGCAACTCCTTCTTGCCGCCGGCCACGGCAGCCACCTGGTCCGCCTCCGGCAGCGAGGCCACCGTGGCGGCCGCGTTGATCGAGATCGTGCCCGAACGGACCGCCTCCACCAGCTCCGGCGTGGCCGTCTTCTGGATCTTTTCGATCTGGCTGATGGTGGCGCTGCTCAGGCGCGCGGCGCGGGCGATGTCCTCGCGCGAGGTCAGCGGCATGGCGGCCGGCTTGGCCTTGGGCGCCTCGCCCTCGGGCGGCGCGATGGCCGCATCCTCGGCGGCCGCCTGCGCGGCCAGCTCGGCCACGCGGGCCGCGACGATTTCCTTCTTGCGCAACGCCAGCACGCCGCGCTGGAAGTCGGAAATGCTGCGGCGGCCCAGGTTGTTATCGATCATCCACAGCTTGACGTCGTCCAGGTTGCGGAAGCTGGTGTTTTCCGTGACCTTGAACGGCACGCCATGCTGCTGGCAGATCTGGTAGCGGTTGTGGCCGTCCACCAGCACGTCTTCCCACAGCACCAGCGCGTCGCGGCAGCCTTCCACCAGGATGCTGCGCTCCAGGGCCGCGTATTCGGCCTCGGTCAGCGGCTCGATATAGCCGCGCAACACGTCGTTAATTTTGATTTGCATAGTTGTCCTCGAAATACCGGCGGGCCGGCGCCTGTGCGCCCGGCCAAATCGCCGTCCCGCATGCTACACCATCCGCGCGCGCCGCCAAAGCCCCCGCCCGGAATGGCAATTAAGGCAATCTTAAGCGTCTTCCATTATGATGCCTTCCAGTCAACAAGCTTTCTCCGGCCATTGACACTAAGCCCCGACAGGTTTCCCTCCTGCTCGGGGCTTTTCTTTGGATTGCATTTGCCTGGGCCTTGCTGCATGATGCAACTTCATCAACCAAGGCCCGACCATGATCAACTACATAATTCACGTCTCCTTCACCGATGCCGCCGCCGACAGCATCGTGCGCCTGAGCCACGAACTGTCGAAATACAACATCGCCGCCGGCGTCAAGGCCGACGATGGCCGCGCCTATCACCTGCCGCCCGGCACGTTCATCTACCACGGCAACGAAACCATCAACGAGGTGCGCGACGCCGTCCACCGCCTGGCGGAAACCATCCATACCGGGGTCTCGGTGCTGGTGACGGAAGCGGCCTCGCTGTCCTGGAGCGGACTGCGGGAATTGCCGGCCGCCTGAGCGCCGGCCTAGCCTGTCTAGTTCCTGCCGGCCGCCTCGACCAGCACCTGGTCGTCGCAGCCGATCTCGCGCGGTGCCGCCGGGGCGGCGTTGCCGACCAGTTGCGGCAGCTCGCCGCCGGTGCTGAAATCGAGCGGCAGCGCCACCCGGATCTCCTGCAGGTATTTGCGCTGGGTGCACACCAGCGTGATGCTGGCCGCCACCCGCTCGCCATAGCGCGCCTTGACGCGGTCGAAGAACTCGCCGACGCGGAAGCTCTTGCCGGCGCTGCCCAGCACGATCTTGCCGACCTCCGAATCGTTCACCACCTTGACCGCCGACACGGCCTTGACGAAATACTCGTCCGGCGGCAGCGCCTGGCATTTGCCGTGCTTGTTCCACTCGTACGCGCCGAACGTGCGCTCGAAGTAGAAGTTGGGCATCCACGGCGCCACCTTGTCGATGGTTTCCTTGGTCAGCGCGAAAGCCGGGCCCTCGCAACCGCCGTAGCGGGTGCCGCACTCCTTCTTGTTCGGCCACAGGCCGTGCAGGCTCAGGGTCTTGGCTTCCAGCGCGCCGCTGTTCATGGCGTCGCATTCCGGCTTCTTGCCGTTGTAGGGCACGTGCTCGCAGAACCCGGGCTGCCAGGTGATCGCCAGCACATAGCTGTCCTGCTTGTTGGCGATGCTGCACGACTCGCCGCCGTTGCCGCCGGACGGCGCCTTGACCGCCTGCTCGGCCAGCGCCGGCGTGCCGCAGCTGCGCTGCACCCAGCGCAGCGACGGCTCGGCGCCTGGCACCTCCACCCGCAGCCAGTCGTATTCGACCTTGTTAATCTCGCGCACCGTGTAGGCGGTGCCGGCGGCGACCTTGGCCTCGCCCGGATTGGTGCGCTTGGCGAAGGAGGCGAACGCCTCGCAGGACTGGGTCGCGGTGAATGTGCCGCTGGCCGATTCGCTGGCGGCGGCGTCGAGCGCGGCCACGGCCAGCAGCAGCGCTGCGAGTTGACGATGCATGGAAACTCCTAAGATGGGGAAAAGTCGCGCTATTCTATTACAGCCAGCCTGCATCGCGGGCCAGGCGGAAGGCCTCGACGCGGTTGCCGGCATCGAGCTTGCTGATCGCCTCCGACAGGTAGTTGCGCACCGTGCCCTCGGACAGGTGGATCTGGCGCGCGATGTCGCCGCTGCTGCGGCCCTCGCCGGCCAGCCGCAGCACCTGCCGCTCACGCTCGTTGAGCGGATCCTCCTTGCCGCTCCAGCTCTCCAGCGCCAGCTCCGGCGCGATGGCGCGCCCGCCCGCGTGCACGGTGCGGATGGCCGCCGCCAGCGTCTCGGCCGGCGCGTCCTTGAGCAGGTAGCCGCGCACGCCGGCGCCCAGCGCGCGCCGCAGATAGCCGCTGCGGGCGAAGGTGGTCACGATCATCACCCGCGTCGGCAGGCTTTGCGCGGCCAGCGCGGCGGCCAGTTCCAGCCCGGTCATCAGCGGCATCTCGATATCGGTCAGCAGGATGTCCGGCCGCAGCGACTGGCACAGCGCCAGCGCCTGCTGGCCGTTGGCGGCGCGGCCCACCACATCGAGATCGCCCTCCAGCTTGAGCAGCGCGGCCAGCGCGCCGAGCACCAGCGCCTGGTCTTCGGCGATCACCACGGATATCATCGTCATGCTGTCCCTCCCATCGGCAAACTCAGTTCCAGCGCCAGCCCGCTGTCGACCCGCAGCGCCAGGCGCCCGCCCAGCGCCGTCACGCGCTCCTTCATGCCGCTCAGGCCCGAGCCGTGCACGATGGCGCCGCCCCGCTCCAGCGCTTGGCCGTTGTCGCGCACCCGCAGCAGCACCATGCCCGACTCCAGCGTCATGCTCACCTCGCAGTGCGAGGCGCCGGCGTGGCGCAGGATATTCGTCACCGCCTCGCGCAGCGCCAGCGACAGCACGTTCTCCAGCGCGGCCGGCAGCACGCACGGCTGCACCTGCTCGGTGAAGCCGACCCTGGCCGCCGCCAGGCTGGCGCGCGCCGTCGCCAGCTCGTGCGCGAAGCCGGTCTGGCGGATGCCCGTCACCGCCGAACGCACCTCGTTCAGGGCGTTGCGCGCGGTCTGTTCGATATCGCGGATCTCATCGCGGCAGGCCGCCGGGTCGCGCTCCAGCAGCTTGCCCGCCAGCTCGGCCTTCAGCGTGATCATCGACAGCGTATGGCCCAGCAGGTCGTGCAGGTCGCGCGAGATGCGTTCGCGCTCGGCGATGCGCGCCAGGTGCGCCACCTCCTCCTGCTTGCGCAGCAGCTGGTCGCGCGAGCGCCGCATGTTTTCCTCGATGACGCTGGCGAATCCGACCGGACCGCCGACGATCAGCGCCGGCGCAAGGAAGTTGATCTTCAACGTGACATAAGGGGTCATCACGCAGGCGCACAGCAGCACCAGCGCGATCCCCAGGTAGGAATAGCCGCGCCGTTCGAAGCGCGAGCACATGGCGCAGCCGAAGATGAAGAAGGTGCTGGCGCCGGAATTATACGGCGCCCACAGCACGCCCAGCAGCACGACAAACAGCAGCAGCGGCACCACCTGCAGGTTGCAGCGCCAGAAGCTGAGGAAATACACGGGGAAGAACACCAGCACCGTCAACACCAGCCACACCACCTCGGCCGGACTGGGGGCGACGTAGACGTACTTCCACAGGATGAACAGGAACGACCACGCCCACAGGTACGGTCCCTTGCCCACGGCCGGCGGCACCCACGGTGCGCGCAGCGCGTTCACTACATTCTGTCCAATGCCCAAGCTCTTCCCCGTTCTGTTATTCGTTCACCAGCCGCACGTCGGCGATCTGGAACTGGTAGTCGCCCACCGCCGGGCCGGCGTTGAACGCTATCATGGTCACGGCGCCGAAGTCGATGCCGTTGAAGCGGTCGAACGGCAGCGCCACCTCTTTCCATTCGTCCGAGGTCTCGAAGCCCTGGTTGACCGGGATGGTCAACCCGCTCGACAGGACGGCGACATTGTAGCGCCGGCCGTCGCCCTTGACGCGGAATCGCAGCACCTTGGCGCCGCGCAGGTCGGCCGGCTGCATGATCTGCGCGCCCGGCATGAAGGCCAGTCCGGCCCAGGGATAGGCAAAGCCGGGCACCACCTTCGCGTTCACCGCGACCGTGCCGGCCTCCCGCACCTTCAGTTCGACGGTGGATTTGCCGCCGGCGAATTGGTCGGTGGATGGCACCCAGCCCATGCCGATCGGGCTGGCCAGCTTGTCGGCCGTGAACTGGCTGATACGGCCGCCGTCCGGCAGCGCCATCGCCGGCTGCGTGCGCGGCGCCAGTTCCTGCGCCACCTTGTCCTGCTGGGCCTTGCGCAGCGGGCTGGCGGCGTCGCCGTCCTTCCACACTTCGACGATGTGGTGCAGCGCGCCGATATCGCTGCCGGCGTCGCCCTGCACCAGCAGCAGGTCGGCCTTGTAGCCCTTGGCGATGCGGCCGCGATCGGCCAGCCTGAAGGCGCGCGCCGGCGCCGACGTGGCGGCGGCCAGCGCCTGCCGAGGCGTCAGCCCGGCCTCCACCAGCGAGCGCATCTCGTGCAGCAGGCTCACACCGTGCTGGGTGCCGGCGTTCCCGGCGTCGGTGCCGGCCAGTACCGGCACGCCGGCCTTGCCCAGCGCCGCCACCAGCTGCCGCGGCGCCGCCATCAATGCAGCATTGGCCTGGGGGCTGTACGGGGACTTCAACGGCGCCATCTGCTCCTTGGTGAGCAGGGCCGCCAGGCCGGCGTCACCCATCACGTCCTCCTCGCGCAGGCCGGCGACGCTTTCCAGCACGCTCAGGGTCGGGATGATGAAGGCGTGCTTCCGCTGCGCCAACTGGACGAAGGCTGCCACTTCCTCGCCGCTCATGGCGCGGGCGTTGAACAGGTGGGCCAGGCCGTCGGCGCCCGCCTCCAGCGCGGCGCGGGCGTCGGCCAGCTTGCTGATGTGGACCACCGCCAGCTTGCCGCGCGCATGGGCGGCCGCGATGACGGCTTTCACCGTCGGCAGGTCCAGCGTTTTCATCGGATGGCCGGGCCAACCGCTCTCCATCACGATCTTGATGAAGTACGAGCCCTCGGCGATGCGGGCGTCGACGAAGGCCTGGGCGTCCTCGGGACGCGTCAGCGTGGGGATCGGCACGCCGTATTCGGTGCCGTGGCCCTCCGGCGCGGTGGCCAGCGTGCCGGCCGAATACAGGTCGGCCTGGCCGTGATTGGCGTTGGCGCGCATTTTCTCGCTCATCGCCTGCATCGTTTCCACAGCGGTGAACATGTCGATCTGCGTGGTCACGCCGAACATCAGCGGCAGCTCCAGGTGTTGGTAGGCGTGGACGTGGGCGTCGATCAGCCCTGGCAGCAGCGTGCGGCCGGCGCCGGCGCCGAGGTGGGCGCCGGCCGGCACCGCGCCGTGAAAGTCAGCGTCGACGATCTTGTCGTCCTTGATCAGCACCGAGCGTTTGGCGTGCATTTGTTCGCCGTCGAACACGCGGGCGTCGCGTACCAGCCAGGTGTCGGCCAGCGCCGGGAGGGTCAGGCCGAGGCCACAAGCGAACAGCACAGTCGAAATTACAGGTTTCATCGTAGTCTCCAGGTTGGAATGACGACAGTGTGCCGCGAGCTGCGGGGGCAAACCAGACGCAAATGCCACAACTTTGACATGACAATTGTCAGCACGCCCCTCGCGCCAGCCGATGCGGTTAGAATTGTACTAAACACGCTCCATCCGCCGAACCGGAAGAAAAACATCGTATGTTCAAACGCCGTTTACGAGTACTGGCCAGCCTTAGTGCGCTGGGCGCGAGCATCCTGCCGGCCATCGCCGCCCCGGCGGCGCCCATCGCCAAATTCGCGCCGGTGCCGGTGGTATCGATCTTCCGCCCGCTGCAGGCCAACGGCTCGGCCGACGACGCGCTGGCCAGCGGCCGCGTGGTCCCCGGCAGCTATGCGATGGCGCCCAAGGCCAGCAAGCATTGGCGCATCGCCTTCCTGTTCCCGCATTTGAAGGATCCGTACTGGGTCGGCTGCAGCTATGGCGTCATCAGCGAGGCGCGCCGGCTCGGGGTCGCGGTCGACATCCTGCCGGCCACCGGCTACGACGACCTGAAAGGCCAGCTGCGCCAGATGGACGCCGCCATCACCGCCAAGTACGACGCCATCGTCATCTCGCCGATCGGCATGACGGCCAATAACAACTCGATCGCCAAAGCGCGTGCCGCCGGCATCCCGGTGTTCGAGCTGGCCAACGACAGCCGCAGCGACGACCTGACCATCAAGGTCACGACCTCGCTACGAAACATGGGCGTGGAGGCGACGCGCTGGATGGTGCGCGACGCCCAGCAGCGCGGCCTGAAGTCGGTCAACATCGCGCTGCTGCCCGGCCCCATGGGCGCGGGCTGGGTCAAGGGTGAAGTCGACGGGACGCGCATCGCCGCGCAGGAAGCGGCGATCCCGGTCAACATCATCGACATCCGCTACGGCGACAGCGACCGCCAGATCCAGTCGCAACTGGCGGCGCAGCTGCTGGCCAAGCACGGCGCCAAGCTCGATTACCTGCTTGGCTGCACCGGCTGCGCGCCGGCCGCGGTCCAGCCGATCAAGGCCGCCGGCTTGAAGGGCAAGCTGCGCGTGGTGGCCTACGACCTCACCGACGAAATCGCCCGCCTGATCCGCGGCGGCGACATCTACGCCGCTGCCGACACCAAGGGCGTGAGCCAGGCGCGGGTGGCCATCAATGCCGCCGTCAACCTGCTGGAGGGTCGTGGCAAGGACCTGCCGCACACCATCCTGGTCAACCTGGGACTGGTCGACCAGCAGAACTACGGCAGCTATCCTTTCGATACTTCGATCGCGCCGGACGGCTACAAGGCCGAGCTGTCCTACGACCCGGCCAGGAACTGATCAGGCCTGGCGCTTCAGTTCCACCACCCTGGCGGCGCGGAAGCGCGCGGCCAGTTCGGTCCACTGCGCATCGGCCTTGTCCAGCGCCGCCAGCTTCACGTGGCCGTAGCCGCGCACCTGGTCCGGCAACTGCGCCAGCTTCAACGCCGCCTCCTTGTTGTCGACCCGCAGGCCGGACGCCAGTTCTTCGGCGAAGGCCAGGTAGCGGTCGCGCAGCGCGCGTTCGCGCTTGCGCTCCCGCGTGTAGCCGAAGACGTCGAACGGCGTGCCGCGCAGGGACTTGAGCCGGGCCAGCGCGCCGAAGGCCGGCATCATCCAGCCGCCGAACGTCATCTTGGCCGGCACGTCGGAACCGGGCTTGCGGTGCGCCAGCAGCGGCGGCGCCAGATGGAAGGCCAGCTTGTAGTCGCCGTCGAACTGCGCGGCGATCTGCGCGCGGAAGGCGGGATCGGCATGCAGCCGCGCCACTTCGTACTCGTCCTTGTAGGCCATGACCTTGAACAGATTGTGCGCCACGGCCTTGCTCAGCTGCTTGCGCGAGCCGCTGCCTTCCAGCGCGATCTCGCGCAGCTCGACGGCGGTCACCGCATCGAAGTACTGGCGCGCGTAGGCGGCGTTCTGGTATTTGGTCAGCCAGTCGACGCGGAAGGCCACGGTTTCGGCCAGCGACTTCGGCGCGGCGAACTGGATCACCTGCTGCGACGGTTGCACTAAACGATCCAGCGCGGCGCGGTCGGCGGCGGCCAGGCGGCCCAGCATGAAGGCGCGCTTGTTCATGTCGATGGCGACGGCGTTCAATTCGATCGCCCGCATCAGCGCCTCCAGCCCGACCGGCACCAGCCCCAGTTGCCACGCGTAGCCCATCAACAGGATATTGCCGCCGATAGGATCGCCGAGGAAGCGCGCCGCCGTCTCCTGCGCGTCGAGCTGCGACAGGTTCTCCGCGCCGGCCGACGCGGCCAGCTTCTCCAACAGGCCGTCCTTGTTGATGGAGGCATCGCGCTCGCGGGTGAATTCGGCGGTGGGAATTTCGCGCTCGTTGGCCACCACCCTGGTGTGCCCGTGGCGCATGACGGACAGGCTGTCCGGCATCGCGGCCACCACCAGGTCGCAGGCGAACACCGCGTCGGCCTGGCGCAGGTCGATGCGGACCTGGTTCAGGCGCGATGGCGACGAGGCAACGCGCACATGCGACAGCACCGCGCCGCCCTTCTGCGCGAAGCCCATGAAGTCCAGCGTGGAGGCGCCCTTGCCTTCCAGGTGGGCGGCCATCGAGATCAGCGCGCCGACGGTGACGATGCCTGTGCCGCCGACGCCGGCCACCAGGATTTCGAACGGCTTGGCCAGCGCGTGGCGCGGCGGCTGCGGATAAGCGGCCAGCGCCCGCTCCAGATCGGCCAGCGACAGCTTCACGCTTTCCGGCTTGCGCAGCGCGCCGCCCAGCACCGAGACGAAGCTCGGGCAGAAGCCCTCGACGCACGAGTAGTCCTTGTTGCAGGACGATTGCTCGATCTGGCGCTTGCGTCCCAGCTCCGTCTCCAGCGGCAGGATGGACAGGCAGTTCGACTGCACGCCGCAATCGCCGCAGCCTTCGCACACGGCCGGATTGACCACCATGCGCCGCGCCGGATCGGGGAAGACCACCTTGCCCGGCTTGTTCTTCTTGCGGCGGCGGCGCTTCTCGGCGGCGCAGGTCTGGTCGTACACCAGCACCGTCACACCGGCGATCTCGCGCAGCATGCGCTGCATGGCATCGAGCTCGCCGCGGTGGTGCACGGTCACGCCCTCGGGCAGCGTCACGCCCTGATAGTTTTCCGGCGCGTCGGTCACCACCACGACCTTCTTCGCGCCCTCGCTGCACACCTGCTGCACGATCTGCGGCACCGACAGGCTGCCGTCCACCGGCTGGCCGCCGGTCATGGCCACCGCGTCGTTGTACAGGATCTTGTAGGTGATGTTGGTGCGCGCGGCGATGGCCTGCCGTATCGCCAGCGATCCCGAATGGTAGAAGGTGCCGTCGCCCAGATTCTGGAACACATGCGGCTCGCCGACGAAGCGCGAGGAGCCGACCCAGCTCACGCCCTCGCCGCCCATCTGCGACAGGTAATTCGTGTCGCGCTTCATCCACGTCGCCATGAAATGGCAGCCGATACCGGCCAGCGCGCGGCTGCCTTCCGGCACGCGGGTCGAGGTGTTGTGCGGACAGCCGGAGCAGAAATACGGCGTGCGCTTGACGCCATCGGCGCCGTTCGACAGCAGCTCGGCGGCGCAGAAGTCCGGCAGCATGCGCGCCAGGTCCAGCTGAGGGAAATGCGGCGCCAGCCAGCGCACCAGCGCCGGCGCGATGCGCGACGGCCGCAGCTCGCCCAGCGCCGACAGCAGCGCATCGCCATGCCGGTCGGTCTTGCCGATGACGATGGGACGCTGCTCGTGCGGCAGGTTGTAGAACAGGTTCTTGACCTGCTGCTCGATGACCGCGCCCTTCTCTTCCACCACCAGGATCTCGGCCAGTCCCTCGGCGAACGCCGACAGGCGGGTGCGCTCCAGCGGATACGTCAGGCCCGGCTTGTACAGGCGCACGCCCAGCTGCTCCAGCCGTTCGAGCGGCAGTTCCATGCGCTCGAGCGCCTCCAGCAAATCAAGGTAGGCCTTGCCGGCGCTGATGATGCCGATGGCGGCGCGCGGCGCCGGCACCACCAGCTTGTCGATGGAATTGGCGCGGGCGAAGGCCTGCACCGCCTCCAGCTTGGCGGCGGCGCGCTGCTCCAGCGCGAGGCCCGGCAGGTCCGGCCAGCGGTTGTGCAGGCCGTCCGGCGGCGCCGTGTAATCGGCCGGATCGACGTAGCGCGGCAGCGGCGGCAGCTCGACCACCGCGCCGCCCTCCACCGTCTCCGAGATGGCCTTGAAGCCGCTCCACGCGCCCGAGTAGCGCGACATGGCCCAGCCGTACAGGCCGAACTCCATGTACTCCTGGATGTTGGCCGGATTAATCACCGGCATGCCCCAGGCGATCAGCGCCTGTTCGCTCTGGTGCGGCATCGACGACGACACGCAGCCATGATCGTCGCCCAGGATCACCAGCACGCCGCCATGCGGCGACGAGCCGTAGACGTGGCCGTGCTTGAGCGCGTCGCCGGCGCGGTCCACGCCCGGCCCTTTGCCGTACCACATGGCGAACACGCCGTCGACCTTGCGGGTCGGGTCGGCCTCCACCTGCTGCGAGCCCATGACGGCGGTCGCGCCCAGCTCCTCGTTGATCGCCGGGAGGAATTCGATGTGGTGGCCTTGCAGCAGGTCCTTGGCGCGCCACAGTTCCTGGTCCACGGCGCCCAGCGGCGAGCCGCGGTAGCCGCTGACGAAACCGGCGGTGTTGAGTTGACGCGCTTCGTCGCTGAGCTTTTGCATGCACAGCAGGCGCACCAGCGCCTGGGTGCCGGTCAGGAACACGCGGCCTTCGGCGCGGGTCAGGTTGTCGTCCAGCGCGTAGTGCGGATCGGCCAGGAATGGCACGGGGATGGTCAGGGTATTCATGGTCTCGTTATGTTTTTTTGATGAGACAGGATATGCCGCCACCATGGAAAAATTATTTCTATCTTTGCCGCGTGCGGGGCTAGAATGGCGAGAATATTTCGAAATTTGACCTAAAACATGAAAAATACTTCTATCGACCCCGCCTCGGTGAAAATCCTCGCGGAACTGCAGAAAAACGGCAGGATTTCGTCGAACGAGCTGGCGGAGAAGATCGGCATGTCGGCCAGTCCGTGCTGGCGCCGGCAGAAGGAATTGGAGGACAACGGCTACATCGTGCGCTACACCGCGCTGGTGGACCGGCGCAAACTGGGGCTGTCGGTGGTGTGCCTGCTGCACATCTCGCTGGCGCGGCACGAGGAAGGCGTGGTCGAACAGTTCGAGGCGAGCATGCGCCTGCGCCCGGAGGTGGTGGAATGCTACGAGACCACCGGCAGCTCGGACTACATGGTCAAGGTGGTCCTGGCCGACATGGATGCCTACCACGACTTTCTGCACAATGTGCTGGTCAAGCTGAACGGCGTGGCGCAGGTCAACACCAGCGTGGCGCTGCGCGAAGTGAAGTACGAGACGGCGCTGCCCTTGTAGGCCCGCCGTTACTCGTGGCGCAGCGCCTCGATCGGGTCCATGCGCGCGGCGCGGCGCGCCGGCACGTAGCCGAACACCACCCCGATCCCGGCAGAGAACAGGAAGGACAGCAGGTTCACACCGGGATTGAACAGGTACGGCAGCTGCAGCGCGTGCGCCATCAGCACCGTCGCCAGCGCCGCCAGCAGCACGCCCGCCAGGCCGCCCAGCGCAGCCAGCACCATGGCCTCGATCAGGAATTGCAGCAGCACGTCGCGCTCCTGCGCGCCGATGGCCAGCCGCAGGCCGATCTCGCGCGTGCGCTCGGTCACGCTCACCAGCATGATGTTCATGATGCCGATGCCGCCCACCAGCAGGCTGACCGCCGCCACCGCCGCCAGCAGCGTGGTCATCACGCGGGTGGCGCCGGACATCGTCTCGGCCAGCTGGCGCGTGTCGAGGATGTTGAAGTTGTCCTCCTCGGCCGCACCCAGCTTGCGGCGCTCGCGCAGCAACAGCCGCAGGCGCGCCTGCAGCGCCGTGGCGTCGCTGCCCTCCTGCATGGAGATGAGCAGCGTGTTAACGCGCTGGTTGCCGGTCACGCGGCGCTGCAGCGTGTGCAGCGGCAGCAGCACCACGTCGTCCTGATCGTTGCCCATCGCGCCCTGGCCCTTGGGCGCCAGCAGCGCCACGATCACACAGGAGAACTGCTTGATGCGCAGCCGCTCGCCCAGCGGATCGCGGCGGCCGAACAGCGAGCGTGCCACCGTCGCGCCCAGGGCGCAGACGGCGCCGCCGGCGCGCTGCTCGCCGTCGTCGAACTGGCGGCCGGCGCTCAGCGTCCAGTTGGCGGCGGCGATCCATTCGGCGCTGCCGCCGGTGACGGTGGTGGTCCAGTTGCGGCCATTGGCCACCACAGTGGCGCCGCTGCGCGCCTCGGCCGCCACTGCGCGGATGCCGCCGATCTGCAGCGCGATGGCCTCGGCGTCGGCCTCCTTGAAGGCCGGCGCGCCGGAGCCGCCCTGCCCCATGCGCTGGCCGGTACGCACCATCAGCAGGTTGCTGCCCAGACTCGCGATCTGGTCGTGCACCGCCTGGGTCGCGCCGTTGCCCAGCGTGACCATGGCGATCACCGCGCCCACGCCGATCACGATGCCCAGCATGGTCAGGAAGGAGCGCAGCAGGTTGCGCCGGATCGAGCGCAGCGCCAGCAGGATGGTGTTGAGCAGCATTAGCCCACCTCCTGCGCGGCCGGATTTTGTTCATCGCTCTCGATGCGGCCGTCGCGGAAGCGCACGATGCGCTGCGCGTACAGGGCCATGTCCGGCTCGTGCGTGACCATCACCACCGTGATGCCCTGCTCGCGGTTCAGGCGCGCCAGCAGCTCCATGATCTCGGCGCTGCGCTGGCTATCGAGATTGCCGGTCGGTTCGTCGGCCAGCAGCAGCGAGGGCGAACTGACGATGGCGCGCGCGATGGCGACCCGCTGCTGCTGGCCGCCCGACAGCTCGGCCGGCGTGTGCTGCTCCCAGCCTTCCAGTCCGACCGAGGCCAGCGCCTGCGCGGCCAGCACGTGGCGGCGGGCCGCGCCCTCGCCGCGGTACAACAGCGGCAACTCCACATTCTCCTGCGCCGAGGTGCGCGCCAGCAGGTTAAAGCCCTGGAACACGAAGCCCAGGTAGCGCCGCCGCAATCGCGCCCGTTGGTCGCGGGTGGCGGCGCCGACGTCGATTTGATGGAACAGGTATTGGCCGGCACTGGGCGTGTCGAGGCAGCCGAGGATGTTCATGGCGGTCGACTTGCCCGAGCCGCTGGGGCCCATGATGGCGACGAACTCGCCCTGCGCGATATCGAGGTTGACCCGGTCCAGCGCCATCAGCGCGGTGCCGCCCGCGCCGTAGCGCTTGCAGACGTCGCGCAGCCGTATCAGCGGGACGGCGTCGTTCACGGCGCCGCCGCGCGCTGGTCGGTGATGACCGGCACGCCCGCCTCCAGCCCGGCGCCGCTCACCTCCGTGTAGCGGCCGTCGCTGATGCCCAGCGTGACGCTCAGCTCCTGCGGCCTGCCGTCGCGCAGCACCCACAGCGAACGGCGCACGGCGGCGGCCACGCCGGCCTGACGCGGCGCGCGTGACGGCAGGCGCGGCATCAGCCGCGACACCAGCCCCGCCGATGCCGCCGCGCCGGTATCGCCGGGCGTGAAGCGCAGCGCGCTGTTCGGGATCAGCAGCACATTGTCATGCTGGGCCGCGCGGATGACGGCGGTGGCGGTCATGCCGGGACGCAGGCTCAAGTCGGCGTTGTCGACATCCAGGTAGGCGACGTAGGTCACCACGTTCTCGGTGATGGTCGAGCCGTACGAGACGCGGGTGACGGTGGCGGGATAACTGCGGTCGGCGTAGGCGCTGACGGTGAAGCCGGCCTGCTGGCCCGCCTGCATCGCGCCGACGTCGGCCTCGTCGACGTTGACCAGCAGGCGCAGGCGATGCAGGTCCTCGGCCAGCGCGAACAGCGTCACCGCCTGCAGCGAGGCGGCCACCGCGTTGCCGGGATCGACGCTGCGGCTCAACACCACGCCGTCGATGGGCGAGCGGATCGACGCGCGCGCCAGGTTGGTGCTGTCGGTCGACAGCGTGGCCTGCGCGCTGTCGACGTTGGCGGCGGCGCTCAGGACGGCCGCTTCGGCGCGGGCCAGCGTCGCGCGGCCGGTGTCGAGCTCCGCGCGCGACGGCATTTTGCCGCCGGACAGGCGGGCCACCTCCTCCAGCCGTGCCAGCGCGCTGCGCGCCTCGGCCAGGCTGGCCTGGCTCTGCGCCAGCGCGGCCCGGGCGGCGGCCAGCGCGGCGCGCGAACGCACGATCTGGTCCTGCAGCTTGGCCGTGTCCAGCTCCACCAGCACCTGGCCGGCGCGGACCTGGTCGTTGACGTCG
Source organism: Duganella sp. BJB1802 (assembly GCF_013369445.1). NCBI lineage: Bacteria > Pseudomonadati > Pseudomonadota > Betaproteobacteria > Burkholderiales > Oxalobacteraceae > Duganella > Duganella sp. BJB1802. The sequence goes on along the minus strand of NZ_JABWEF010000028.1, from coordinate 57,226 downwards.
ACCAGCACGCGCGCCACGGTGCCGGACAGCTCGCTGCCGATGTTGACGGCGCGGGTGGGCTGCAAGGTGCCGTTGGCGGTGACGCTGAGCGTGACGCTGCCGCGCTTGACCGGCACCGTCACATAGCCGGGCGCGCGCGCCGCCTGGCGCTGCGCCTGCCACGCATACAAGCCGGCGCCGGCGGCAAGCAGCGCCAGCATGCCGGCCCAGAAGGTGGCGCGGCGCCACCACGGACGCCGGACCGGTTCCGCCAGTTCGCCCGGCGGCGTGGAGGCGGCGGCCCGGGGCGCCTGGGTTAAAGGTTGGTTCATGGTGCGCTTCCTTGTTTCGTTGCGGCGCCTTCGCCGTCGGGCTGCCAGCCGCCGCCCAGCGCCTTGTACAACCGTACTAGGTCGCCGCCCAGGTCGGCGCTGGTGACGGCCACGCCGTCCTGCGACGCGTACAGCGCGCGCTGGGTTTCCAGCACAGTTTGAAAATCGACCAGCCCGCTGGCGTAGCGCTGCCGCGCCAGCAGCGCGGCGCTCTCGGCGGCGGCGGCGGCCAGCCGCAGATGCTCCAGCCGCGCCCGTTCGCCGGTCAGCGAGGCCAGCGCGTCCTCCACCTCCTGCAAGGCGCCCAGCACGGTGGACAGGTAGCCCGCCTGCGCCTGCGCCAGCGCGCCGCGTTGCAGGTCGAGCTGGGCCTGGCTGGCGCCGCCGTCGAGCACGTTGCCGGTCACGCCGGCCAGCAGCGTGCGCAGCAGGGTGCCGCCGCTGGCGCCCCAGCCCAGGCCGCTCAATCCCAGCGAACCGTCCAGCCGGAACTGCGGATAGCGGGCCGCGTCGGCCTGGCCCACCCGTGCGCGCGCCGCCTCCAGTTGGAACTCGGCCGCCCGCACGTCGGGCCGCTGGCGCAGCGTCGCGGCGGGCAGGCTCAGCGCCAGTTGCGCGCCGTCGCCGGGGATGGCCCGCGGCGCCGCCAGCTGCGCATCCAGCGCGGCCGGCGCCTGCCCGCACAGCACGGCCAGCGCGTGGCCCAGCTGCGCCACGCTGGCCTCGAGCACCGGCAGCTGGGCGGCGGCCTGCTCGGCGGCGGTGATCGCCTGCTGCTGTTCGAGCGAGGTCAACATGCCGGCCTGGACCCGCCAGTTGGTGATCTCCAGTGTGTCCAGCTGATTGGCCAGGTTGTCGCGCGCGATCGCCAGCCGGGCCTGGGCGCCGCGCAGGTCGACGTAGTCGCGCGCCACCTCGGCCGCGACCGACACCTGGGTGCCGCCCAGCGTGGCCGCGCTGGCCTGCAGGGCGGCGGCGCTGGCCGCCAGTCCGTAGTGGTTGGCGCCGAAGATGTCCGGCTCCCAGCGGGCGTCGAAGCCCAGGTTGTAGGAATTGGAGACGGCCGCGCCATCCTGCTTGCTGCGCTGGGCCTGGCCGCTGCCGCTGACGGTGGCGGCCAGGCCGGCCGCCGCCGCCGCGCGCGTGGCACGCGCCTGCTGCAGCGTGGCGCGCGCCTGCGCGATGCCGGGATTGGCTTGTAGCGCCTGCGCCACCAGCTGTTCCAGCAGGGGATCGTTGAAGCGCCGCCACCACGCGGCCAAGGCGGCGGCATCGGCCGGCGCCGCGCCGGCCTTGCCTTGCGACCAGTCCGCCGGCGCCTGGAACGGCGCCGCCGCCGGCGGCAGGCCGACCGGCCGCAGGTTGGCGCAACCGGCCAGCGCCAGCAACAGCGGTGCGACGGACAACAGCGGGGACGTTTTCATCGGATGCGGCTCCTCGATCAGGCGGCGGTGCCGCCCACTCCCCGACTGTACGGGCGCACCGGGCCGGCGTCACCATCGCCATTTGATCCAACTCAAAAAATGGACACATACAGCGCGAGTATCGCCAGACTCCGTCGCGCTTGATTTGGATCAATCAATTTGGACGGTCAAATCACTACGATGACGGTACTTGACGCGACTCAAATGCCGCGTCGCCGAATCCGTGCCAGCCATCAGGGAGACACCATGTCCTACAAAACCATACTCGTGCATGCCGACGGCACGCCGCAGGCCGAACAGCGCATCCGGCTGGCGGCGCTGGTCGCGCTGGCGCATGATACCCATCTGGTCGGCGCCGCCATGACCGGCCTGTCGCGCCACGCCCTGCCCGACGGCTCGATCGCCGCGGTCGGCACGCCCTTCCCCTTCGACCTGCGCCTGCTGCACGACCGCGCCGACGCGGCGCTGTCGCAGTTCACCGATTGCGCCAGCCGCCTCGGCGTGCCGTCCATCGAGGCGCGGACGGTCGACGACGCGGCCGACGACGGCCTGATCCTGCAAAGCCCGTACGCCGACCTGCTGGTGCTGAGCCAGTCCGACCCGCACGACCACAGCAACAGCCTGCAGGCCCGCCTGCCGCAAACCGTGATGTTCCACAGCCCGCGCGCGGTGCTGCTGGCGCCGCACGCCGGCCGGTTCGAGCAGCTCGGCAAGCATGTGCTGGTGGGCTGGAACGGCAGCGCCTCGGCCGCGCGCGCCGTCACGGCCGCGCTGCCGATGCTCAAGCGCGCCGCCGCCGTCACGGTCGCCGCCGCGCCGCGCACCGACGGCCATGGACGCCAGGCCGACGTGCCGGGCGCCGAACTGGCCCGCTACCTGTTCCGGCACGGCGTGGACGTCACGCTGGTCGCGCAGGACCAGGACCGCCGGGCCGGCGAAGCGCTGCTGGACATGGCCGCCGCCGGCGGCGCCGACCTGCTGGTGATGGGCGGCTACGGCCACCAGCGCCTGCACGAATGGCTGCTCGGCGGCGCCACCCGCACCGTGCTGCGCGAGATGACGCTGCCGGTCCTGATGGCGCACTGAACCAACACCCCCGCAACACCGATAACAATGGAGAACACCATGAGTACCGTCAGCGCCAACGTCATGCAAGTATTGAGCAACCGGCTCCAGCAACGGCGCGAGCAACTGGCCGCCCAGTTGCGGCAACGTCTGCACCAGGCTGACGAACAACAGGAGATGGCCCTGTTCAACAACTACGCCATCGACGCCGACCTGGCCGAGGCCAGCCAGCTCAGCGATACCGATATCGCGCTGCTCAATCATGAACTATTGGAGTTGCGCAGCGTGGACGACGCGCTGGCGCGGCTGCACCACGGCGGCTACGGCCAGTGCTCGCGCTGCGGCGAGGCCATCCTGGAAGCGCGCCTGCTGGCGCAGCCCGAGGCCGAGATGTGCCGGGACTGCCAGACGGAACTGGAACTGCGGGGTGGGTCGAAAATGCCGCCGCGCTGACGGCGGCATCAGGCCATGGCGGCCTGCATCATGATGGCCGGACGGGCGCCGGCGGCCGGTGCGGGCATGCCGGTGGCCAGCGCCTCCAGGCTGGGGTGGTCGAGCAGGGTCAGTTCGCGCTTGTCGACCGCGATCCAGCCGCTGGCGCGGAAGCGCGACAGCAGGCGGCTGATGCTCTCGATGGTCAGGCCCAGGTAGTCGCCGATGTCCTCGCGCGACATGCGCAGCTGGAAGCTGTTGGGCGAGTAGCCGCGCGCGGCGTAGCGGGTCGACAGGTTCAGCAGGAAGGTGGCGAAGCGCTGCTCGGCGCGCATATTGCCGAGGAAGAGCATGGCATTTTGTTCACGCATGATTTCCTGGCTCATGATGCGGTGGAAGTGGCGCAGCAGCTGCGGCACTTCGGCGAACAGTTCCTGCAGGCGGGCGAACGGGATCTCGCACACTTCGCTGTCCTCCAGCGCCACCACGCCGCAAGCGTGCTGGCCGCTGCCGATGGCGTCCATGCCCAGCAGTTCGCCGGCCATCTGGAAGCCGGTGATCTGCTGCTGGCCGCTGTGGTTGACGCGCGAGGTCTTGAAGTGGCCGAAGCGCACCGCGTACAGGCTGTGGAAAGGCTGCTCCATGCGGCACAGGTTCTCGTCGCGCTCGACGCGGCGGCGGCGGCCGATGATCTTGTCCAGGCGGCCCATCTCGCTCTCGTTGAGTCCCTGCGGCAGGCAGAGATTTTTGAAGCCGCACATGCCGCATTTCGATTGCGCCGCACCCACGGTGCCGCCGGATGCTGCGAGTTGTATATTGGTCATCATGTCCATGCTCCTTAGTCTGCTGGCCGGCGCATCGCGATGATGGCTTGGGCATGGACACAGTATCGGCGATGGGCGGCGCCCTGCTAATCGGGCTTCGCTGCCACGGCGTGTAAGGATCGCCCGACAAAAACCTGTAGGGATTCCCCTACAGCGTCAGATAATGCCGTGTTCCAGCGCATATCTTGTCAATTCGGCATTACTTTCCAGGCCCATCTTCTCCAGGATGCGCGACCGGTAGGTGGTCACGGTGTTGGGGCTCAGGTGCAGGGTTTCGCCGATGCGCACCAGCGATTCGCCGGCCGCGATCAGCTTGAACACCTCCAGCTCGCGGTTGGACAGCGCCTCGTGGCCGGCGTCGCCGCCGCCGCCGATCAGGCTGGCCAGCTTCTCCAGCAGCGCCGGGCTGACGTGCTTGCCGCCCGAGGCGGCCTTGCGCACGGCCGCCACCAGCGTGGTGGTCGGCGCGTCCTTGATCAGGTAACCTGCCGCGCCCAGCTTGAGCGCGCGCACCGCGTAGATGTCCTCCGAATACGTGCTCAGCATCAGCACGGCCAGCTTGGGCCGCTCGCCGCGCAGCTGCTTGAGCAGTTCCAGGCCGTTCTTGCCGGGCATGGTGATGTCGAGCAGCGCCACGTCGAACTCCTGGGCCAGCACCAGCTGCAGCGCCTCCTGCGCGTTGCAGGCCTCGCCGTCGACGCGGATGTCGTCGGCCGTGCTCAGCATCAGGCGCACGCCGTTGCGCGCGATCGCGTGGTCGTCGACCAGCAGCACGCGGATGGGTTTGTTACTCATTTTTACTCACGTCATTCGTCCAATGGCAGGCGCAGCAGCAGGGTCGTGCCCTCGCCGGGCTTGCCGGTGATTTTCAGTTCGCCGTCGAAGTGACGGCAGCGTTCGTGCATGCCGAGGATGCCCCAGGATTCGCGGTTGAGCAAGCGCTCGGCCTCGATGCCCTGGCCGTCGTCGCCGATGCGCAGCTCCAGCACGCCGTCGGCGTAGTCGACCTGCAGCGTGGCGTTGCTGGCCTCGGCGTGCCGCACCACATTGGTCAGCGCCTCCTGGGCGATGCGGAACAGCATCGTGCTGCGCCCGGCGTCGAGCTCCAGCGCGGCCGCGGCCGGCGCCACCGCGCACTGGCAGTGCAGGCCCGAGCGGCGCTCGACCTGCTCGGCGTACCACTCCAGCGCGGCCCACACGCCCAGCTGGTCCAGCACGCTGGGGCGCAGGTCGGTGATCACGCGCCGCACGGTGTCGATCGCGTCCTGCGCCAGCCCGGCCACCTCGGCCAGCAGCGGCTCGGCCGGCGACCCGGCCGCCGCCGCGCGCTCGATGCTGACCGCGACGTAGGCCTTGATGCCGGTCAGCAGCCCGCCCAGCTCGTCGTGGATCTCCTGGGCGATGCGCTTGCGCTCGTGCTCCTTGATCTGCTCCTGGTGCGCCGACAGGCTGCGCAGCGCCTGCTGCGACGCCAGCAGCGCCTGCTCGGCCAGCTTGGTCTGGGTGATGTCGATCATGATGCCCTGCATGAACAGCGGCTGGTCCTGCTCGTCGCGCACCAGTTCGGCCTGGTCGCGGAACCACAGCGTGCGGCCGTCGCGCGCGTGCAGCAGGTACTCCAGGTGCAGCGGGCTGGCGTCGCGGCGGCTGCGCCGCATCGCCTCCAGGATGGCCTCGCGCCGGTCCGGGTCCATGCGCTGGCCGTGCAGCGCCGGGTCGGCCAGCCACTCGGCCGGGCTGAAACCCAGCAGGCCGATCTGCGGACTGATGTAGCGCAGTGCGCCGGCCTCGCCCAGCTCGGCGATGTAGCTGATCGCCTGCATCTGCTCGATCAGCGTGCGGAAGCGGGCCTCGGCCTGGCGCTTGTCGTCCAGCAGGCTCTGCTCGCGCAGCATGCGGTGGATCGCGCCCGGCAGGAACTCCAGGTAGTAGCCGTCGACGTCCTTGACCAGGTAGTCGCGCGCGCCGCGCCGCATGGCCTCGGCCGCCACGGCCGCGCTGTCGGCGCCGGTCAGCATCATCACCGGGATGGCCAGCGCCGCGCCGTCGCCATTCAGGTGGGCCAGGAACTCCAGCCCGGTCAGGTCGGGCAGGTGGTAGTCGAGCAGGATGCAGTCGGGCCGCTGGCTGCGCGCCAGCGCCAGGCCCTGCTCGCCGCTGTCGGCCTCCAGCAGCTCGAACGGCGCGTCGGCCGCGGCGGCGAAGGCGCGCCGGCACGCCATGCGGTCGACCGCGTCGTCCTCCACGATCAGCACGCGCAGGGGGGCGTTCACGGCATCTCGCTGATGGTCCAGTACAGGTCGATCGAGCGCATCATCTCGACGAAGCGGCGGTAGTCGACCGGCTTGGCCATGTAGCCGGCCACGCCCAGGTCGAAGCTGTGCACCTTGTCCTGTTGTTCCTCGGAGGTGGTCAGCACCACCACCGGGATGCGGCGCAGCGAGGCGTCGAGCTTGATCTGCTGCAGGAATTCGATGCCGTTCATGATCGGCATGTTCAGGTCGAGCAGGATGATGCATGGCCGCTCGTTGGCCGGGTCGCGCAGGTAGGCCAGGCCGGCCTCGCCGTGTTCCATGCTGACCACCTCGTTGCCGACATGGATTTCCTTCAGCGCGCGCTTGATGGTCATGATGTCGACGTGGTCGTCTTCAACCAGCAGGATGGGTTTGTTCAGTACTTTCATTGGATGGATCCTGTTCTGGGTAGGGGGGCGCCGGACTTGGGCAGCGTGAACCAGAAGGTGCTGCCCTGCCCCATCTGCGATTCGAGCCAGATGCGGCCGTGGTACATTTCGACGATTTTCTTGGCCAGCGCCAGGCCCACGCCGGTGCTCTCGACGCGGTCGCGCGAGGCCAGCGTCTGGAACAGCTGGAAGATGCGCTCGAAATGGCGCGTCTCGATGCCGGGGCCGTTGTCGCGCACGCTGAAGCGCCAGTGGCTGCCGTCGTCGGCGCAGCCGATCTCGATCTGGCCGTCCGGCTTGTCCATGTACTTGATGGCGTTGGAGATCAGGTTGTGGAACACCTGCTGGATGCGGGTCGGCTCGATCAGCACGGTCGGCAGCGCCGGCGCCACCGTCACGCGGAAGGCCGGCGGCGGCGCCAGCAGGTCGACCACGTCCACCAGCAGGCGGTTCAGGTCGACCGGCAATTGCGCCTCGCGCACCCGGCCCACGCGCGAGTACTGCAGGATGCCGTCGATCAGGCTGCTCATCCGGTGCACCCGGTTGATCAGCAGGCGCATGTGCTCCTTGCCCTCGTCGTTGAACTGCTCGGCGTAGTCGGTGGCCAGCCAGTCGGCCAGCGAGCCGATGCCGCGCAGCGGCGCCTTCAGGTCGTGCGACACCACGTAGGCGAAGTTGGTCAGCTCCTCGTTGGCGCTGCTGATTTCCTGCATCAGGCGGCGGTTGCGGTCCTCGGCCGCCTTGCGCTCGGAAATGTCGCGCACCATGCCGGTGAACATGCGGCGCGCGCCCAGCTGCATCTCGACCACCGACAGCTCGATCGGGAACACGCCGCCGTCCTTGCGCAGGCCCTCGACCTCGCGGCCCTTGCCGATGATGCGCTTCTCGCCGGTCTCGCGGTAGTGCGCCAGGTAGCCGTCGTGCTGGGCGCGGTGCGGCTGCGGCATCAGCATCGAGACGTTGCGGCCGGCCACCTCGGCCTCGGTGTAGCCGAACATGCGTTCGGCGGCCGGGTTCAGGCGCTCCAGCACGCCGCGCTCGTCGATGGTGAGGATGGCGTCCACGGCGGTCTCGAAGATGGCGCGCATGCGCGCCTCGCTTTCCTGCAGCGCCTGCTCGGCCAGCTTGCGCTCGGTGACGTCGCGCACCGTGGCCAGCACCATCTGCCGCCCCTGCGAGGTGCGCAGCGGCGACAGGCTGACCTCGACGCCGAACTCGTAGCCGTCGTGGTGCAATCCGTACAGCTCGGCGCCGGCGCCCATGGCGCGCGAACGCGGCTGTTCGAAGAAGTCGTCGCGCTGGCCGACGTGGGCGGCGTGGAAGCGGGACGGCACCAGCGATTCCAGCGTCAGCCCCAGCATCGCGTCCGGCCCGTAGCCGAACAGCTTCTCCAGCGCCGGATTGGCCAGCACGATCTTGCCGTCCTGGTCAACGATCAGCATGGCGTCGGTGGCCGAGGCCACCAGCCACTCCAGACTCAAGCCCTCAATTCCCAGATTTTTCAAAGGCGCATCCCGAATAACGATGCCAATCCGGCACCCAAACCTCGATGATACGTTTGAATCGCCCGAAACACAAAAAAAAGTGCCTTATCGGCAAGGAACCGGGACCGATAGTATTCCCGGGCATTTTGATCTGGATCAACGGGCGCTACTGACGGCGCGCGGGCGCGGCCCTACAGTGGTGCCATGAACCCGCCCTCGCCCACCGAACTGGAAGCGCTCGCCGCCCGCCTGCACCGCCACCGCGCCGAACTGGCCAGCCAGCTGCGCCTGCGCCTGGGGCCGTTGCCGCTGACCGCGCAGTTGCTCGACGGCACGGCTTCGCCGGACGATCCGGCCATCGCCAGGCAGCTGCCGGGCTGCGACCCGGTGCGGCTGGCCGAGGATCTGGCGACCCTGCGCGGCCTCGACAGCGCGTGCGCGCGCCTGGCGGACGGCAGCTATGGCCGCTGCCAGGGCTGCGGCGTCGCCATCCCGCATGAGCGCCTGCGGGTGCAGCCGACCGCGCACATGTGCCTGCCCTGCCAGCAGGCGCACGAGCGGCGCCCGCATCGCGGCAAGCGCAACTGACCCCTTCACCCCACCGGAGCCCGACCAACGACATGTCCGCCAACCCGCCCAGCGCCGCCAACGCCCAGCAACAAGCCCTGCTGCAGAATTACGCGGCAGCCGATCCCGACGCCGCGCTGCGCCTGCTGGACAGCCGCGCCGGCGGGCTGACCGACCAGGAGGCGCGCAACCGCTTGCAGCGGACCGGGCCCAACGCGGTGGTCCACCAGGCCCACGGCAACGCCTGGCTGCGCTTCCTGACCTTGCTGGCCAGCCCGCTGTCGCTGTTGCTGCTGGCCCTGGCGCTGGTCAACTACCTGACCGGCCAGGCCTGGGGCGCCATCGTGATCGCCGTCATGGTGGTGCTGTCGTCGCTGCTGGCGTTCGTGCAGGAGCACCGCTCCGACCTGGCGGCCGAACGCCTGCGCTCGATGGTGGCCACCACCGCCAGCGTGCTGCGCGACGGCCAGGCCGGCGACCTGCCGCTGGCCGCGCTGGTGCCAGGCGACATCGTGCGGCTGTCGGCCGGCGCGCTGGTGCCGGCCGACCTGCGCATCCTGTCCAGCCGCGACCTGTTCGTCAGCCAGTCCGCGCTGACCGGCGAGGCGCTGCCGGTCGAGAAGCACGGCCAGGCGCTGGCCGCCGCCGGCCTGCCCGCGCTGGAGCTGGGCAACATCGCCTTCATGGGCAGCACCGTGGTCAGCGGCACCGCCAGCGCGCTGGTGGTGGCCACCGGCGCGCGCACCTGCTTCGGCCAGATCGCCAGCGACCTGGCCGGCGCCCGCGCCCTGACCAGCTTCGACCGCGGCGTCAACCAGTTCGTCTGGCTGATGATACGGGTGATGATCGTGATGATGCCGCTGGTGTTCCTGCTCAACGGCTTGAGCAAGGGCGACTGGCTGCAGGCGCTGCTGTTCGGGGTGGCGGTGGCGGTCGGCCTGGCGCCGGAGATGCTGCCGATGATCGTGACCATCAACCTGGCCAAGGGCGCGCTGGCCATGTCGGGCAAGCAGGTGATCGTCAAGCGGCTCAACGCGATCCAGAACTTCGGCGCGATGGACGTGCTGTGCACCGACAAGACCGGCACGCTGACGCAGGACCGCGTGATCATGGAGCGCCATGTCGACATCGAGGGCAAGGACTCGGCCCGCGTGACCGAATACGCCTACCTGAACAGCTACTACCAGACCGGCCTGAAGAACCTGCTGGACGTGGCCGTGCTCAACTACGTGGACGTGCACGAGCACCTGGACGCCGACCACGCCTTCCGCAAGATCGACGAGCTGCCGTTCGACTTCCAGCGGCGCCGCATGTCGGTGGTGGTCGAGCGCAGCGACGGCACCCGCGTGCTGATCTGCAAGGGCGCGGTGGAGGAAGTGCTCAGCGTCTGTACCCGGGCCGAGACCGGCGCGGGCGTCATCTCGCTGCAGGACCACCACGGCGTGGCGCTGGACCGCGTGGTGAACGAGCTCAACGAGGACGGCTTCCGCGTGATCGCCGTGGCCTGCCGCGAGCTGGCCGCCGGCGAGACGGTGATCGACAACCGCGCCGAAACGGACCTGCTGCTGGTGGGCTACATCGCCTTCCTCGACCCGCCCAAGGACAGCGCGGCCGAGGCCCTGCGCGCGCTGAGCCACTACGGCGTGGCGGTCAAGGTGCTGACCGGCGACAACGCCACCGTCACGCGCAGCGTGTGCCGCCATGTCGGGCTGCCGGTGCAGCAGGTCATGCTGGGCAGCGACATCGACGCCCTCGACGACGCCGCGCTGGCGCTGCGCGCCGAAGAAGTGTCGGTGTTCGCCAAGCTGGCGCCGCAGCAAAAGGCGCGCGTGATCCGCGCGCTGCAAAGCCGCGGCCACGTGGTCGGCTACCTGGGCGACGGCATCAACGACGGCGCCGCGCTGAAGGCGGCCGACGTCGGCATCTCGGTCGACAGCGCGGTCGACATCGCCAAGGAATCGGCCGACATCATCCTGCTGCAGAAGAGCCTGATGGCCTTGAAAGATGGCGTGGTCGAGGGCCGCAAGGTGTTCGGCAACATCAGCAAATACCTGCGCATGAGCGCCAGCTCCAACTTCGGCAACATGCTCAGCGTGCTGGGCGCCAGCGTGCTGCTGCCCTTCCTGCCGATGGCGCCGGTGCAGATCCTGCTCAACAACCTGCTGTACGACGTGTCGCAGACCGCGCTGGCCAGCGACCACGTCGACCCCGGCTACCTGCGCCGGCCGCGCCGCTGGGACATCGGCAACATCTGGCGCAACATGCTGTACCTCGGCCCGCTTAGCTCGCTGTTCGACTACCTGACCTTCGGCGTGCTGTGGTATCTGTTCGACGCGGCCCATCAGCCGGCGCTGTTCCAGTCCGGCTGGTTCCTCGAATCGCTGCTGACGCAGACGCTGGTGGTGCACGTCCTGCGCACCGGCAAGGTGCCCTTCGTGCAAAGCAAGTCCAGCACGGCGCTGCTGGCGACCACGCTGGCGGTCTGCGCGCTGGGCCTGTGGCTGCCGCTGTCGTCCTTCGGCGACGCGCTCGGCTTCGTCACGCCGCCCGGCGGCTACTGGCTGGCGCTGTCGGCCATCGTCGGCGCCTACCTGGTGTCGGCCCAGCTGCTCAAGAGCTGGCTGGCGCACCGTTACGGCCAACTGTAGGGAGCGCCCATGAGCATCAGCGCCAATTTGATCGGACTGGGCGCCGCCCTCGGCAGCGGCATGCTGATCGGCATCGAGCGCGAGCGGCGCAAGGGCGAGGCCTCCGCGCACGCGCTGGCCGGCGTGCGCAGCTTCGCGCTGGTGGCGCTGTGCGGCGCGCTGGCCCAGACCATCGATCCCGCGCTGACGCTGATGGCGGCGCTGATGGTGGTGGCGCTCAACGTGGTCGGCTACTACCGCGCCAGCGCGCAGGAGTCCGGCATGGTGACGCAGCTGGCCTTGTTCGCCAGCTTCCTGCTGGGCGTGAACGCGGTCGGCCATCCGCAGCTGTCGACCGGCCTGGCGGTGCTGGTGGCGTCGATGCTCAACCTGCGCGCGCCGCTGCATCACTTCATCCGCGTCACGCTCAAGAGCGGCGAGCTGCGCGACGGCCTGATCCTGGCCGGCGCCGCGCTGGTGATCTGGCCGCTGCTGCCGGACGCGGCCAACAGCTGGCTGCTGGGCGTCAATCCGCGCCGCATGTGGGGGCTGGTGGTGGTGCTGATGGCGCTGCAGGCGGTCGCCCATGTCGCCATGCGTATGGCCGGTCCGCGCATGGGCCTGGCGCTGACGGGGCTGGCCTCGGGCTTTGTCTCCAGCGTCGCCGCCACCGCCGACATGGGGCGGCGCTACCGCCGCGAGCCGTCGCTGCTGGGCGCGTGCGCGGCGGCCGCGTTGCTGTCGAACGTGGCCACGTATCTGCTGCTGTTCGTGGTGGTGCTGACCATCGCGCCGGGACAGTTGCTGTCGCTGGCGCCCACGCTGGCCTGCGCGCTGCTGGCGACGGCGCTGGTGTCGGCCGCGCTGTTGCGCGCCGCGTCCACGCCGGTGCGTCCGCCCGCGCGCGGCGGCCGCGTGTTCAGCATCCGGCAGTCGGTGGTGTTCGCGCTGATCCTGAGCGGCGCCACCGCGCTGATGGCCTACGCCAACGCCTATCTGGGCACGGCGGCGGCCACGCTGGGGGCGTTGCTGGTCGGGCTGGTGGACGTGCACGCGGCCGCCAGCTCCATTCTGTCGCTGGCCGACAGCGGCGTGCTGACGCCGGCGGCGGCGCGGCATATTCTGCTGTGCGCGTTGGCGGCCAACACGTCGAGCAAACTGGCGGCGGCCGCCGCCGGCGGTGGCCGCTTGTTCCTGCGCCGGGTAGGATGGGGATTGGTGGCGATACTGCTGGCGGCCAGCCTGCCGTCGCTGCTGGCCAGCTGGTGAGGCACGCCCGGCCTGCGCCGGGCCGCGCTCGTCGCGTGTTAGCTGATGACCAGCTTCTTGGCGCCGTTGTTGGGTTTCTTCGGCAATGTCAGCTCCAGCACGCCATCCTGGTATTTGGCTTCGGCCTTGCCGTCGTCGACTTCCTTCTCCAGCGTGAAGCTGCGGTACAGCTGGCCGACGTAGCGCTCGCTGCGCACCACCGTCTTGCCTTCCTTCTGCTCGCTCTCGCGCTTGGTTTCGGCAGAGATCGTGACGCGGTTGCCTTCGACATCGACCTTGATGTCTTCCTTCTTCATGCCGGGCAGCTCGGCCTTGACGCTGTAGGCTTGCTCGGTCTCGGCCACGTCGAGCTTGATCAACGGCTTGGCGTCGAAATCGCGCAGCATGTTTTTGAGGCGGAAGTCACGGAAGAAATCTTCGACGCCGCGCAACGGTTCCAGCCGTGCCAGGTCGCCAAAGGGGTCGAACTGCATCAGATTGTTAGCCATGTCATGCTCCTTCTGTCAGTACACGCCGGTGGAGAACGGTCGATGGCGCGCCGGCGGACACGCCATCTTCGTCAAGCTACCGAACCACTGTAGCAATCGGGCTGGACATTGTCAGCGCCGCATTTTGACCCAAATCAAAGGTCAGCAAAATTGTCCGGTATTTTGACTTAGATCAAGCGCCAGCCTGTGCCGCCGCAATGTCCGCCGCTACAGTCGATGCTGCAGGGCCGGGCAATGGCCCGGCATCAACCGATCCGCACTGGAGCCATCATGCAGCACCCACGTCATGCGCATTAGCCGTCGCCTTTGCCTGGCCGCCATGTTGGCGGGCGTGCTCGCCAGCGGCGCGGCGCCGGCCCAACCCGCGCCGCAAACCGCGGTGCCCGTGCTGGCCTACCATCGCTTCGGCGCCACCGTGGCCGACAGCATGACCATCCGCACCAGCACCTTTGAGAGCCAGCTGCGCTACCTGTCGACGCACGGCTACACGGTCATCCCCTTGCGCCAGCTGGTCGACTACCTAGCCGGCAAGCAGGCCGCGCTGCCGCCGCGCGCGGTGGTCATCACGGTCGACGACGGCCACCGCTCGGTGTGGGACGAGATGCGGCCGCTGGTGCTGCACTATCGGGTGCCGGTGACGCTGTTCATCTATCCGTCGGCGATCTCGAACGCCCCGTACGCGCTCACCTGGCAGCAACTGCAGGCGCTGCAGGCCAGCGGCTGGTTCGACATCCAGTCGCATACCTTGTGGCATCCCAACTTCAAGCAGGAGCGGCGGCGTTTGACGCCGGCCGCCTATCGCCAGCTGCTGCGCCAACAACTGCTCGGATCGCGGCAACGCCTGCAACAGATGCTGGGCGGCGAGGTCGCGCTGCTGGCCTGGCCGTACGGCATCGTCGACGACGAGCTGATGCAAGCGGCGGCGGACGCCGGCTACAGCGCCGCCTTCACCCTGGCCGCGCACGCGGCCAGCCGGGCCGACGCGCCGCTGGCCCTGCCCCGCTACCTGATCAGCGACGCCTACGGCGAGCGCGCCTACGCACGCCTGCTGCAGCAGGCACAACCATCCGCCGCATCGGCGCACTGAACATTCACCAAGGACTATTCCATGCACCAACTCGTACTCGCGGCCGCCCTGACGCTCGCGCTCCCGCCCGCGCTGGCGATCGACGGCACGGTCCACAGCCAGGCCGACCAGAGCCCGATCGCCGGCGCCATCGTCACATCCAACGGCGCCAGCACGCTGACGGACGCGGCCGGAAAATTTCACCTGCCCGGAGCCGGGCCGGACGTGGCCGTCCGCGCGCCAGGCTACACCCGCCGCCAGGCCGTGCACGCCGACGGCGAGGCGCCGCTGCGGCTGGCGGTCACGCCGTTCCAGCCCAAGGCCGTGTACCTGTCGGCCTACGGCATCGGCAGCGACGCGCTGCGCGAGGCCGCGCTGCGGCTGGTCGATCAGACCGAGCTGAACGCGCTGGTGATCGACGTCAAGAGCGACCGCGGCATGATCCCCTACGCCAGCACCATCGCCCTCGCCGAGCGCATCGGCGCGCAGAAGGTGCGCACCGTCCGCGACATGCCGGCGCTGATCGCGCAGCTGCACCAGAAAAACATCTACCTGATCGCCCGGATCGTGGTGTTCAAGGACGAGCCGTTGGCCACGGCCCAGCCCGATCTGGCGCTGAAAAACAGCCAGGGCCAGGTCTGGCGCGACGGCGAAAACCTGCCGTGGGTCGATCCGATGCGGCACGAGGTGTGGCAGTACAACCTCGACATCGCCGAGGAGGCGGCGCGGCAGGGCTTCGACGAGATCCAGTTCGACTATGTGCGCTTCCCGGACGCGCCCGGCGTGCAGTACGCGCAGCCCAGCACGCAGGCCAGCCGGGTCGACGCCATCAGCGGCTTCCTGGGCGCGGCGCGGCAGCGGCTGGCGCCCTACAACGTCTTCGTGGCCGCCGACATCTTCGGCTACGTACTGTGGAATACCGACGACACGGCGATCGGCCAGCAACTCGAACGCCTGGTCCAGCCGCTCGACTACATCTGTCCGATGCTGTATCCGTCCGGCTTCAAATGGGGCATCCCGAATTACCGCAACGCGGTGGCCCATCCGTACGAGATCGTGTACCAGTCCCTGCAGCGCGCCAGGCAGCGCACCGGCCTGGGCGGCGCCCGCTTCCGGCCGTGGCTGCAGGACTTCACCGACTACGCCTTCGACCACCGCCCGTTCGGCGCGGCCGAGGTGCAGGCGCAGATCGACGCCGCCGAAGCGGCCCAGTCCAACGGCTGGATGCTGTGGAATCCGCGCAACCGCTACTCGGACGGCGGCCTGCACGAATGAGCCGCGCGCGTCAGCCCTGCGGCGACGCCGGATAGCCCACCGATTGCGCCGCGATCACATGCTGGTGCGGCGCCAGCCCCATGACCTCGGCCAGCGCCGGCCGGTCGACCCAGCCGCGCACCACCGTGGCCAGTCCCTCGGCGGCGCAGAACAGATAGACGTTCTGGCTGATGAAGCCGGTGTCCAGCGCGGCGTAGAATTTCTGCTCGGTCTCCGGCCGCGTGCTGTCGTCCTTCAGGCTGGCGACGTAGATCAGGTTGATCGGGGCCGTGGCGACGAAATCCTGGCAGCCGGTGGCGGCGCGGATGTCCTCGGCCAGCACCGGCAGCAAGGCCAGCTGCAGCGCATCGAAGCGATACAGCCCGGCGCTCATTGCGACGTAGATGTCGATCTCCTGCCCGTTGCTGGCCGACGGCGCCGTGCGCAGGCCCAGCTGCGGCCGGTTGATGCCGAACGCGGCCCACAGCAGGCGCGACAACGCGTACAGCGGCAGCTCGCCGGGGCTGAACTCGCGGCTGGACTGGCGCCGCAGCAGCACCTTGAACAAGGCCATGCTCAGCGGCGCGAATTCGGCGTCGAGCGCCAGGGCCTCGGGTGCGATCAATTGCAATGGGGTCAGGGGGGTGTGGGGTGTGGTCATGGCATTCCATTCAGGTGATTCATTGCGCCCGGTCCGGCTTGGCTCATTCCGGGTCCCAGTAAAAATACAGTTCACGCGCGGCCAGGGGCTGCACGGTGAGCGCCTGCGTCAATTCCTTGCCGCGCAGGCTGGCGACGATGCGATAACTGCCCGGCGCCAGCTTGAGGTAGCACCAAGGGCCGGGCGACACGAAAGCCGCCGCCACCGCGCCGGCGCGGTCGACGATGGTGACCGCGACGTCCGCCCGGTATT
This sequence comes from Duganella sp. BJB1802, assembly GCF_013369445.1. Classification (NCBI taxonomy): domain Bacteria; kingdom Pseudomonadati; phylum Pseudomonadota; class Betaproteobacteria; order Burkholderiales; family Oxalobacteraceae; genus Duganella; species Duganella sp. BJB1802. The sequence continues at coordinate 40,819 of NZ_JABWEF010000028.1, read as the reverse complement.
CGCCGCTGCCCTTGGTGGCAAAGGTCAGCCGCACCGGATAGTCGGCGCGGGCGGCCTGCATGGCCTGCCGCTCGTCCTCGCCGACGCCGCCGCTCAGATAGACGATGCCGTTCTGCGTCCGCGGCGCCAGCTCGGCCGCCAGCGCACCGCCTTGCGCGACCAGCGCCAGGATCAACACTCCGCTTCTCAATGCGTACATGGCAATTCCTCCGTGAAGAATCCTCACAGTAATAGGAGCCGCGCATAAATGCACCAGGGCCGCCTGACCCAAATCAAAAAAACCGTGAATTGTTCAGACGCGGCGTCGCGGCCCAGACCGGGACATTTTGATCCACGTCAAGGACTTGTACTGGCGAGCGGCGCGATGATCACGGTATCCCGCCGACGGCGGCCCGAACCAGCAGCCTTAGCGGCAGAAAGCATTTATGTACCAGACCATCCTACTTCCCAGCGACGGCTCCGCCTTGTCGAAGGCAGCGGCCACGGCCGCCATCGAACTGGCGCGCAAGCTTGGCGCGAGCCTGGTTGCCATGTCGGTCGCCGAACCGTATCCCTACTCCCCGTATGTTGAATTCGGCGCCGTGATGGACGTCCAGGTGTTTGCCGACGCCATGCAGGCGGCGGCCCACGCGTGCGTGCAGGAAATCGGCGCCGAGGCGGCCCGCGCGGGCGTGCCCTGCACCACCCACATCGCCACCTCGCTCAGCCCGTCCGACGAGATCGTACGCACGGCGCAGGACTACAACTGCGATTTGATTTTCATGGCCACGCATGGCCACGGCGGCCTGCAGCGCCTGCTGCTGGGCAGCCAGACCCAGCGGGTGTTGGCCCATGCGACGGTGCCGGTGCTGGTGTATCGCTGACATTGCGTCAGCGAACGAGATTTAGAATGTGAAAATCTCTTCTATGGTCGTTCCAAACAGCCTGGCAATGGCGAAAGCCAGGGGCAAGCTTGGATCGTAGCGTCCGGTTTCTATGGCATTTACGGTCTGTCTGGACACGTCGAGCCGGTCGGCCAGGTGGGCTTGACTCCACCCACGTTCCGCGCGCAGCTCACGGATGGTATTGTTCATCGATCCATCCTCCAGCGGCGGAACAGGCCGATAAGCAGCCACGACGCCCCCATGATCCCCCAGACTGTGAACATGCTCAGGCGTGGATAACCAGCGGCCTCGAGAAAACCGTAGGTGAAGGTGACGCCCACCGTGACGGCGGCCGCGAGGGTGACGGTTTCAAGCATGACGACACGTTGGTATTCGTCCATTCGGCCGACTTGCCGCGCGACCGCCCATATCATCAGAAAAAAGCCTATCACTGGACATGCCAGCGCGGCGGTCTTAAGAGAGCCTGAATCCATCGCCGGACCGTACGTCAGGGAGGCCGTGAGCAGCAGGACATAGACCGCGATACTGCCCGACAGCTCACGCAGATACTTTCCACCGGCCCTACGTTCCGTCTGGGAATATTTCTGGTTTTGTTGAACGTGCATCGATTTATCTCCTGTAAAGTATGCTTTACATGGTAGGACGGAGAAAACCGGATGTCAAGCAAACTTTACACCCTCCAGGACGTCGAAGGTACTCGTTCGCGCTTTTGACCGGTCAGGCGAACACAGTGGAGTCGTTCGAGGCGCGGGCAGGTTGCGGAACTGGCAGGTCAGCAACGTGAGTTGCCGCTAACGGGAGAAGGCCCGTGTTTTTGCCGGCGCTCCGCACCGGAATCGCAAATCGGCTTGCAGGCCTGATGGATTCACGCTTTGGCTCGGGTGCAGAAAAAGATGGCCCCTCAACTGCCCCCTCGAATATGCAGATATGTATCGCACTGACCTGTTCATTCCAGCTCGAACTTTAAGCAACTACCAGAATTTAAGCGCTCGAATAGTGTTAAAAGCTGTCTCCATTAACACCCTTTTCTAAGCCATAATTCAGCGTGTCGCATGGTCGGCGCGCTAGCGCGTCCGAGTTAACGAAATGGTTGGGCTCGTTTGTCATTTTCGGCTTACCCAGCTTTACCTTTTCGGTCAATAAGGAAGGCTTTCATTGTTGCACCGTTAAAGCGTACAAAGGCTTCAACAATTTCGCGCGAACGGTTTGCGAAATCGTCGGAGGCCATGTTCTTCGCCGTGTAATTGAATTTGGCAAACTTTCCAAGCCCAGCCGACATTAAGATCATGTGGGCGTCGTCCTGATCGCTGCCATCTGGAAGCGTCAGCTTTGACGCGAGGATTTTCATCTTTGCTTCAGCTACCTTTTCATCCGTGCTGATCGAAGGCGTGCCGTCCGCCAAGACCTTCGCGTCATGGTGAGGATGGACAGCGAGAAAGGCGAGAGTCGCTCCCACCACCTGGTCAAATTCGGTCTTGAAATCGTCGCTGCCAATGCCTGTTTGTAGATTCAGTCTTCCTTGGTCATAGACACAAAGCTGGCCGTAATCTCGTGGCGAGTTGTAACGAACGCAATAACCGAGGCGCTTCTCCTGGTACTCGACAACATCCACAAAATCCAGAGGCCCAAGCTTTTGAGGAAATTTTAAACCTGTTGCGTTGTCAACATAGATGGATGCTTGCTCATCCTTATGTTCAGCAATGGCACAGGGAACAAGACAGAATGAGGATAGAGCGAAGACAATTAGAAGAATTTTCTTGATCATATAAGGAATGAAAGTACATCGGGAATGCCGGCTCTTGGCCGTTTACTGCAAGTGGACGGCGTACTTACCTTGTGACAAAGCTTCAAGGCGTGATAATCCTTGATCAATTATAGGTATCCAAGGTATCGGCGTAATAATGATCTTATCTACACACAATTTTTGAATACCGCGTTGCGTCAACTCGATTTCGATACGATTATCAATACGTCTTATAGCTTGCACTCCGACATAGCAGCCGTACTTTTGGTCGTCGCGCTCTATGTATAAGCCATCTAGAGCGAGCTGAGTGTCTGGCTCTTGATGAGATAGCGCATGTTGTAGCATAAGGTAACGGGCTACGCCAGGATCATCATCCCCAAACGCGAAAACTAGATTTTCCTCGTCCTCACAAAGCGAAATAGATTTCGCGGAAAGTTCAAAATTCATTCTTCTCTCTCTTCATAACGAAGATGTCTGCTTTTAGCCGGAAGCCGGCGCAAGATGAGTTACTTCTGATGTTCGTGTGCGAGTTCCAACCGACCATCTGCGCTGGGTAACCATACTGCGCCAGAATCCGAACTCACGTCGAAAAATCCCACCTTGTGTTTTGCTGCGAGCCGATGAAGCTCAGAATAAGCTTGGTCAACCTTGTCCCAAGAAAATCCGATGTAAATAACTTGCTTACCGATGCAGTAATCTGCCAGCGAGGACTCATCTTCCGGCAGCTCGGCAATAGCATACGGGCCGTTTAGCGCAGGAAAAATAGTCACCAATTCTTTGAATAGATTTCTTAACGATGCTGCAGTTACGCTTGGATCATCGTAAGAATGTCCCTCATCCCACTCGGTCTGATTATCATACCAATCGAGAAATTCGTTTCTGTCGGCAGGAGCGGACTCGGGCAAAAACACCATTAAATCGTAACTCATCGTCAAAAAAACCTTTCAATACATTGTTGTTTATCAAACCAATGTCCGCCAAATGGCCGTTAACCGCCGAAGCAATATTTGATAGTGAAATCAGCTAGTTCATGAATAGACGTATCACGTGATGCCTTGACCATTTGAAAGTGGCCTATCAAGTCGTCATTGCAAACCATCATGTACTTCGTTTCGCTCGCAGTTCGAACCTTGCATAGCCCGCCAAAACTATTATTACCATGAGCCGTACCGACGGCTATATCAACTAGCGCTTCACAACCCAACACTTGACCAAGTTTTCTGGATTTGAGGTCAAGATTGAACGAGTGGTTACGCTCATTTGCGTCTCTGAAAATGACGAGATTGTGACGCTCACCGTTTGACGCATAGTCTTCTACGGTATCGCTGCAGCCGCTATTACACGCGGCAATTTGTTTATTTCGAACCTCGTAAGCATGCCGCAGGCAAGACGCGTCGTCGCATAAGTTACGCGAAAACTTGAGCCAAGATCGTTGCTCTTTGATAAAATTTTCTTTGTAATTGTCGCCCAAAGAATTTAGCGCTTTCTTATAATTTAATGATAACTCGTCGTCCATTCTAGACAAAGCCATATCTTCGCAAATAAGTTTCTCTATAGAAGTACCGGCAATCCTGCAGTCGAAGCTAGCGCCCGAAGCAGATGCGACAAACAAAAACGATATCACAAATAAAATTATCTTCATTGCCTCACAATACTTTCTTGGAGTATAACTACTGTCCGTTAATGGCCGGTGTCCAGAACATCTCCGGCACAAGCCATCACTACGACCCACGCCGGAGCAATCAGGAGCTTCTCCAGCGAGTCAGGCAACGTAACTACTCGCTCATCGTAGTAAGCATCAAATTTGGCTAGCTGAACTATTTCACCGGCTGAGAACTCGCATACAAACTGTTCATCGGTTGGATGATAAAAGTCATCGAACCATTGGTTGACTAACTCGTTTGCCACGTTGACCGGAGCTACCTGCTGGTACTCAATCTGATCACTACTCGAAGCAATCAAGTTCAGCAAGTTAATGATATTGACGCGATGTGGTCCCAAGAAAACTCCGCTAATTCATCGATACATTGATGACTGCTCCTGGCCGTTAGCGATTATGTAGATTCTTTGACATCTTTATACACTCCAGTGAAAATCCACGTGGTGAGATGTAAAGGGATGCGGAATCAACAGAAAACCCCAACTTCGCATAGAATGGCGTAGCATTCAGGGTCGCCTCAAGGTGCAGCGTCTCGGTTGATCCGCCCTCTACGGCAATTTCCTCAAGGAGTTGCATCACTTTTCTTCCTATCCCATTGCCAGCGTGATCTGGGTCCACGAAAACAGCGTCGACCTTGCCGTCAAGCAGACTAACGGCTCCACATCCGATTACTCGGCCGGAAGATTCGGCAACATACATCAATTGACTGACAAACTCCACAAATTCACTCGATGGAACAACTCCCTCTGTCCATCGGAATAGCAGGTCATCCTGATAGAAGCCCTTGCACAAGCGTCGGATGGAGCGATTGCGTAGATCAAATATAGCTTGGGCATCGGAAGCCAATGCTTTACGGATATTCATCGAGGTTTAAATTTAATCTAATGGCTTTCGTTTCTTAAGGTCCGCTGTTCGCCGATTGCAACGCCTCGATTCCCCCCTACCGTTATTCTTTCTTTTTTATCAAACCGGCCAATGAGGCAAATGGACTATGCGTTGCCGGCGCGACCTCGGCCGATTTCAGACTAAGTCCCCGGTCGGCCTCAAGATAACGCGAGTGTTCGTTATCGTGGCAGTAAAGGCACAGCAATTCCCAGTTGCTGCCATCGGGCGGATTGTTGTTGTGATTGTGGTCACGATGGTGCACTGTAAGTTGCGACACATTGGTATGCGTGAATTCGCGCATGCAGCGCCCACACACCCACGGATACATTTTTAGCGAGCGCTCGCGATAGCCCAGCTCGCGCTGGTCGGCAGCGCGCCGTGCGTCAGCCACAATTTTGTCCAGCCGCGCGGCGTCCGGTTTTTTCCCAACTGTCATGCTTATTCCTTCCATTGCTGTTACCTGTTGACCGGCTCGGCTCCTGTCGGCCCGTTGCAGGCCTGCGCACAGCGCTAGACCGGCACATTAATAGGAATGTGCCTGGTCGATATGAACCTATTTGAGGACAACTGTTCGAAAAATCTCATACGCAACAAGAGCAAAAAACAAATACGCAAACCATGGAACCAAAAAATATGGCACCAGCGGAATGTGAATTACCTTATCCAATATCAGATACACCGTAGAAAAAACAAAAGCGGTAGCGAGCAACCAGTTCTTTTGTTTAATGAAGAGACCTGCGCATGTTACCGTACCTGCCAAACCAATAATCGTTGCAATCTGCATGTTAATTAATTAATGAAATATATGTTACTCAGAATACCGCTGCGGCAAATGGCCGTCAACGCTCGGCTTACTTCAACAATGCCTGCACTTGGTCGCTTGCGTTCGTCATCTCGATGAGTCGCCCTCTTTCGCTTGTGTCGCGCCCTGGTCGGCCTTGCTCCGCTTCTTCGCCATGACCGGCTGAAGCGTCTCATGCCGAGCCAGCATGGCTGCGTACTCTTGCGCCTTGCGTAGTTTGGTCTCAGGCTTTATTGCTGTCTGCACCCGGAACAACACTGCATAGCGGGTTTGCGAATTGAGCGTGGCGAAAAATTCGGCTGCCCCGGGGTGGTCAGCGAATGCAGCTTGAAGTTCGGGCGGCACGCTCGCCATGCTAGCCGATTCGTATGCCGCATCCCATCGGCCATCTTTTTTCGCCCGCTCGATTTCAGCCAAGCCGCTCGGCTGCATCTTACCCTCCTCAATATACCTGAGCACCTTCTCGCGATTGACCTTGGACCATAGGCTGCGTGGGCGACGCGGGGTCCAGCGCTGCAAATAGTGATGGGCGTCGAGCGAACGCTTCTGTCCGTCGATCCAGCCAAAGCACAACGCAACTTCCAATGCTTCTTGATAGCTTACGCTGAGGACCGGAGCTCCTTTTTTCGAGTGCTGCAGCCACACACCGTCGGAGTCGGCATAATGGGCGGCAAGCCAATGCGCAAACGCTCCCTGGGATGGGAACAGCATCATCTCAACATCTTCAGCCATTGAATCACTCCGATATTTTTTAGTCAGGCTGACGGATCTAGCCGTCAGTTCCTGGCCGGACTTGGTCTACGGGGCAGCATAACAGTTTGTCCATATGAAAAAAACGCAAATTGTCACAGCAAATCGGCGCGTCGCGAACTGGGGCGGCGTAAAGATATGCGCGCGCTGTTGGACGGCACGAGCGGCTAGAAAGGTAGGTGGTGATGCACGCGAAATTGGATTCCCGCCTGCGCGGGAATGACGCCCGGCCGTGATTTCTCCTATTGGACGGAGAAAAACCGCGACGTGCATGGACGTCTGCGGATAAGGGAATGGTGCTCCGAGCCGGAATCGAACCGGCACGCCTTGCGGCGGGAGATTTTAAGTCTCCAGTGTCTACCAATTTCACCATCGGAGCGACAGAGCCCGTGATTATGCCACGAAGCCGCCGTAACTGCCATACCGGCAACTATCCAATCCAATAACATGGCATCATTACCAACATCTACGTCACAAGGATAGCCATGACCGTTCTGCGCCGACTGCTCTTCGCATCGCTGTTGATGATGCTCCACTGCTTCGCGACCGCCGCCGACACCCTGCCCAGCCCACAAGCCGCCGCGCCCGCGCAAGCCAAGCTGGTATTCGCCAACCGCACCATCTTCGTGTTTCGCTCCGTGCTGACCGGCTATCCTCCGGAGGAACGCGCCGAAGGCGCGCGCAAACGGCTGGAAGTAGCGCTGTCCCGCAACGGTCCACAGCTACCCGCCACCCGGCCGATCGCCGAAGGCACGCAGGTGATGCTGGACGGCGCACTGCTGTTCCTGGTCACGCCCGCCGACATCAATCCGCTGGCCGGCGACACCACCGACAGCGTCGCCGCCGACAGCGCGGCGATACTCGGCAAGGCCCTGCTGGAGCGCCGCGAACAAGCCAGCCCGCGCTACCTGCTGATCGCGGCGGCCCTGTGCGCGGCGGCCACGCTGGCATACGGCCTGATACTGCATGGCCTCAGGCTGATGCACCGCTGGGTGGGCAAGCGCTCGACCCAGGCCATCAGCCGCCGCCTCGGCCAGGTGCGCCTCAAGAACGTGCGCGTCCTCGACGCCGAACACTACGTGGCCTTCATGCGCCAGTTGGTGAACCTGCTGATCTGGGGCCTGCGCCTGATGGCCACCTATCTGTGGCTGGCCTTCGTGATGGGCAAAATCCCCTACTCGCGCAGCTGGGGCGAGCGCCTGCAGGACTACCTGATCGACGTCATCGCCGGCGTCGCGCAAGGTGTCATCGATGCGCTGCCTGGCCTGGTGCTGGTGGCCGTCATCGCCGCCATCGCGCGGCTGGTGATGCTGACCGCCGGCTCGGTGTTCCAGCGCGTGGAAAGCGGCGAGCTGCAAATCGCCTGGCTCGATCACGATACCGCCATGCCCACGCGCCGCATCTTCAATGTCGTGATCTGGCTGTTCGCGCTGGCGATGGCCTACCCTTACCTGCCCGGCGCGCACACGGCGGCGTTCCAGGGCGTCTCGGTGCTGGTGGGGTTGATGGTGTCGATCGGCGCGTCGAGCATCGTCGGCCAGGGAGCCAGCGGTTTGATCCTGATGTACGCGCGTTCGCTGCGCAAAGGCGAGTATGTACGCATCGGCGAGTCGGAAGGCACGGTGGTCGAACTGGGCATGTTCGAAACGCGGCTGCGCACCGGCCTCGGTGAGGAGATCACCATGCCCAACGCCTGGGTGCTGTCCAACACCACCAAGAACTACTCGCGCGCGCATGCGGGCACCGGCTTTGTGCTCGACACCACCGTCACCATCGGCTACGACACGCCGTGGCGCCAGGTGCATGCGATGCTGGAGCTGGCGGCCGCCAGGACGGAGGACATCGCCGCCACGCCCAAGCCCTACGTAATGCAGATCGGGCTGTCGGACTTCTACGTGGAGTACCGCCTGGTGGCCTATGCCACCGTGGAGACGCCGCGCCGCCGCGCCGAGGTGTTGAACCAGCTGCACCAGTACATCGTCGATGTGTTCAACGAGTTCGGCGTGCAGATAACATCGCCGCATTTCACGCAGGAGCCGGCCACGCCGCACGTGATCCCAAAGGAAAACTGGTCTCCTGCGCCGGCGGTGCGGCAGCAGCAATAAGCTCTAGGCCGGCGGCTTCCGGTCGCGCGCCACCGGCGGCAAGCGGTGCTTGAGCATGCCGACCTTCTGCGCGCGATAGATGCCGGCGTGGCCGGAGAACAGATAAGCCACCACGCACGCCAGCGCGGCGTACGGCCCGATCTCCGGCCCGAATAATTCGATCGCCATGATGGTCGAGGCCAGCGGCGTGTTGGCCGCGCCCGCGAACACGGCGACGAAGCCCAGTCCCGCCAGCATGGCGAATGGCAGGTGCAGCAGCGGCGCCAGCGCGTTGCCCAGCGTCGCGCCGATGTAGAACAGCGGCGTGACCTCCCCGCCTTTGAAGCCGCTGCCCAGCGAGGCAACCGTGAACACGAACTTGCCGATGAAATCCGTCGGCGCCAGCGGCTGCTGAAACGCTTCGACCATCACCGGGATGCCAAGGCCGATGTAGCGCGTGCCGACCATCCACACCGCCACCGCCACCAGCGCGCCGCCGATCAGGGGACGCAGCGGCGCATACGCCACATGGCGCTTCATGAAGGCCGATGCGGCGTGCGTGGATTTGGCGAACAACATGCCGGTCAGTCCGAACACGATGCCGGCGGCCAGCACGGCGGCCATGCTCCAGAAGCCGATCACCACCACGCCGCTGATCGCGTAGTGGGTGTGATGCACGCCCCAGGCCATGCCCACCTGGTCGGCGGCGATGGCCGCCACCATGCAGGGGAAGATGGCGTCGTAGCGCAGGCGTCCGATGGCCAGCACTTCCAGTCCGAAGATGGCGCCGGCCAGCGGCGTGCCGAACACGGAGGCGAAACCGGCGCTGATGCCAGCCATGAGCAGGATGCGGCGTTCGGCGTGGCGCATGCGGAATACGTGGGTGAGCTGGTCGGCCAGGGTGCCGCCCATCTGCACCGCCGTGCCCTCGCGGCCGACCGAGGCGCCGAACAGGTGCGAGATCACGGTGCCGATCAACACCAGCGGCGCCATGCGCAGCGGGACCACTTTCTTGGGGTCGTGGATCTCGTCGATCAGCAGGTTGTTGCCGGCTTCGACGCTGCTGCCCAGCTTCAGGTACACCCAGCCGACCGCGAAGCCGGCCAGCGGCAGCAGCCAGATGATCCAGCGGTGGGCTTCGCGCCAGCCGGTGGCGCGGTCGAGCGCGAACAGGAAGAAGGCGGAGGCCGTGCCGCTCAGCAGCGCGATCAGGGCTGCGATGAAGGTCCATTTGCCGATGTACGGCAACAAGGCGATTTGTTCGGGATAGCGGCGTGATTTCATCTGACTTGCATACTAGCAAATTCGCCGGGGGGCGGCAATCAGACGACTCAGATGGAACGAATTCAGCCTGCGCCGGTCTAACACCTTATTAGCTGGAAGGACGGGCCATGGAAGAGCGCATCACCGAGCTCATCCTAAGCAGGCTGGAGGCGCAAGCAATCCAGATCGAGGAGCTACGGCAAGGCATGGACAGGCGATTTAAAGACACGGATCGGCGCTTCGACCAGATGGACCGCCGCCTTGAGCACATCGAACGCCGCCTGGACGAGCAAGCCGAGCAGATCAAGGAACTGCGCTCGGACCTCCGTTACATGGCCCGCTGGCTTTTCGGCACCCAGTTCGCCATCGCGCTGTTCCTGCTGGGGCTGGCGGCGAAGACTTTCTATCCGTCCTGAGCCCAGGCTCAGGCCAGCCGCACCAGCGGGTTGGCGATGATGTTGTCGATCTGGCGGATCGCCTCGTCGCAGGCGGCGGCGATGGCCTCGTCCTCGGTGTCGCGCACGAACTGCATGGTGGCGCCTTCGAACACCTCCACCCCGCCCACGCTGGCGCGCTCGATGTCGCAGCTGGCGGACCAGCGGCGGTCGGTGGTCTGCAACGCGGTCGGCACGATATCCCAGCCCTTGTAGTGAATCTTGTCCATGATGCTCTCCTCGATAAGTCAGCAGCCTATCACGAAGGCCCCGGCGCACCGCGCACGGATGCGCCGCGCGCCGGCCTGATCAGTCCTCCTCGCCGTCCTGGTGCGCGGTGCGGCCGATCGGCTGCTCCATATTCGCCAGGAACCAGCTCAGCGACGTCATCACCGCGACATGCCGCTTCAATTCCAGCGGATTGACCTTGTCCAGCGTGTCGGCCGGCGTGTGGTGGTAGTTGAAGTAGGCCGACGAATCGACCATCGGCTCGAACACCGGCACGCCCGCGCGCTCCATCGGACCGGTGTCGGCGGCGCCGGCGACATCGCGGCGCTCGAACTGACCGGCGCCGATCGGCGCCAGCGCCTCCTTGAGCGGTGTGAAGTACTTCACCATCGGCGGCGTCACGCTGCCGATGAAGCCGAACGGACGGCCGCCGCCGCTGTCCGACTCGATGGCGGCAAACTGTTTATCCAGTTTATCCTTGTTCGCGTCGAAGTAGGCCTTGCCGCCACGGGTGCCATTTTCCTCGTTCATCCACGCGATCATGCGGATGGTGCGGCGCGGATGCAGGTCCAGCTTCTTGAGCGTCTCGATCACGCCCATGGCGCCGGCCACACCGGTGCCGTCGTCGTTGGCGCCGGTGGCCAGGTCCCACGAGTCGAGGTGGCCGGAGACCACCACCACCTCGTCGGCCTTGTCGGTGCCCGGCCAGTCGGCGATGACGTTGAAGCTGTCGGCGTCCGGCAGCATTTGCGGGGTCAAGGTCAGGTGCATCTTGACCGGGCCGCGCGCCAGCAGGCGGTCCAGCAGCAGCACGTCCTCGGTGGTGATGGCGGCGGCGGGAATGCGCGCGCCGTCGACCAGGCCGGTCACGCCGGTGTGCGGGATGCGGAAGTTGGCGCCGCCGACCGAGCGCACCAGCGCCGCCGCCGCGCCCATCTCCGCCGCCATCTTCGGACCGATATAGCGGAAGCCCGCGCCCGGACCGTAGGCCGCGCCGGCGTGGCCGCGATCGGCCAGTTCCTGGTCGAAGGCCACGTCCACCAACACGATGCTGCCTTTCACCTGGGCCGCCTTGGCCTTCAGTTCCGCCAGGCTGCGCACCACCAGCACCGGCGCGGTCAGGCCGGCGGCGGGCGTCGCCCCCGAACCGCCCAGCGCCGTCAGCACGATCTTCTGCGTGATGCCGGCCGGACGGCCGTTGTAGTCGACCAGTTCAGCCGTCTCCACGCCGCGCACCCAGTGCGGCACCTTGACCGGCTGCAGCGTGACCTTGGCGCCCAGCTTGCGCATGGCGGCCGCCACCTGCTCGACCGCCGCCGCCGCGCCGGGGGAACCGGACAGGCGCGGGCCAACCAGATCGGTCAGGTCGGCCAGGCGCTCGTAGGCCCAGTCGTTCTTCATCGCGCTGTCGCGGATCTGGGCCAGCGTGGCCGGATCGTTGGCCGGGGCGGCAATGGCGCCGGCGCTCAACAAGGCGCTGGCAAGGACGGTCAGGGACAACGGGGACTTGAAGACGGATTTCATGCGTTTCCTATCGATGGGGGAGTAAATAGCAAAGAACGATCTAAACGATAACCCATCATGGAGTTCTTGTCATCAATGTTGATTTGTTATGGCGCTTGCACTACCATGAACCTTCACCTCCGACGAAAGCGCCGCCTATGCTCAAGGGTTCACTCTGCACCGTGCGCCACCTGCTGACCACCGATTTGAACACCTTCATCGCGCTGGTCAACGACCTGCCCTCGCGCGGCGACTACTTCTCCAGCCATTTCAAGTCGCCGGAGACGATGCGAAAGGAGTTCATGCAGAACGGTTTCGTTTCAGACGACAGCGAGCTGTTTGTGATCGAGGATGGCCTGCACCACATCGTCGGCGTGATCACCCACTTCAAGAGCCGCACGCCGGTCACGCGCGAAATCGGCTACCGCCTGTTCGACAGCAAGCTGTCCGGGCATGGCTACGTGACCGAGGCATGCCGCATGCTGGTCGATTACCTGTTCAAAGTCCACCAGTTCCACCGGCTGGAACTGCTGTCGGCGCCGGAAAACGTGGCCTCGATCCGGGTCGCGCAAAAATGCGGCTTCAGCGCCGAAGGCACGCTGCGCCAGAGCTTTTTTATCAATGGCCGCTACCAGGATGTGCAGGTTTTCAGCCTGCTGCGGCCCGAATGGGAGGCGCTCCGGGGCTAAGTGGGGGCCGGCGCCAATTGTTACAAGCCATTACCGGATCCGCCGGTTTGTAAGCATGTGTATAAGACGTGGCGTATTTTTCTGCGGGCTTTATAGTGAAGTCACTGGCCGACGTATCATTCCGATCCGGGCCACCGCAAGGGGAAATACCATGTTGAGCAAAAAATTTATGGGTGTAGCGTTACTGGCCGCAGCAGCAGTATCGTCGTCGGCCTACGCAGGCGACCGTGATTTCAACACGGTAGCCGGTGCGGTGGTCGGTGCAGCCATCGGCCACAATGCCGGTGGGCGCGACGGCGCCATCGTCGGCGGCCTGGTTGGCGCGGCGGTCGGCAACAGCATCAGCACCAATGACCGCTACTACGGCCGCGGCGACCGCTATGTCGAGACCCGCGTGTACACCCAGCCCGCTCCGGTGTACTACGAACCGGCCCCGGTGTATTACGCTCCGCCGCCACGCTACTACGCTCCGCCTCCGCGCGTGGTGTATGTGGAACCGGCCCGCCCCTACTACCGCGAATATCGCGAAGAGCGCTGGGAACACCACCACCGCCATTACGATCGCTGGGAACGTTAAGCGTCCCGCGCCTAAAGAACGCCAGCCTGAACGCGCTCAAGATCGCGTTCAGTGCTGGCTTTTTTTTCGTCTTCCCCCCGCTAGCCCAGCGTAACGGCGCGGGCCGAGGGGAAATCATGACGACAGCAGACACAATCATCGCTTTGGAACTGGGCCACTACCGGCTGCGCGAGCAGATCGGAGGATCGGCCTACGGCATCATCTGGCGCGCCAGCGGGCCGCCGGCCACACGCGACGTCGCCCTCAAACTGATCAACCGCGAGCAGATGGCGCGCGCCCTGCCCGCCCAGCGCGAGCGCTGGATCGCCAGCGCAAACAATGAAATCGGCTTCCTGCAATCGCTGGAACCGTGGGACGAGCGCCACATCGTGCGCCTGCTCGACAGCGGTTGGCACGAGGGCCTGCCGGTGCTGGCGCTGGAGCTGATGGCCACGGACCTGGGCAAGCACATGATCGCGCTGAAGGGGCGCGGCCAGGCGCTGGCGCTGCCGCGCATCCTCCACTGGATCGCCCAGGTCAATCAGGCGCTGGCCAAGGTGCATCAATACGGCTGGCGTTACCTGGACCTGAAACCGGCCAACGTGCTGCTGGACCGGGACCTGGGCACCGTCAAGCTGGCCGATTTCGGCACCAACCGCCAGTTGGGCAGCCTTCAAGTTCACTCGTATGCCGGCACCGCCAATTGGCAGGCGCCGGAACAGTTCTTCCCGGCCGACGGCGGCGGCTACGCCACCGGCCAGCGCAGCGACTATTTTTCGCTCGGCGCCATGTTCTACTTCCTCGTCACCGGTGGCCTGCCGCTGCGCTTTTGCAGCGACTGCGGGCAGGCCTATCGCGAACATCACACGGCAGGCGCCGACCTGCTGCGACGCATGCACGGTGGCGCGATTCCGGCAGCGCTGCATGCGGAGGAAGAGGCACGCTTCGCCGCCGCGATTCCGGCGCCGGCCCGCGATGCGGCGCTTGAGCTGCTGCGCGCGCTGCTGCATCTGGACCCGGCACAGCGTCCGCGCCATGCGATCCAGATCAGCCGCATGCTGCACGCGATCGAGGGCGTCAAGCCGGCTCGCGGTGTTTTCGACGCCGCCGATCCAGTCCACGGCATGAACCGGCCGACAGCCAATAACAGCTGGCGCACCATCCAGGGGGCATGATGGCGATCTCTTTGCGTCTTCCGTTTTCCACGAAGCCGACTGCGCGCCGGCCCGCGTTCGACCGGCCGGCTCCCGCGGATATCCTCGCAGCTATTACCCGCGCCGCCGCGGCCAATTGCGCCCTCGCCGTCACATTGGCCTTGTTGGCCGCGTTGTCCGGCTTGCAGGCGCTGGCCCTGTTGCGCGCCCCGGCAGCCTGGCTGCCGGCCGCCATCACCGTCAAGCTGGCGCCGGGTGAAGCCGTCGCGCTGGGGCGACACGAACTGGCGGCGCCGCAGGCCGACCGCGATCACCTGTCCCTGCGCCGCGATGCGCAAGATGGCTGGACGGTTCGCAACCTGAGCGCGACCCGGCAGGTGGTCCTGTTGCGCGACGGCGACGATCAACGGTTGGGCAGCACGTCGCTGGCAGCCAGCCAACGCTTCCAGATCGACGGCGCGTTGTTCGATGTGCGCGCAGCCGATACCGGCAGCATCGCCTTCGCGCGCGACGGCCATGAATGGCGCTACGACGGCGCGGTGCTGTATCGCGACGGCCATCAGCAAGCCAACTGCCCCGAGTCGCATGTGGCGTCCAAGCTGCTGTCGTTGTGGAACCGCGCCGTGCCTGGCGTGCTGACGATATCGCGTCCGCTGTCCTTCGGCGGCAATCTGCATTGCGACAATCGGCTCGGACTGGCGCAGGTGACGCCCGGCGCGGCGCTCATCGCCCGTGGCAACGGCGGTCTCCAGCTCACTGCCGGCAATCCGGATGGCGACCGTGCGGCCGTGTTGGTGCACGGCGCCGGTTCGCAGATCGACTTGCGCAAACAGGAGGCGTCGCTGGCCGGTGTGAAGGCGATTGTGGTCGGCCACACACGCTTCCAGCTGGAGACGGATGGCGGCCAGCTCTCGCTGCATCCCAGCCGCCACGTGAGCCTGTTCAGCGCACCAGACCTGAAGCTGCCCGAGCACGTAAGCTGGGAATGGCAGCAGCGCACGCTGTGGAACGGTGGACATTCCGGCGCCATTTGGGCCGGCATCGCGGCCAGTCTCGCCTGCATGGCGGCGGCCCTCGTGCTGGCGGCTCGCCGGCCGCGCAGCGTCGGCCGGTCCGGTGGCGTCGGAGGTAGCCTTGGCGGCGCTGGCCGCGCTGCGCGCATCGGTGGCTTTGGTGGCGTGAGCATGCTACTGGCTGCCGGCGGCGTACTGATTTGCGGCGTCGTCGCGCTGGTGTCGCAGCGTGCGGGGTACGCGCCAAGCGCCGCATGTTCGATGGCGTTGGCCGCCTGCGCGCTGGTGCTGTGGCTCGCGCTGCCAGGCCGCCTCACGCTGGTGACCGCCGCCGGCGTGGTGCTGCTGGCCGCCGGCCTGCTGTCGCAGCTGGAGCTGGGCCTGGGCGCGCCCGAATCGTCCTGGCTGCGTTACTACCAGAAAAGCGCCGCCATGCTGGCGGCAGGCGCCGGCCTTGGCGGTCTGCTGCGCCTGTGGGCACAACACCAGGCCGCGCGCGGCGCCCACCTCCAGCAACGCAGTATCGAATGGCTGCTCGCCCTGTTCGCCGCCGTGGCCTTGGCCGCGCTGGCCGCGCAAGTGCTGTGGGGCGATGAACAAGGCGTCTTCGACCTGCAACCGGTGGAACTGGCCAAGCTCGCCCTCACCGCCCTCACCGCCCACTGCCTGGCGCTGCGCTTCAACTGGCACGCCGGCCCCCACACGCTGTCGGAACACGGCGCCCGCTGGTTGCAACTGATCGCACCCGCGCTGCTGTTCCTTGCCCTGCTGGGCCTCGCGCTGGTGCAGGTTGACGACTTCTCGCCGCTGATCCTGCTGCTCATCTGGAGCACCGTCGTAGCCTTCGCCTACGCCCTCGCCGCGCGCAACCGCAGGCTGGCCGGCGCGCTGATCGCCATGGCGCTGACGGCCGCCGGCGCCATCGTCTACCTGCGCTGCGTCGGCACCGACGACCTGATACGCTGGGGCTTCTACGCCGACCGCTTCCTGGTCTGGCTCAATCCCGCCGAGCATCCGCACACCGGCCAACAACTGCTGCTGGGCGCCCGCGCCATCGCCGATGGCGGCTGGCTTGGCGCCGACCACTGGCTCGGCCTGCGCTCGCTCGGCCTGGCGGCCGGCGGCGCGGTGCAGATCCCCGCCGTGCAGGACGATTTCGCCGCCTCGTTCTTCCTCAACCGCCATGGCCTGGTTGGCGGCCTGCTGCTGTGGGCCGCGCAAGCCGCCTTCCTGGCCGGCCTCGCCCTCACCGCCGCCCGCGCCTACCAGTCCGGCGCCTCGGCGCGCGACTTCCGCCATGCCTGGTCCGGCCGCTTCCGCTACTTCGCCTTGTGCGGCGGCGGCGCCTTCGTGCTGGGCCACTTCCTGCTGTCGTGGGGGACCAACCTGGCCATCTTCCCCATCATGGGCCAGCCCATGAGCTTTCTCTCGGCCGGCGGCAGCCACCTGCTGTTTTTCCTCTGCCCCCTGCTAGCGTTCAGTGCCATCAGCGCGCAATCCTCAGAAGGAGAATGAATCATGCCGATCTATGTACAACACCAAGTCCTGGGCCGCATTCCCGACGTCTTCAACGCCGAAGCGATCTGGCAGGCGCCCGGCCTGGCGCTGTTCTCGCGCCGCCCGCTGCTGCGCGACCTGCTGGAGCGCAGCCCGCGCGAACACAAGGGCCGCGCCGCCACGCGCTGCTTCTCCCACGTCACGCTGATGCTGCCGCAGGAAGAAGTCGACGACGACTACCACCTGACCCGGGGCGCCCGCGCCCGCGACCTGGCGCAGACGCTGACGGCGCTGCACCAGAAGGACTTCGGCGATCTCCTTGGCGGCGACCAGGTGCGCTACGACGTGATCGGCACGTCGTCGCTGGCGCCGGGCGAAATCGAAGTCAAGTTCGGCCACGCCGTGTACCTGCCGGCGCCGGACGAAAAAATCCTCTACAACGTCAGCGTCTCGCGCGACAGCGCGATCTGGCACCCGGTCTGCCCGATCTACCCGAACCAGCGCCTGGCGCTGATCGGCGGCGAAGGCGGCGAAGCGAGCTTCATCGCCAGCGGCTGGCCGTTCGGCCCCGACGGCGCCATCCTCGTCATCAACGACGGACCGGACGCGCCACCCGTCGTGCAGATGCGCCCCAAGGACGCCTATGACTGCCGCTTCGATCCGCGCAGCGGCTACTACACCATCAAGTCCACCCGCGAAACACCGGGCGGCAGCCCGCGCCTGATGCTCAAGATCGCGCGCACCGCAACGGTGGCGCGCCCGCAAGCCAGCGCGCCGGCGGACACCATCAGCATCGCCCCGGTCAACACCGGCAAGCCGGCGGTATGGCAAAGCCGCGCCCACAACGGCGCCGCGCCCGACATGACGGCCATCCCGGTCAGCCACAAGCCGGCCAACAACGCCGGCGAAAGCGACGCCACCTACGCGCCGGTGTCGCAACAGCGCGTCAGCCTGGTGGCGCTGGCCATGCCGCGCCTGAGCCGCTACCGCGACACCGGCGCGCAAGCGATGGAGCTGCCGTTCAACCGCGCACTGGCCTTGTCCAGCGACGGCAAGCCGGCGATCAGCTTCGTCGTCGACGCGTCCGACGAGCTGTATGCCTGCACCGCCGAAGGCCGCCAGCGCATCACCGCGCCGGCCACCTTCACGCCGGTCGACACGCAAGCCATCCGCGTGCTGGCTGCGGCGCCGCAGATGGACGACCGCTACCGCGCCCTGATCTGCCTTGTGCAGCCGATCGGCGCCTCGGTGGCGAGCGGCGCGCGCTTCAGCTTCGGCCGCAACTCGCCGATGCTGGCGGCACTTCGCCTGCTCGATTCGCCGCGCTTCCTCAAGCGCGCCGGCGGCGCCAACACCGCCAGCGCCGACCGCATCGGCCTCTCGCGCGAAGCCTTCAGTTTCGAGGCGGCGGCTCAGGGCTACAAGATCGGCCGCCTGAGCGCCTCGCAGGCCCTGTACCACTTGAACGAGAAGATGGAATTCGTCGCCAGCATCGGCGATGCCGACACCGACGCGCCCTATCTTCTGCCGACCGGCCATCACCTGGTGGCGGGCCATTACGTGCTGCGCTTCGACGCCTGAGCGCACAAGGAGCCTGCATGGAAACGGCAAAACTCTACGCGGCGGGCGCCTTCGCGGCGGGGCTGGTGATCACCCTGTTCCTGGCCGCCTACCTGACGCCGCGCCAGTGGTGGCGCCGTCCGAACGCGCGCACGCTGCTCATCATGGTGGCTGGCGCATGGGGCTTCGGCAGCCTGATACTGTACGCGGTACACAGCCGGCAAAGCGAAAGCGAAGCCGCCATCGCGCCGGACCGCGCTGCCGAAGCGCGCGCCATCACGGCCGCTGCCGCGGCAAGGGAGGCAGCGGCCCGCGCGTCGGCGCTCGCATCGGCGCCGCTGATCGCCGGCCAGCCCTTCGCCGTCTACCGCGACCTGAACCTGCGCGTGGCGGCCGGCGTGCACGCGGCCCGCCTGATCACCGTGCCGGCCGGCGCCACCGTCACGCCGACCGGCGCGCGCAATGGCGACTGGTGGCAGATCAGGACCAGCGTGGCCGGGCACGAAAACACCGGCTGGGTCAACAGCCTGTGGCTGCGCCGGAGCGGCGAATGACGCCGGCGGCCATGCCATCCCGCCCCGGCCTATTTTCGGCTAAGCTGTGGCCTTTCATGTCTCGCGCCACGGCGCCCGCACCGATGACCCGAATCACCGACTCGCAGAACTTCGGCCCCAACCTCGACATCGCCGCCCGCAGCAGCGCCAGCATCAGCAAGCTGCAAGTGCCGGAGAACCAGGACAACCTGCTCATCATCGACGCCAACGGCCACGCCGTCTTCCTGCGCGACCAGGCGCCGCACAGCATCACCCTGCCCGACTGGCCGCGCGGCCACGTGCGCCTGGCCGTGTTGGACGGTATGGGCGGCCACGGCAACGGCCGCGAGGCCGCCGAAGCGGTGGCCACCGGCCTGTTGCTGGTCCCCGCCTGCGCCACGCTGGAAGAACTGGGCGCCCGCCTCGACGCGCTGCACGCCCGCCTGCAGGATCAATTCCGCAGCGAGGGCGACGCCGACAGCTTCCGCCGCCCCGGCACCACCCTGACGCTGCTCGAAATCCCGCCCGGCGCCGCGCCGATGCTGTACCACGTGGGCGATTCGCGGTTGTACGAAATCACCTCGCAAGCCGCGCAGCCGCTCACGGTGGACCACGTGCCGGCCACCTCGTTCGCCATGCACGGGCTGCTGGGCGAGCGCGAATGGTGGCAGCAGGTACACGGCGAACACCGCCCGCAGATCACGCAGGCCTACATCCTCGGCAACGCCTTCGCCAATCCCCAGGTGCTGGACGACGGCCTGCTCGCGCTGAGCACCGCCAACCTGCCGCCCTTCCTGCGCGGCCTGGCCGACCGCCGCCTGCTGACCGTGCGCGCGGACGCTACCTATCTGCTAGCGACCGACGGCTTCTGGTCCTGCGGCCGGCCGCTGCAATGGACCGCGCGCTGGCCGGCGCTGCTGGTCCAGCCGGGCCACTCGGCCGGCGCCGCGCTCGACGCGCTGTTCAACGACTACGCCGACCATCCGCCGCCCGCGCTCCACATCGACAACCTGAGCGCCATCGTGCTGCGCTTCGCGCCGCCCCCCGATCCCGCGCCCGGTGAAAACATTGACGAAACGGCACTCCCGCACGCATCAATGCCGTCGCATTTTTGATAACTGATAGGCGGTGGTGTTGCGCCGCCGCCCCACGACGCGGCATGGCTCAAAAATATATCGTTTGATTGGCCGGCGAATTGCCAAACCAGGTGAAAACCGCATAAACTGACGGGTATCCCATCGGTCGGTTCACCATGAAAAAATGCAGTAATGCCCAGCACCCGCATTGCACCTACTGGGTCATGCCAGGAGCGCAAGCTTGCGAAGGCGGCCACGCCCAAGCAGAGCCCTCCAGCTTTGACCTGCTGAGTGCCGTGCGCCGCACCCGTTCCGGCGTCCCCGGCACGGTGCTGGACACCGCCCCTGCCGACACCACCGCCCAAGCACCCAGCACCTACGCCCGTCCGCTGCAGCGCGCCCAGTCGGAGCGCCCGCAGCTGCACATCAGCGGCTTCGACCCGCGCGCCGCCGGTGGCCGCCAGACCCTGAAGATGGAATTGCGCGGCATGCCGGACGCCTGCGCGCCGCAACTGACGCTGCAAGTACAGTCCGACCTGATCCCCAACGGCGCCGCGCGCCAGCAGTTCGTGCGCGCCACCAGCGGCGAATGGCGGCCCGTGTTCGTCGAGTTCTCCTCGCGCGGCAAGGAGCACGGCCAGTACCAGATCAGCATCGAGCTGCTGAGCCAACACGCGGCGCTGGCCTCGCGCAAATGGGTGTGCACCTTCGTCATCCTGGTGCCGCGCCTGGACGCGACGCTGACCGAAATCCACCGCATCTTCCTCAGCACGCACAAGAACGTGCGCGTGATGGCGGACGACGCCTCCATCGCCCGCGTCAGCGCGCAGGGCGGCGACAGTCTCGATATCGACGTCACAGCGCGCAACGCCGGCATCGCGCATCTGGACCTGAACGCGCCGGCCGGCAAGGTCGACATGGGCTTCACCACCATCGCCTGGGACGAGGGCCTGATCGAGATCGACATGCCGGTGGCCGCCGCCATGCATCCGCATCCGAGCCGCGCGGCCTGCCTGGTCAACGCGGCGCCGGAGGCAGGCGCCCAGCGCCAGATCCGTTTGTTCGCGATGGAGGAATGCGTGCTGGGGCGCTTTGAACTGGTCGATCCCGAATCGGACGTGCTGCTGACCCACTACAGCGCCGACGGCCAGGATACCAACGGCCTTACACGCCGCCTGTCCGGCCGCCACGCGGTGATACGCCGTTCCGGCCAAGGCTTTGAAATCGAGGACGTGTCGCGCTATGGCCTGCTGCTGGACGGCGTCTGGCCCGGCAAGCACAAGCCGACTGCGCTGCGGCTGGGCATGCGCATCGAGCTAAGCGCCAGCATCAAGGGCATCGTGGTGTTGTCGGTGTCGGCCATCATGCCGCATGGCGTGATCCTGCACCGCATCGACCAGGGCGCCAACGCCGAGTGCTTCTACCTGCTGATGCCGGAAACGCATCCCGGCTATCCGCTCAAGTCCTTCGCCGCCGCGCCGCATGCGGCCGCGCTGCCGCTGCTGCTGCACCGCGACGGCGGCTTCTGGCACCTGGACCAGTTGACCGGCAAGGAAACCGCGCTGGCGCCGACCGTGCCGCTCGATAAACTGAGCCGCGTCCCGCGCCACAACCGCTTCGCCAGCGATCCGTATCCGGAACACTGGATCATCCGCACCGACGCCAACGACCTGTATAGCACCGTGGCGGCCAACGCCATGTCGACCGCCTGAGTTGAGGTGCTTACGCCGGTTTTTTAGCCGGCAGCGGAATGAACTCGGTTTCGCCGGGCACCTTGTCGAAACGCTGCGCCTCCCAATCCTCGCCCGCCTGCACCACGCGCTCCTTGCGCGACGAGACGAAGTTCCACGACATGAAGCGATGGCCGTCCAGCGGTTCGCCACCGATCACCACGAACTGCGCATCCGCGCCGGCCTTGATCAGCTGCGCGGTGGACGTATCCAGCAGCGCCATGTTGTGCAGCGCCAGCGCCGCGCCATCGACACTCAGCTCGCCGCTGATCGGATAGATCGCCGCCTCGGCCGGCAGGCCGCTCAGCGCCAGCTCGTGGCCCGCCTTCAGAGTCACGTCCAGGTACAGCGTCTGGCTGTAGGTCTTCACCGGCGAGGCCTGGCCGAACGCCGAACCGACCAGCACCCGCACGCGCGCACCGTCCACGTCGAACTCGGGAATGTCCCCGGCAGGCGTGTGGCAGAAGCCCGGCTCGTCCTCTTCGTGCGCGACCGGCAGCGCGGCCCACAACTGCAGGCCGTGCGTGCGGTGCGGCTTGCCGACCAAATCCTTGGGAGTGCGCTCGGAATGGACGATGCCACGACCGGCCGTCATCCAGTTGATCGCACCGGGTTCGATGCGCTGCACGCTGCCGATGCTGTCGCGGTGGTCGATCGCGCCTTCGAACAGATAGGTCACGGTGGCCAGGCCGATATGCGGATGCGGACGCACGTCATGGTCGGCGTCGAGCGGCACGTCGACCGGACCGAAATGGTCGAAGAAGATGAACGGTCCCACCGCCTGCTTGACGGAGGACGGCAAATAGCGGCGCACCACAAAGCCGCCGCCCAGGTCTTTCTCGTGGCCCTTGAGCAGATTCGAAATCGTCATGTTCTTACCCCAGCACGGTGGTGACTTCGGTGGTCACGGAAGTCATCAGTTTATGGATCGGGCATTTCTGCGCGGCGGCCAGCAGCTCGGCGCGCTGGGTCTCGGTCAGGTTGCCGGTCAGGTGCAGCGTGGCGGCCAGGCGGTACGTGCCCTGGCGCTCCTCGCTGGCGTCGCGCTCCATGCTCACTTCCACATGTTCGAGCGGGATGTTTTTGCGCTTGGCGTACCAGACGACCGTCAAGGCCTTGCAGGCGCTCAGCGCCGCGTCGTACAGGTCGTGCGGCGACGGGCCGGCGTCGCTGCCGCCCTCCTCCACCGAGCCGTCGGTCGACAGGATGTGATTGCGCACATGGACGATGTGGCGCATCGGCAGCGACTGGTCGCGCAGTACTTTGATAGTCATACGGTGGTCCTCGAAAACGGCATTGTCAAAACCGTCACTCTACACCGTTTGACAGGGTTCCGCCTCTACTAAACGGGTCACAGGCCGTTCAGCAGCACCATCGAAAAATCGGCGCCGCCCTGGCGCAGCTTTTTCAGCGGCGCGTGCGCCGGATCGTCGTACCAGGCCTGCGCATGCTCCATCGACGGGAATTCGACGATGATCTGCGTTTCCGACATCAACGGCGAACCTTCGAGCACCACGGGCGCCTCTTTCGCCAGCGGCTTGCCGCCGTGCTTTTTCGCCAGCGCCGGCATGTGCGCGCTGTACTCGGCCACCCAGTCCGAGTTGCGTAAAGTGAGATAGCCGATTGCGTATGCTGCCATGATGACCTCCTTGCTGTTGAATGAGGCTCCATTATTATTCGAAGTGATCGCAGCATAAATGAGCTAGAATTTCACAGACTCGTAACTATTACTTTCGAATAAAAATGAGCGACAAACTCCGCAGCATGCAGGTATTCGTGGCCGCCGCCACGGCGCGCAGCTTCGCCGCCGCCGCGCAGGCGCTGAACATGTCCCCGGTCATGGTCGGCAAGCATGTGCAGGCGCTTGAGCAGGAACTGGGCGCGCGCCTGATCGAGCGCACCACGCGCAAGCAATCGTTGACGGAAATCGGCGCGGTCTACCTGGAACGCTGCCGCGATGTGCTGGCCAGCGTGGAGGCAGCCGACCATGTGGCCGAACATCTGCGCGCGGAGCCGCAAGGCAGCCTGCGCATCTCCGCGCCCTCCACCTACGGCGAGCATCGGCTGATGCCCGTCATCGGCGCCTACGCGGCGCTGCATCCGCAAGTGAAAATTGACCTGATGCTGACCAACCGTGTGGTCGACATGGCCGAGGAAGGCGTCGATGTCGTGATCCGCTCCGGCACACTGGCGGACAGCGGCTTGATCGCGCGGCCTTTGCGGCCGGGCCGCGTGCTGGTCTGCGCCAGCCCGAACTACCTCAAAAGGCGCGGCACGCCACGCCATCCGTCGGACCTGGAAAAGCATGACTGTCTGATGTTTTCGGACTGGCGTCCGCATGCGACGTGGCGCTTCCGCAAGGGAGAACAGGAGATCGAGGTGCCGGTACGCAGCTCGTTCGTCAGCAATACGGGGATGTCGCTGGTGACGGCCGCGATCGCGGACATGGGCGTGGCGATGCAGGCGGACGTGCTGCTGGAGCCTGCGCTGGCGGAGGGAAAACTGGTGCGGCTGCTGCCGAAGTGGGAACTGCCGTCGCGGCCCATGCACATCCTGCGCAGGCCGGAAGCGCGTCCCAGCGCCAAGGTCCGCAGCTTCGTGGACTTTGCGCTGGAGCGGCTGGGATGATTACACGACTTTGCGAACGAACTCGGTTTTCAGGCTCATGGCGCCGAAGCCGTCGATCTTGCAGTCGATATCGTGGTCGCTGTCGACCAGGCGAATATTTTTGACCTTGGTGCCCACTTTGACGGTGCCGCCGCCGCCCTTCAATTTCAAATCCTTGATCACGGTCACAGTATCGCCGTCCTGCAGGATGTTACCGACGGAGTCGCGATACACCTTGGCGCCTTCTTCAGCGGCTTCCGCAGCGGTGGCGCTCCACTCGTGGGCGCACTCCGGGCATACCAGCTGGGTGCCGTCTTCGTAGGTGAATTCAGAATTACATTTCGGGCATGGTGGCAAGGTGCTCATTGTACGGTCCTGGTGTTTTGAAGAAGGCAGCATTATACCAGCGCTTGACCGTAGTTAGACCAATTTTCGCGCCACTCTGAAGCCGACGATGTCGTTAGCCAGAACCGCCGAGAAGCCGTTGCGCACCGCGGACCGCAGGTAGCGCGGGTTGTAGAGCCACGAACCGCCGCGCAGGATGCGCCGCACCGGATCGCCGCCCTCCTCCCACGCGCTGCCGTCGACCGGCGCGCCGGCGTAGTTATCGTGCACCACATCCTGCGTCCACTCCCACACGTTGCCGTGCATGTCGAACAGGCCCCAGGGATTGGGCTGGAAGGTGCCGGCCTTGTTGGTCCCCTGCAGATAGGCGCCGCGCGGACTGCCGTTGTAGGTGTAGTGGCCGTCGTAGTTGGCCTGCTCGGTGGTGATGGTGTCGCCGAAGCTGAAGGCGGTCTTGGTGCCGGCGCGGCAGGCGTATTCCCATTCCGCCTCGCTGGGTAGGCGGTACAACTGGCCGGTCTTCTCCGACAGCCAGCGCAGGTACTGCTGCGCATCGACCCAGCTGACGCCGACCACCGGATGCTCGTCGGTCTGCGCGAAGCCGGGCGCGCGCCAGTCGGTGTCCGATTGCGACTCCCAGCCGGTGGCGCGCACGAACTGCCGCCATTGCCCGACCGTGACGGGCGAGCGCCCCATCGCAAACGAATGCTCGATGCCGACCCAATGCTGCGGGGTTTCGCGGTCTAGCCAGTTTTTCTGCGCGCCGGCCTTGATGGCCGCCGCCTGCTCATGTTCGTGTGATCCCATCTGGAACCGGCCGGTCGGGATCAGCACCAGGTCGGGGCCGACGCCGGTGCCGTCGAGGAAGCGGTCGCGCAGCACGCCGTTGGCGTCGGCGACCGGGCTGCCCGGCGTGGGCATCAGCGCGGCCAGTTCGGCGGCGTTGCGTTCGGCCTGCTGCCTGCGATGGCGTTCCTGCTCGGCGCGATAGGCCGCTTCCGCTTTCAGCTGCGTGGCCTTGCGTTGCTGTTCCTCGCGCTCGTCGCGGGCCTTCTTCGCGTCGGCGTCGCGGCGCGCCTGCAACTGCTCGCGCAAGGCCTGCTTGCGCGCCTGCGCGGCGGCTTCCGCCTCGGCGCGCTGTTTGATTTCCAACGCGCGGCGCTGCTGGTCCAGCTTTGCCTTTTCCGCCGCAGCCGCCTGTGCCTCGGCCTGGCGGCGGGCCGCCAACTCGGCCACTTGCGCCTGGCGCTTCACCTCGGCGGCGCGCGCCTGCTCCGCCTGCGCGGCCTTGGCATCGGCGTGGGCGGTTTGTTCGGACTTGCGCTGCTGCTCGCGCTCCTGCGCCAGCCTGGCCTGCGCGGCCAGTTCCTCTTCGCTCGGGCCGGCGGCGCGGTGCAGCTCCGCCAGCAGTTCGTTGACCGATGCCGGGCGGCGCTCTTGTGCGTAGGCGAAGCCGTTTTGCAGCACCTTCCACTGGGCGGGATTGAGCCCCTGCGGCGGCGATGGATGGAAGTCGGCCGGGCGCATGTCGTCGAACGGCATGCGGCCTTCCAGCAGCTGGTAGATCATCACGGCGACGGCGTAGACATCCAGCTTGGGCGCGGGCTGGCGCTGATGCGTGCCCGCCTCCGGCGCGCGATAGCCGACCGTGCCGGCATTGGGCGTCTGCAAACCGAGGCTGCTGCCGGCGCTGCGCGCGCGCGAAGCGATGCCGAAGTCCAGCAGCTTGATCTCGCCACGCTGGGTCAGGAACACGTTGCCGGGCTTGATGTCGCGGTGGACCAGCTTGTGCTTGTCCCATGCGTATTGCAAGGCGTCGCCCACCGGGGCCAGCAGGCGGTAGACGGTGTCCAGCGGCAGCGGGCCTTGCGCCGCCAGGTAGGCGTCGAGATCCTGGCCTTCCAGGTATTCCATGATGATGAAATAGCTGGAGGTGGCCGGGTCCTGCGCCCATTCATAAACGCGGACGATATTTTCGTGCGCCAGCTTGCGCGCCTGCGTCGCTTCTTCGATCAGCAGCTTGGCGTGGGTGGCGCTTTGTGTCAGCTGCGGCGGCAGGATCTTCAAGGCCACCATGTCGCTGTGGCCCAGTTCCGCGTGGGTGGCCAGGTCGGTCGCCTGCCACACCTGCCCCATGCCGCCCATGCCGATCAGGTGCTCCAGCCGGTAGCGGCGGTTCTGCGGGCCGATCTCCTGGCCGGACATCAGCCCCAGCTCCGTCCCCTGCCGCACTGGTGGTGGGGCCGTGACACCGCCTCCCGGTGGCGCGTACTCCGCGTCCAGGATGGCGTTCTTGCGGCGGTCGAACTCCTGCAAGCTCAGTAGACCGTCATCATGTAAGGCCCGCAGTTCGCGGATCTTGTCTCTTGCTGTTTGCATCATTAAGCGAAGTGTAACCGTTCCTGCTTCAAACTGTTCAAGCTAAAGGCACGCCGCATTGGGCGCAGAATTTGTCCAGCGGGTGGCCGGCCCGCGTCGGATGGCCATTGGCGCAGTAGCGCACCGGCGCCGGCGTGGGAGCACCAGCTTGCGCCACGCCGATGCCCAACTGGCTCTGCGTGGTCAGCGCGCTGGCACTGGCGGTGTTCTGCACGTTCAACAGGTCGAGCTGGTGACGGCGGTCCTTGTCCATTTCGGCGTCGCGGTGCGCGCGCTCCTCCAGCACCCGCGCGTGCGCCAGTTGAGCGGCTTCCGCCGGCGTGACGCCATGTTCGGCCGCCACCACATGCGCCAGCGCCTGTATCTGCTCGGCCGTCATGCCGCCCTGGATCTGCAGCTTCATGATCTGCGTCAGCGCCTCGGCGTTCGGCGCGGCGGCCGTGGCCACCTTGCCGGTATCGCTCAAGCGTCCGATGGTTTCGATGCGCGCCAGTTCGTGCGACTGCTGCGCCAGCAGCACATCGTACTCCCCCTTCCACCGCGCGAACTTCTCGTCGCGCTCGTGCTCCAGCTTTTTCAGGTCCCGCTGCCACTGGGCCTCCTGTTCCTTCTGCTTGAGGATCTGGCGCTGCTCCTCGACCTCCAGCTGGTCGAGCATGGCCTGCTTGTTCACGGCCAGGTTCTGGCGCTGGTGCACACCGTCGGCTTCGATGGTGCGCAACAGCTTTTCGTACTGGGCGACGGAATCGGCCTGCGCGCCGGCGCGCTTCAGCTCCTCGATCTTCTGGTTGATCTCCGCCACTTGTACGGCGTTGGCGGCGTCCTTGACGGCATCGCCGCGCAGCAGTTCGCGCTGGCGGGCCAGTTGCAGCTGGTCTTCCCACTCCTGCACGCGCTCGGCCTCGCGCCGGCGCGCGGCGGCGGCCAGGGTCATGCCCTGGATGCGCTCATTGTGGCCCTCGGCCTCGATTTGCAGCTCGCGTTCTTTTTCCGCCTTCTCGCGCTGGCGCAGCGCGGTCAGTTCGTTGCGACGATGCGCTTCGTCCTCGATCAGCAGCGCCTGCGCCATCTGGTTCTCGATGGCCTGCTGGCGCAGCTGGTGCGACAGGCGCTGTTGCGCCAACTGGCGCTGTTCGGCGGCGGTCTGCTGCAGCACTTCGAGCTCGGTACGCATCTTGATCTGGGCCAGATGGCGCACGTGCTCCCAGTCGGCCTGCTCGCCGGCGCGGTGCGATTTGTTCTTCGCAAGCTCATGTTCCAGATCGGCCAACACGGTGCCGGCACCCTTGTCGACGGCGACCTTGCGGGTCTTCGCTTCCATCACGCGGCTGTACAGGTCCACTTCGCGCGCGCGCAATGCCTGCATGCGCTCGGACTCCTTGAACGTGAGCTCCGCCTTGTCGACGGCGGCGTCCTGGCGCAACTCGGCGCGGCGCAGCTCGGAGCGCATCTTCTGCTCTTCGCGCCAGATGGCCTGCCATTCCTCCTCGTCGTAGATCTGGTCCAGCTGTTTGGTGTGCTCCAGCTGCACATGGCGCTCGTCCGCCACCAGCCACAGGGTGCCGATGCGTTCGCGGTTGTGGTCGAATTTGTCGTGGCGCAGCGCGGCGGTCTCCACGCGGTCGACGGCCAGGCCGTAGGCGGCCAGGCGCAGCTTCAGCGCGGCCTGCAGGCGCTCGTCCAGTTGCAGGCGCAGGTCGGCGTTGTGGGCCATGTCGCGCATCGAACGGCTGCCGACGAATTCCGCCGCCACCTGATGCACCGAGGGGCCAAGCAGGTCGTGCAGGTGCTGCGTGCTGACGGTGCCCGGCACGGTCATGAAGTGCTGGGCGAAGGCCGGCACGTTCTCGATGCGGATCGCGACCGTGAAGCGGGCCGACACCTTCAGATGTTCCGCCGTTTGCAGGTCGGCGAAGGAAAACTCCACCGGCAGCGCGGCGCTGCGGGTGATCAGGATTTCCGCGTTCTGGTTGCGCAGCAGGTGATTCAGGCGGGTGAAGAAGCCTTCGATCTCGTACTCGCCCTGCGGCACCTCGGTGGCTTTGTCCGCCTGCAGGATGTAGGCGCGCGAGGTGGCCGGCACGCGCAGCGTTTTGGTAAAGATGCCGGACAAGGCGCTCACACCGAAGTACACGGCCAGTTCATCGTCGCCAGGGATCCAGCGGTTATCGCGCAGCACCGGCTCGTTGCGCGGGGCGCCCAGGGTCAAGCCGCAATGCTTGCAGTAGCCCGACTGGTCGTCGTTTTTGTGCTCGCAGCGCGGGCATTTAACGCCGCCAAAACCAAACATTTGGAACATGTCAGACTCCTTCTTCGATTCATCTTCCGGGCCGCCCTGCCATGCGGCGATTTTAGCAGGGCAGGCCCGATTTCATTCTTGCGCACGATACCGCGATGCGCTAAATCATGCCGATCCGCTCGATACAGGCCAGGCTGGCGCCTCTTTGGCGCAGCTCAGCCGCAAACCCGGCCGGCAGTTCGGGCTCCCAAGCCTTGGGCAGTAGGATGCGGTCGCCAGCGGATGCTTGCATTAATATTAATTCCAGCTTGGGCTGGCGGCCTTCGACCGTGTCGACGCGGCCGGCATGCCAGGCGCTGGAACAGCCGGTGGCAATGATGCGCCCACGCGGCACGAACTCGCGGCCCCGCGCGAGCCGGTCGGCCATCACCAGCGCCAGTTGGTATGATCCGCCCTGGAAGCGCGGCTGGCCAAAGCGCACCACGCTGCGCCAACGCCCCAGGCCCTTGGCGTCGAAGTGGCGGGCGCCGGCCAGGGTCTGGCGTACTTCCTGTTGGGCGCTCAGGTCCAGGCCCGGTGCGGCGATGGTGTCTTCCTCGCTTGTCGCGGCCTGGCCGTCCTTGGGGCTTTCGATTGCAAAGACGCTGACCTCCACCCATGCGAGGCTGTCGTTGATGCCGCCGCTGTGCAGCGGAAACCATGCGCGCACAGTGGACACACCCGACGATGGATCGGCGTGTCCGCTCAGGGCGCCGAGGTGGGTGATGTGCAACGTGCTTGCCGCGCCGTCGCCGATGGTGCCGTGGACGCGGCCAAGGTGCCACGCGTCGGACCATCCTTGCGCGTGTTCGCAACCGGCGTGCATCGGCTGATACACGCCGCGCACCATGCGATCGGCCAGCACGGCGGCCAATTCCCAGTCGCGGTCCGCCGCGCCGGGGGCGATGTCCATGCTGAGGACGACCTGGTCGCGGCTGTCGAGACGCACTTCGGTGTGGCGGGCCAGGCGCACCACTTCCTGCATCCGCTCCGCGATGGCCGGGGCGCCGGCGACGGTGCATTTGACGTCGGCACGGTTGGCGCGCGGGCGGCGGCTGGCGGTGATCGTCAGCACGCGGCCGTCCGACAGCATGCTGCGGCATTCGGCGTTGGTGGGCACGGTGGCGGCGGACAGTGTGCTCATAGCGATGGCTCGGCGCGGGGCGCATGCGGGGCGCGGCGGAAGGCCAGGCCGGTTTCCAGGTTGGCGCAGATGCGGTCCGCGTCTTCCAGCAATGCAGGCCATTGCGCGTGATCGGCGCGCTGGAAGCGGGCCAGCAGCGCCCAGGCTTCGTCCAGCGCCTGGACCGCCAGCAGGGTTTGGACGGTGCGGCGGGCTTGTTCTTCGGGCGCAAGCGGCTGGTCGGGCGCGGCCCAGGCCAGTGCCGGCATGGTGTTGACGTTCAGCGCGGCCATGCCGAGGCGCAGCAGCAAGGCTTGGTGCTGTTGGAAGTTTTGCAGACCGTCCGGCAGGACTAGCACGCGCAGTTCGCTGGCAAGGCTGGGGAGTTCGATGAAGAGGCGCCGCAGGGCGAAGGCGTCCTGCCGGGCGGTTGGCGTCGCAGCCGTGGCGTTGCGCTGCACATGCGCGGACAGCGTGGACGCGACATCCTGTTGCGAGGCCTGCGCCACTGGCGCGGCGGTACGCGGCGTTTGCGCGGACGAGGCGCCGGAATTCTCCACGGGCGGCGGCGCGACAGCCGCTTCGACTGCGGCGCGGGCTTTCAGCACTTCGGCGTAGTCGACCTGGTCGCCGAGATCCACCGGCACGCAGTCGTCCACGGTCAAGCCGAAACGCGTGTACATCAGTTGATTCAGGCCGGCGCGGAATGCGTGCCACTCGTCCATCGTCGTGCATGGCGGCAGATCCAATGCGCCTTGCGCCAACTCCGTTTGCAGCGCCGCTTGCGCAGCCGCGCGCAGCGTCTCCAATTCCAGTCGCCCCGCCATCTCGCTGTACAAATACAGGTCGAAACGCTGCTGCGTCACGCGCGGATTGGCCGCGTCGACCACGAACCGCAGCCGCAGCCCCCACTCCGGCGCCGAGGCGAATGGCGCCAGATGCACCGTGTACGGACCCGGATGAAAGCACAGCACCGTCTCGCCCTGCTCGCAGGCCACCTTCCCTGCGGGCGCGCGGCGCGCATGGCCGCCGGCGTTGAAGACCACCACCGTGCTGCCAACCGGCGCGGAGTCGCCCGCATCGAGCCGAAGCGCGACGAGCGTGACTCCCAGTCCATCGATGTCGATGGCTGGCTTGCGGCGCCGGGAAAATATGCCCATGGTCTAAGGCGTCACCGGTTCGACGGCAAAGCCCGCGCCGTACATCTGGAAGTGCCGCGCCGGTGCGGTGGCGAAGGGCCAGCCGCATTCGCATTCGCCGTCCAAGTCCAACCGGCCCTGCAGGACGATCGCCCCGCCACCGTCGATCACGCGCACCATCACATGCTCGCGCAGCAGGCGGGCGGCGAACGGCGCCTCGGCCGACAGGCTGAGAATCACCTGCCAGCCCTCGCCCTGCGGCAGGAAGTGCAGCGTCCAGCAACCATCGTCGGTGACCAGCGATTCCAACGCGGCGGCGCTGGCGGCCGCGCGCAGCATGCCGCCGCTGCCGCTCCACACCGGATCGTTGGCGGCCTGCGGCGAGCGCCCCGACGCCTGCCGCTCCAGCGACAGTTGGCGAAAGCGCCGCAGCGTCAACGGCGATGCGGACAGCGCTTGCCGCTCGTTCGGCGTCAGCACGCGGCTGCCGTCCAGCGCCGCCAACAGCGTGGCGTCGGCCAGCATCAGGCGGTCGCCCGGCACGGCGCGGGCCAACAGCGCGCGCTCGCGCAGCCGTGCGTCCTGCTCATCTTGTGCGGATTTCAATTCGTTCTCCTTCATTTCTCCGGCGCGGGGTTGGCCGCGTACAGCTTGTCGATCGCTTCGTTGCGGCGCTTGCGCAGCGTCGGCATCGAAATCTGGTCCAGCGCCGCCAGCTGTTGCAGGGTTGGCAGCTCTCCGGTGGCCGGGTCCAGCCAAGCTTCCGGGTAGGTGTCGTCGGCTGCGCCCAGCAGTTTTTGGTACACGGCCAGCCGGATCGGCAGCGATTCGCTGCCCAGGATGCGCAACGCCCAACTGCCGGCTTCCTGCGCGGCCCGCGCCAATTCCAGATAGCGGGGGGGCAGGGAAAGCGCGCCGGCCAGCGACTGTTCCACTGCCAGGTCGTGCGCCTTGAACTCGGGTTCCGGCCCAGCGGCGCCGTTCGCCGAATCGTCCGGCACATCATCCGAAGGATCGGCTTCGCGGTCCTCCGCCGGCTCGGGCAGGATGCGGTCATCGTCCTGCGTCTCGCCCTGTTCGGACTCGCCGATCACGCGCCAGTAGTCTTCCAGCCACAGGGCCGCCTCGCCGGCGTCGCCCGACCAGTCGTCGGCACGGTCCATATTGGCGGACAGTTCCTCATAGTCGCCGATTTCCGCCAGCATCGCCGCGATCTTTTCAGGACTGTTTTTCAGGCTGGCGAAACGCTTGGACTTGGTGTGCAGCGGCCCGGGCGAGCCGGCATAACGCTCCTGCGACTCGCTCCAGCGGATAATCCATTCCGCCTTGCAGCCGCCGATGGACTTCATCTGCCGCGTCTCGATCGGGCAGCCTTCGATCGCACGTCCGAGGATGGCGCCCACCTGCTCCGCGTGCTGGCACCAGTCCGCGAACAGGCTGGCGATCTCGCGATAGGCGGTATCGAGCATACGGTATGTATAGATTTTGTTGGGCGAGCAATCGCGGCCCGTGGTCACGATATAGTTGTCGGCGTCGACCTTGTCGCGCAGGCCGGCATACATGTCGTTGACCTTCTTGCGCATCACGCCTTCGGCGGCGGCGTCGAGCCAGAAGGCGCCGCTGCGCGCATGCTCGGCGGCGACGGCGGCGGCGAACGCCAGCCAGAACGCGGGCTGCGCCTGCAACTCGAACAACAGGCTAAGCGACAGTTCGTAGACGCTGTCGCCGTAGCTGTTGCCTTCGGCCTCGGCGCGGGCCGAGCGCGCGCCCGCGCGCAGCGCCGCAGCCACCGCGTCGGTGTAGCAGTCGAGCAGCGCGGCGTGCTGTCCCGCGTCGACTATCTGGTGCATCTCAAGCCGCCGGAACGCCTGCAACGAACAGTGTCCCAACAACTTGCGCACTTGTTCCCAGCCGTGCTCCTGATACCGGGTTCCTGGCAAGCGCATACAGTCCTGTCAATAATAGAAAAACGAAAATGGGCGCGCTATGGCGGACGCCTCAAAATCATGCCATAAAAGCGGCGATTTCATTATCCCGTTTACAAGCCTATTTCCCCTTCTGTTCGCGGTTCTGCGCCGCCAGCGTGGACAGCACCGCCGCCAGCACCGGCGCCGCGTGTTCGCCGCCGGTGGCGTCGGAGTGGCTGGCAAAGGCCGCCATCGCCAGCCGGTGCGTCTGGCCGGGCAAGGTGCCCGGCTCCAGCCAACCGGTGAACCAGACGGTGGCCGT
This sequence comes from Duganella sp. BJB1802, assembly GCF_013369445.1. NCBI lineage: Bacteria > Pseudomonadati > Pseudomonadota > Betaproteobacteria > Burkholderiales > Oxalobacteraceae > Duganella > Duganella sp. BJB1802. The sequence continues at coordinate 6,674 of NZ_JABWEF010000028.1, read as the reverse complement.
GTCGTCGCCGCTGGGCGCGGTGCCGGTCTTGCCGTACAGGCCACGCCGCACTGCGGCCAGCGCCGTGCCGCCGAACGCGCCGGCGCCGGTGCCCACATCGACCACGCCCTTCATGCCGGCCCTGATGCGATCGAGGCGAATGCCGACCGGTTTCATCTCCGGCACCACGCTGTCTGTGCGGCCCAGCGTGAGCAGCATGCGCGGCGCCACCACCTTGCCCTGCCCGACCGCCGCCGCGGCCAGCGCCATTTGCAGCGGCGTGACCTGCATGCGCAGGCCGATCGACATCTGCCGCAGCTCGTGCCGCGTGTGGATAGGATCGATGTGCGCCGGCGTCGCCTGCAGCGCGTCCCAGCTGCGCCAGTTGAAATCGGCCGGCAGCAGGCCGCCGTCCAGGCGCAGCGTTTGCTCGAAGCCCAGCCGGTGCGCGGCGGCGACGATGGGGCGCACCGCGTCGAGCGCGTCGGCGTCCAGCGCCTGCAGGTCCGGGGCGCCGCCGTCGGCGCGGCCGAACAGGCTTTGATCGCTCAATTCGCCGGACCAGGCGAACCAGGTATTGAGGCTGTAGGTCAGCGCCTGCGCCAGTCCCAGGCGGCCCTCCTGCGCACGGCGGTCCAGGCTTTGCTCGTGGTAGTTGGTGATGTGGGCCAGGCGCGGATTGAGCGGATAGCTGGCGGCGTCGGTCTGGAAGCCGAAGCCGCGCTGCTGCGCCAGGCGGTTGATGGCCGGCAGCGGCATGCCGCCCAACAGGGCATCGATCTGCGGATCGCGCTGTGCGGCCAACTCCAGTCCCAGCGCGCTGACCACCTTGAACGTGGAGCCTGGACTCTGGTGCGCTCCGCCGTCGTGCTGCAGGGCCGGCAGGCGCAGTGGGCTGCGTGCGGGGCTGGTGCGGTCGAAGTCGCGCACCTCGGCCCAGTTGGCGGCGCCGACGTTGCCCGCGCCGGCGCCGGCGGCGGCCAGCACGTCGCCGGTTTCGGTGTCGAGGATGACCAAGCCGGCGTGGCGGCCTTCCGGCGCGGGCTGGCCGCCGGTGCAGGCCTTGCCATCCCAGCGGCCGCGATGCATGCCGATGCAGTCCAGCACGCGCTGGCTCAAGGCTTGCAGCGGCAGGTCCAGCGTCAAGCGCGCGCCGACCGCCGCGCCGGATGCGCGCGAGACGGTGGCGTCGGATACCGGCAGGCGTGCCAGCATGCCGGCCACGCTGTTCGCATGGTCGCCGCTCACACCCAGCAACGGCGCGAGGCCGGCTTCGATGGCGGGCTGCGTCGGCGCGCCATCAGCCCACAGCGGCGTGCCGGTGCGGTCCTCCAGCTGCACCGGCGACGGCGCGGCAGGCCGGGGGGCGCCGGGTGCGGCTTCGCCTGCGGCGGGCGACAACGCCTGCCACACCAGGCGGCCGCCGGCGACGCGCAGGTGGCGGTACTTCTGGTCCTCCGGCGCGCTGAAGTCCAGCGGCTGGGCGATGAGCTGCACGCTGTGCGCCCCCGCTTGCAGGGTCAGCGTGAGTTGCTGGACGTCCGAAGCATTGGCGCAGGCGCGGCCGGTGCAGGCCGGCGCCGATTGCGCGCTGGCGCCGACGGTGCCGGTGACACGGCCGGCCACCAGCACCTGCATCATCTCCCCGCCGGCTGCGGCGCGTGGCAGCGCGAGGCTGAGGCGCACCACGGGGCGGCTCCCCTGCCCTTCGGCCGCTTGCGGCCAGCGGGCCACGCGGGTCCATGGCTGCCACCCTTGCGGCAGGGAGGCGAACAGCCGCGAGGCGGCGACCGGCATCTGGCTGGTGGTGGCGACCATCGACGGCACGCTGCCGGACGAGGCGTCGCTCCCGGCGCTGGCGCTCCAGTCCAGCGCAAGGCCCGCGGGCGCCTTCACGCGCCAGGCCAGCAGGCGGCGTTCGCTGTTGTAGATGTCGATCTGCTGGCGGACGTAGGCGCCGTCGGCCTGGTAGTAAAGGCGTTTGAAGAGTTTGTGCGTGGCGGCGCCGGGCTTGACCTGCTTCCAGTTGTCCAACTCGGCGGCGCGTTCGGCGGCGCCCGCGGCCTGCCACTGCGGCAGGTCGCGCGGCGCCAGTTCGATGGCGCCGGCGGCGGTCAGGCGCACCAGGCCCTGCTCCTGCAGCTCGTTGAACAGCGACTGGTCTTCCAGCGCGGCCGGCGCGGCGGCCGGCACTTGATACGATCCCGCCGCGAGATTGGTGCCGACCGCCCTGCCGCGCGCGGGGAAGGCGACCACCAGCGCGCCGGCTGGCATGCCGGCTGCGGCAGGTGGCGCCAGGCGATACATCTGCACCACCAGTTCACCGGCTTGCGGGCACATTGCGTTGGCGCGTCGTTCGATGCGCAGCGCCGACGCGGCGCCCCACAACAGCCATCCCTGCTGGCGCAGCGCGACCTGGCCGCTGGCGCCCTGCTCGACCTGGCCGAAGCTGGCGTCGCTGATCCAGCGCGCGCCGGCTTGCGCGCTGCGCCAGCTCAGTTGCAGCGGCTCGCTCAGCGGATCGGCGAAGTCCGCGCGGGCGGTGCCTTCGATTTGTATTTCGGGGACGGCGTCGGCACCGCCATCGGCCACCAGCAGTACGTTGCGCAGCGAGATCCGGGCGTCCGACTCCTCGTTGCGCTGGACCCAGCGCTTGACGTCATCGAAACGGTAGCCGAGCCGCAGCGGCAGCAGCCGCGCGTCGGTGGGGCTGCGCATCTGGCTGCACAAGTCCACGCGCACCGCCGGCGCGGCTTGCATCCCCGACGCCACCAGCAAGGCGCCGCCGGCATGGATGCTGGTGCTCAGCCCCGCCTGCGACGGTACGGTGAAGGCGGCGCCCGGCAACACGGATTGATAGGCGTAGGCCGCACGCACGCTGTTGACCGCTTGCGGTGTGCTGACCGTGGCGGCGGCCAGGTGGCGCGCGTGGCCGGCGATCAGCATGCCGCCGCCCGCCAGCACGCAAACGCCCCCAATGGCGATCCACATGGCTCGCTGCCGGCCGAGCGTCTGCGCCGCGATAGCCGCACCGCCAACCGCACTGGCTGGCGTGCCGCCTGCCCCCGGCCGGTTCCCGGCGCGCGTCGATGGCACCAGGCGCATCGACCGGCCGCCGCGCGCGCCTGCACGCAGATTGGCCTGCCGGCGGCGTGCGCGGCGGCGCTCGGCCCAGGCTTGCAGGATGGTGGTGATGAATCGCGGCATAAGCCCCTCGCGCTAGTGGACGGCTGGTGGACGGTATCTGCCCAGCCTTAGCGGAGGGACCTGGAAAACACTGCCGCGCAGCCGCCTTATCGCGCCAATCTGCATTTTGGGCCTCCAAAAGCGCGGCTCGTCGCAATCCCGTGGCGGCTTGACGGGCCTTTGCATAAAGTGAGCACATCGAAACACACTTTTAACCACCGAAAGGAAGCAAAATGAACGTCCTGAAAAACTTCGAAGCCCTGTTTGTCGTGACCCTGGGCCTGGCCTGCGCCGCCAACTACGTCCTCGACGAAAACACCGCTACCCCAGCGCCGATGCAAGCCAGCTACACCGCGCCTGCCGCGAAGGACATGCAAGTGATCGTCGTCAGCGCAAAACGCCTGAGCGCCGAACAGAAAAAACAATCGCTGATCGACGAAGGTAAATCCGTGCTGGCCGCCGACACCACCGCAGCGAGCAAAATTTGAAGGCCCGTAAGCCCTTCGCCTGTACGCGCTTCCGACATGCCGCGTAACAGGCGAAGCCTTTTCCCGCCTCGCTCCGTTTCACGCACCGCCCCCGCCTCGCTGTCCTCTGTGCGCCATCGCACATAACACCATCCGCGTTTGTGTCAGATGTAAAAAGTTGCATCTTCGGGAGTCATCCCAGACGCCGCTTGCTATAGTTCGTTTCAAGCGTTGTACCAACACGCGCAAACGGAGAACATCATGATCAAGCGCTCGCACACCATTTACGCCGCCGCCATGCTCGCCATGAGCGCCGCAGCATTCGCTCCCGCCATCGCGTCCGCGCAGGTCGGCGTCAGCATCGTGATCGGCAATGCGCCGCCTCCGCCGCGTTTCGAAAGCATTCCCGCTCCGCGCCGTGGCTACGTCTGGGCGCCGGGCTACTGGAACTGGGACGGCTATCGCCATGTGTGGCTGGCAGGCCGCTGGGAGCAGGAGCGCATCGGCGCGCAATATCGCCCCGCCGAATGGATACGCGACGGCGGCAACTGGCGCCTGAGTCCCGGCGGCTGGGTGACGGTCGACGCCGGCCCTGGCCGCGTGGACTATGTGACCGTCGCCCCGCCGCCGCCACGTTATGAGCGCGTGCCGGCCCCGCGCGTCGGCTACATCTGGGCGCCGGGATATTGGGACTGGCGCGGCAATCGCCATGAATGGATAGGCGGTAGCTGGGTGGCTGAACGGCCGGGTTACGTGTACGCCCAGCCGCATTGGGTTCAACGCGAAGGCCACTGGTGGCGCGAGGAAGCGCGCTGGGAGCGCGGCCCTTACGGCGACCGCGATCACGATGGCATCCCCAATCGCTACGACCGCCACGACAACCGGGGCCACGGCCGTGGCGACAAGGACCACGACGGCATCCCTAACCGCTATGACCATGATCGCGACGGCGACGGCGTGCCTAACCGCTACGACCGCCATCCGGACAATCCACGGCGCGATTGATGAACGAAACTGAATTCGAAATATTGGCCACGGCCGCCTACAAGGGCGAGCGCGTGGCCGCTCGTCGTCTGGCGGCGCGTTCCAACGTGAGCGAGGCGCAGGCGCTGCATGAGGTGTTGACGCAAGCGGCCGGCGCGCAAGGCCTGCCGGTGCTGCTGGCCGGGCGCGAGGCATTGCGTCAGCGCGAGCAAGAACGGCGTTCGGCAAGGATCGCGGAGAAGGCGCGGCTGCTGGAGCAGCGTACCGCGCGCATGCGGCCGGCCGCCGACGGCTGGCGTGGATGGTTCGACGGTTCGGCGCATCCGAATCCGGGGCAGATCGGCATCGGCGCGCTGTTATGCGGGCCGGGTGGCGAGCGGGTGGAGATCAGCCGCCGCGCGGGCCACGGCAATAGCGGCGAGGCGGAATACCTGGCGTTGACGGCTTTGCTGGAGGCTGCCGGGCGGCTCGGCGCCATCGGCTTGGTGGTGCATGGCGATAGCCAGGTGGTGGTCAACGATGTGAACCTGAGTGCGCAGGCGGTGGCCGCAGGCCGTGGTGCGAAAGGGCTGGAGGCGCATCGGCTGCGCGTGATGGCGTTGCTGGAGCCGCTGGGCGATGTGAGCCTGCGCTGGGTTCCGCGCCACCGCAACGGCGACGCGGATCGTCTGTCGCAGCAGGCGATCGAGGGATCGCCTGCGCAGGAATGACGTGCTTCAGGCGGTGCTGGTCAGGCGCAGCGCCGAACGGCCAGCCGTTGCACGCGCCGGCGTGGCGCGCGAACGCGAGGCCGATCCCTCGACCTTGAACACACTGACGGCCTGCGCCAGCGCCGCCGCTTGCTGCTGCATCGATTCGGCCGCCGCGGCGGCCTGCTCCACCAACGCCGCATTCTGCTGCGTCACGCCATCCATCGCACCGATGGCCTGATACACCTCGTTGATGCCGGCACTCTGTTCGTTGCTGGCTGCGGTGATCTCGGTGATGATGTCGCTGACGCGATGCACGCTGCTGACGATTTCGTCCATCGTCGAACCGGCATCGGCCACCAGCTTGCTGCCCTGGTTGACCTTCTCCACCGAGTCGCCGATCAATTCCTTGATCTCCTTGGCCGCCGAGGCGCTGCGCTGCGCCAGGTTGCGCACCTCGGTCGCCACGACCGCGAAACCGCGCCCCTGCTCGCCGGCTCGCGCGGCTTCCACCGCCGCGTTCAGCGCCAGGATATTGGTCTGGAACGCGATGCCGTCGATGACCGCGATGATGTCCACGATCTTGCGCGACGACTGGTTGATCGAATCCATCGTATCGACCACCTGCGACACCACCTGCCCGCCCTTCACCGCCACCTGCGCGGCCGATGCCGCCAGCTGGTTGGCTTGGCGCGCGTTGTCGGCGTTGTGCTTCACGGTCGACGTCAACTCCTCCATCGAGGACGCGGTTTCCTCCAGCGCGCCCGCCTGCTGCTCGGTGCGGCGCGACAGGTCCTGGTTGCCCGCCGCGATCTCGCTCGACGAGGTGGTGATATGGTCGGTACCGTTGCGCACTTCGGTGACGATGCCCAGCAGGCTGGCGTTCATCTCCTTCAACGCGGTCAGCAGCTGGCCGGTTTCGTCGCGTGCGCTGTCGTCGATATGGCCGGTCAGGTCGCCGCCGGCGACGCGGCGCGCCGCCGTCACCGCCTGCCGCAGCGGCACGGTGATACCGGTGGTCAGCAACCACGAACTGACAACGCCGAAGGCCAGTACCAGCACGGCCAGCGCATACAGCAGATTGCGGCTGCTGTCGGCCACTTCGTCGATGCGGACGGCGGTGGCGTCGATTTTCGCGCGCTGCATCTTCAGCAGTTCCTGCATCAGAGCCAGATAGCTGGTGGAGCCCGGAACGAACACGGTGGTGAAGATTTTCTCGGCCCCTTCTGGATCGCCGGCGCTTTTCAGCTTGTTCAACTGGTCGCGCGACGACAGATAGATCTTGCGCTGCTCGCCGATGCGCTTGAACAGCTCCATCTCGTCGGCATCGACGATCAGGGCCTCCACCTTCTTCTGGTACTCCGCCGAG
>NZ_JABWEF010000027.1:0-82952 GCF_013369445.1 Duganella sp. BJB1802 | reverse complement strand
GAGCGCAAGAAAAGCCGCTCTGTTCGGCGCTTTGGATCTTCGCCCATGTTGCATACTATGTAACCAAATCAGGCGGAACGTATCATGGCGACCTCCAGCATCAATTCCAGTACCAATACCGGCTCTTCGACGGTGTCGAACGATATCTACAACCGTGTCCAGCAGACCATGGCGTCGCAGAACAAGGCCGCGACCAAGCTCAATACCACGCTGAAGAACGACCAGACCAAGCTGTCGGCGTTGGGCCAGCTGCAAAGCGCGCTGGCCAATTTCCAGTCGATCGCCGCCGGACTCACCGGCAGCGGCTTGAGCACCAGCGCCGCCACCTCGGTCAAGAACGTGCTGACGGCCGCTTCCACCGGCGCGGCCAAGGCCGGCACCTATGCGATCAATGTCAAGCAGCTGGCCCAGGGACAGTTCCTGACCAGCGACGCTTTCGCGGCCGCCGATGCCAAGATCGGTTCGGGCGCGGTCACCACCGTCAAGATCGATTTCGGCACCGCCGGCGGCGACAAGGGCTACACCCTCAACAGCGCGGCGGCCGGCAAGTCCACCACCATCGACGCCAGCAATAACACGCTGGACGGCATCGCCGCCGCGTTCAAGGCGGCCGGCGTGGACGTCAAGGTGGTCAAGGGCGACGACGGCAAGTTCTCGCTGGCGATCGCCGGCCAGAGCGGCGCGGCCAACACCATGCGCATCAGCGTCAGCGGCGACGCCGCGCTGAAAAACCTGCTGGCCTTCGATCCCGACGGCGCCCAGAAACTCAAGCAGACCAGCGCCGGCATGGACGCCATCGTCAACGTCGACGGTAAGGACGTCACCAGCGCCACCAACACGCTCGACAAGGCCATCCCCGGCGCGACGCTGACGCTGACCGGCGCCGGCAAGACCGACGTCACCATCACCCAGGACGCCAGCCAGATCGGCGCCAACCTGAAGTCCTTCGTCAGCGCCTACAACGATTTGAACAAGAAGCTGCAGGCCCTGCAGAAGGGCGACCTGAAGTCCGACACCGCGCTGGGCCAGGTCACCAGCCAGCTCGGCATGCTGCTGAAGACGGGCGGCGGCAGCGTCTCGCTGGCGGCGCTGAACGCGGCCGGCGTCAGCCAGGACAGCAACGGCCAGCTGGTGGTCGACGACAAGAAGCTCACCGCCGCGCTGGCCACCGATTCGGCCGGCGTCGGCAAGCTGTTCACCAACGGCGGCAAGGGCATCGCCGACCTGCTGTCGTCCAAGGCGGCGGCGTTCACCTCGGACAGCAGCGTGATCAGCAAGGAGGCCGGCCTGCTGGGCCGCGAAATCACCAACATCAACGGCCGCCGCACGGTGCTGACCAAGGCGCTGACGGCCCAGGCGACCGCGCTGGCGGCGCTGTACACGGCCCAGGCCCAGACCGGCGCCGGCAGCGCCCTCAACGGCGCGGCCGGCAGTTCCGGCTCGCTGTTCGATATCCTGGGATGATTTTTCTAACGAATTCCTTGCGTCGAAACTGGCTATGCCCGATCATCACGGCTTGTGATTGATTCCAAACGGAGGGGCTATGGCAGGGAAGTTCGTTGGTGCGGTGATGGTGGCGGCTGGCTTGATGGCCGGTGCGGCCCAGGCGCAGGAGGAGAAAGTCCTCAACATCTATAACTGGTCGGACTATGTCGCCGATGACACCGTTAAAAACTTTGAAAAAGAAACCGGCATCAAAGTCCGCTACGATGTGTTCGACAACAACGAAATCCTCAACTCCAAGCTGGCCGCCGGCAAGTCGGGCTACGACATCGTGGTGCCGACCGCGCAATGGGCGCGCCTGCAGATCGACGGCAAGCTGCTGCGCAAGCTGGACAAGTCCAAGCTCACCAACCTGAAGAACCTGGACCCGGCCATCCAGGCCAAGCTGGCCAGCATCGATCCGAACAACGATTACCTGGTCGACTGGCTGTGGGGCTATACCACGGTCGGCATCAACGTCAACAAGGTCAAGGCCGCGCTGGGCGGCATGCCGATGCCGGACAACGCCTGGGACCTGATCTTCAATCCGAAATACGCGTCCAAGCTCAAGTCCTGCGGCGTGTCCTTCCTCGATTCGCCGTCCGAGGTGCTGCCGGCCGCGCTGCTGTACCTGGGCAAGCCGGCCTACTCGAAGAACGCCGCCGACTACGCCGAGGCGGGCAAGCTGCTGCAGGCGATCCGCCCGAACGTGACGCTGTTCAGCTCGTCCGGCTACATCAACGACATGGCCAACGGCGCGGTGTGCGTGGCGCTGGGCTGGTCGGGCGACATCAACATCGCCCGCCAGCGCGCGATCGACGCCAAGAACGGCAACGTGATCGAGGTGCTGGTGCCGAAGACCCAGGCCGCGCTGATGTTCGACACCATGGCCATCCCGGCCGACGCGCCGCATCCGAACAACGCCCACCTGTGGATCAACTACATCCTGCGCCCCGAGGTGCACGCCAGCCTGACCAACAAGGTGTTCTACGCCAATCCGAACACGGCCAGCCTGAAGTTCGTGCGCAAGGATATCGCCGGCAACAAGACGGTGTTCCTGTCGGACGCCGACAAGCAGCGCATGGCCGCGCCGGAAGCGGTGCCGGCCGACATCCGCCGCAACATCACGCGCATCTACACCAAGTTCAAGACCGGCCTGTAAACGACGATCGGCGCGAGAGGCGGGTCCGGTCCGGACACGCCACTGGCGCCGATGCTGCTTCATTGAAGCGTAGGCTATTCGTGATAGCGGTCGATCAGTTTGTGTTTGCTGCCGCGCGTTTCCTCGATGATCTCATACACTACCAAGGCAATCATCCCGCCGAAGATGCCCATCGCAAGCAAGGTGAACATGGTAGCCCTCCCTCTAGTTGTTACGATTAAACTTTAGCAGAAGGGTGCCGCTTTACAAGCCCAGCGGAAACTTTTATTTCACCACCAAGTCCGCCGCCATCACCGCCTTGAGGTAGACGCTCATGGCGTCGCCCGGCACGCGCTGGGCGAACCACCAGGCGCTGGCCTTGCGGATGTCCCATTCCAGGTCGTCGCCGGTCAGCAACAGCGAGGCCGCCTGGCCCAGCGTCGGCTGGTGGCCGACCACCAGCACCGTGTCCTTGTTGGCCGGCCAGTTGACGGCCTTGAGGATGTCGGCCGGATCGGCGCCCGGCGCCAAATCGCTGTGGATCTTGAACTTGCGGCCCAGCGCCTCGGCCGTCTGCAAGGTGCGCAGCGCCGGGCTGCACAGGATGCGGCAGCTGTCGGGCAGTTGCGAGTCCAGCCACTGGCCCATGCGGCGCGCCTGTTTCTGACCCTTGCCGGTCAGCGCCCGCTCCAGATCGGCCATGCCCGCTTGCGCTTCTTCGGCTTCGGCATGCCGCCACAAAATGAGATCCATATTTTTCTCCCCAACGACATGTGAAAAAAGATCCCCGGTCCGTCCTTATTCTTCGAGATGGGCGCCGCGCATGCCCAGCGTGTCCATCAGGTGCTGCTGGGCGCTGAAGGGCAGCTGCTTGCCGCGCGCCTTGCGGCGCTGGTAGTGGCCGTCCGCTTCCAGTTCCCAGGCGTTCATATTGTCCTTTAAATACGGGTTCAAGCCCTCGTTCAGCACGCGCCGCTTGAGCGCCTTGTCCAGCACGGGGAAGGCCACCTCGATGCGGCGGAACAGGTTGCGGCTCATCCAGTCGGCGCTGGCCAGCATGACGTCGTGCGCCAAATCGTTGCGGAAATAATAGATGCGGCTGTGTTCGAGGAAGCGGCCGATGATGGAGCGCACCTTGATGTTCTCCGACAGCCCCGGCACGCCGGGCTTGAGCATGCAGGCGCCGCGCACGATCAGGTCGATCTTGACGCCGTCCTTGGAGGCGGCATACAGCGCGCGTATCACCGATTCGTCGACCAGCGCGTTGATTTTAACAATAATCCGCCCCGGCCGCCCGGCGCGCGCGATGCGCGCCTCGTTGCGGATCGCCTTGATGATCTCGTTGTGCAGCGCGAACGGCGCCAGCCACAGGTGCGTGAGCCGGTGCGGCTTGGTCAGGCTGGTCAGGTGGATGAACACCTCGTTGACTTCCTGGCTGATGCCCGGATGGCAGGTCAGCAGGCCGAAGTCGGTGTAGAACTTGGTGGTGGTCGGATGATAGTTGCCGGTGCCGAGGTGGGCGTAGAAGCGCAGCTTGCTGTCCTCGCGGCGTATCACCAGCGCCACCTTGGCGTGGGTCTTGAGGCCGACCACGCCGTACACCACCTGGGCGCCGGCCTGCTCCAGCTTGTCGGCCCAGTTGATGTTGGCCTCCTCGTCGAAGCGCGCCTTCAGCTCCACGATCACCGTCACTTCCTTGCCCGAGCGCGCCGCCAGGATCAGCGACTCCATCAGGTCCGAGTTCATGCCGGTGCGGTAGATGGTCTGCTTGATCGCCACCACGGCCGGGTCGAGCGCGGCGCTGCGGATGAAGTCGATCACGGTCTGGAACGACTGGTAGGGGTGGTGCAGCAGGATGTCGCCCTCGCGCAGCGCGGCGAAGATGTCCGGGCTGCCGGGTTTCTGCGCGATGCCGGGATAAAACGGCGGGAAGCTCAGCGCCGGATTGTTCACGTGGTCCATGATCTCGGTCAGGCGCACCAGGTTGACCGGGCCGTTGACCGCGTACAGCCGGCTCTGGTGCAGGCCGAACTGGTCGAGCAGGAATTGCGACAGCTCTGGCGGGCAGTTCTTGGCCACCTCCAGCCGCACCGAGGTGCCGAACTGGCGGCCCTGCAGCTCGCCCTTGAGCGCCTGGCGCAGGTTCTTGACCTCGTCCTCGTCGACCCACAGGTCGGAGTCGCGGGTCACGCGGAACTGCGAATAGGCGATCACCTCGCGGCCGGCGAACAGGTCGGAGATGTGGGCGTGGATGATGGACGACAGCAGGCAGAACGACACGCCGCCGCTCTTGGACAGATGGTCGGGCAGGCGGATCACGCGCGGCAGCACGCGCGGCGCCTTGACGATGGCGATCGCCGTGCCGCGGCCGAAGGCATCCTTGCCGGACAGCGAGACGATGAAGTTCAGGCTTTTATTCACCACCTGCGGGAAGGGGTGGGCCGGATCCAGGCCGATCGGCGTCAGCAGCGGCCGCACCTCGGTGTCGAAGTATTCCTTGACCCAGGCGCGCTGCGCCTCGTTGCGCTCGTTGTGGCGCACCAGGTGCACGCCGTTGGCGGCCAGCTGGGGCAGTACTTCCTGGTTGAGGATTTCATACTGGTGGGCCACCAGCGCGTGGCACTCGGCGCTGATGCGCGACAGCGTGGCCACCAGCGCGGGGTGGTTGGACAGCGAACCCTCGACGCTGCCGGCCGCCAGCAGGCTGGCCACGCGCACCTCGAAGAACTCGTCCAGGTTGCTGCTGGCGATGCACAGGTAGCGCAGGCGCTCTAATAAGGGAATGCTCTTGTCCTCGGCTTGCGCCAGCACGCGCCGGTTGAACATCAATTGTGACAGTTCCCGGTCCAGAAACGCGGAGTTCTTGTTTACTTCAGCATGCAAGTCAGGCTTCATGTCTTTTTGTTCACTTTGCAGGTAGTCTCATTCTAGCCTGTATTGCGGCAGAATGATGCAACAGTGTAAATAAGAAATATGACAGGTCCATGACATTGTTTGTCATAAATGACGTGGACGGCGCGCCAATTATGACAACGCCGGCGTAATATATGGCGGCACATGGCCTGTTTCCATAGGGGAGAGCGGTGCGGCATAACTATTTTTGACATATTTCGGTCATGTCATAAACCTGTCATATAGTCCCGGTAGACTGCGCAGCATCCTAACCTGTCATAAACCAAAGGACCTGTAATGCGACTTAAACAACTGATCTCTTCCCTGGTAGTGGGCGTGTCTGCTGTCATGGCATTCTCCTCCGCCGCATCCGCCGCCGATATGACCGGCGCCGGCTCGTCGTTCATGTACCCGATCGCCGCCAAATGGGCCGATATGTACAAGGGCGCCACGGGCAACGTGTTGAACTACCAGTCCGTGGGCTCCGGCGCCGGCATCAAGCAGATCAAGGCCAAGACCGTCGACTTCGGCGCATCGGACAAGCCGCTCAGCGCCGCTGAGCTGGACGCCGAAGGCCTGATGCAGTTCCCTGCCATCATGGGCGGTGTGGTCACCGTGGTCAACCTGGACGGCATCACCCCGGGCCAGATGAAGCTGACCGGCCCGCTGGTCGCCGACATCTACCTGGGCAAGATCACCAAGTGGAACGACGCCGCGATCGCCGCGCTGAACCCAGGCGTCAAGCTGCCAGCCGAAGAAATCACCGTGGTGCACCGCGCCGACGGTTCGGGCACCACCTTCCTGTTCACCGACTTCCTGTCGAAAACCAGCCCTGAGTTCAAGACCAAGATCGGCGCCGACGCCGCCGTGAAATGGGCCGTGGGCGTGGGCGGCAAGGGCAACGAAGGCGTCGCCGCCAACGTGCAGCGCATCAAGGGTTCGATCGGCTACGTCGAGTGGGCCTTCGCCAAGAAAAACAAGATGTCGCACACCCAGCTGAAAAACAAGGACGGCAACTTCCTGCAGCCTGACGACGAGTTCTTCAAGGCCGCCGCCGCCAACGCCGACTGGGCCAAGACCCCAGGCTTCGCCGTGGTGCTGACCGACCAGCCAGGCAAGAACGCATGGCCGATCACCGGCGCGACCTTCGTGCTGATGCACAAAGCCCAGGCTGACGCAGCCAAAGGCAAGGAAGTCGTCAAGTTCTTCGACTGGGCCTTCAAGAACGGCGCCGCCGCTGCGACCGATCTGGACTACGTGCCAATGCCACCGTCGGTTGTCAAGCTGATCCAGGATTCCTGGAAAGCCAACCTGAAGGATGCATCGGGCAAGGGCATCTACTAATCGGGACCATCCCTTCGCCGCCGGCAATTGGCGGCGAGGGGGTTAGCCTGCGCCGCCCGACCGGGCGCCGCAGGCTAGCTTACATCAACGAGACAACCATAATGAGCGCTGATATCACTTCCACGCCCCTGACCCCATCGGAGCCGCTTATGCAGGCCAGCACCGCCCAGGCCAGTGCAGCGGAGCACGCCGCGTTGCGCGCCCTGCAACGCACCATGCGCAACCAGCGCATCCAGGATTTCATCTTCCACAAGACCACCATGCTGTTCGCGCTGTCCGTGCTTGCGGTGCTGCTCGGTATCATCATCTCGCTGGTGGTGGGCGCCTGGCCGGCGTTTAAGGAATTCGGCCCGGGCTTCATCACCACCGTCGAGTGGGACCCGGTCAATGAAAAATACGGCGCCGCGATCGCCATCGTCGGCACGCTGGCCACCTCCGGCATCGCGCTGCTGATCGCCTTCCCGGTCAGCTTCGGCATCGCGCTGTTCCTCACCGAGATCTGCCCGGCCGGCCTGCGCCGCCCGCTGGGCACGGCGGTCGAGCTGCTGGCCGGCGTGCCGTCCATCATCTACGGCATGTGGGGCCTGTTCGTGTTCGCGCCGCTGTTCGGCGACTACGTGCAGCCGCTGCTCAAGAACACCCTGGGCCACCTGCCCATCATCGGCCAGTTCTTCAGCGGCCCGACCATGGGCATCGGCATCCTGACCGCCGCGCTGATCCTGGCCGTGATGATCATCCCGTTTATCTCCTCGGTGATGCGCGACGTGTTCGAGATCGTGCCGGCCGTGCTGAAGGAATCGGCCTACGGCCTGGGCTGCACCCGCTGGGAAGTGGTGCGCAAGATCGTGCTCCCTTACACCAAGACCGGCGTGGTCGGCGGCGTCATGCTGGGCCTGGGCCGCGCGCTGGGCGAGACCATGGCCGTGACCTTCGTTATCGGCAACGCCAACAAGCTGTCGTGGTCGCTGTTCGCGGCCGGTAACTCGATCGCCTCGACCCTGGCCAACGAATTCGCCGAGGCCGACACGCCGCTGCACACCTCGTCGCTGTTCGCGCTGGCGCTGATCCTGTTCGTCATCACGTTTATTGTTCTGTCCTCCGCCAAGCTGATGTTGGCGAGCATGTCCCGCAAGGAAGGCGTCAAATGAAGCAAGCTACCACTTCGTCGCCGGTCAATCCGGTCTACCGCAAGCGCCTGCTGGCGCACCGCGTCGGCATCGCCCTGTCCGTGCTGGCGATGTCGGTCGGCCTGCTGGTGCTGGCCTGGATCCTGGTCACGCTGGCCGTCAAGGGCTTCGGCGCGCTCAATCTGCACCTGTTCACGCAGCCGACCCCGTCGCCGGGCAGCGAGGGCGGCGGCGTCTCCAACGCCATCGTCGGCAGCCTGATGATCGTCGGCCTGTCCACGCTGGTGAGCACGCCGATCGGCATCCTGGCCGGCATCTACCTGGCCGAGTACGGCGAAGAGAACAAGATCGCCAGTCTGACTCGCTTCGTCACCGACATCATGCTGTCGGCGCCGTCGATCGTGATCGGCATGTTCGTCTGGGCGCTGTACGTGGCCACCGTCAACCACTACTCGGGCTACGCCGGTTCGCTGGCGCTGGCGCTGATTGCGATTCCGGTGGTGGTCCGCACCACCGACAACATGCTGCGCCTGGTGCCCAACAGCCTGCTGGAAGCGGCCTTCGCCTTGGGCGCGCCGCGCTGGAAGGTGGCCATGCTGGTGCGCCTGCGCGCCGTCAAGGCCGGCGTGATCACCGGCGTGCTGCTGGCCGTGGCCCGCATCTCCGGCGAAACCGCGCCGCTGCTGTTCACCGCGCTTAACAACCAGTTCTTCAGCGCCGACATGAACCGGCCGATCGCCAACCTGCCGGTGGTGATCTACGGCTTCGCCATGAGCCCGTACGACAACTGGCGCGAGCTGGCCTGGGGCGGCGCGCTGCTGGTGACCTTCAGCGTGCTGGCGCTCAATATCATCTCGCGCACCCTGTTCAGCCAAAAAGTCCCGAATTAAACCTGCGAATTAAACTGATAAAAGCGATCAATAATGAATACGCAACTGAGCCAAGAGAATGTGGTGCCCATGAACGGCAAACGTAAAACCATCGAGATTTCGGGTCTGAATTTTTTCTACGGTAAAACCCAGAGCCTGACCAACGTCAACCTGGACATCCACGAGAAGCAAGTCACGGCCTTCATCGGCCCATCGGGCTGCGGCAAGTCGACCTTGCTGCGCACGCTCAACCGCATGTACGACCTGTACCCCGGCCAGCGCGCCGAGGGCTCGATCATGTACCGCGGCCGCAATATCCTCGAAGAGGGCCAGGACGTCAACATGCTGCGCGCCAAGGTCGGCATGGTGTTCCAGAAGCCGACCCCGTTTCCGATGTCGATCTACGACAACATCGCCTTCGGCGTGCGCCTGTACGAGGACCTGTCCAAGGGCGAGATGGACGAGCGCGTGGAATGGGCGCTGAAGAAGGCCGCGCTGTGGACCGAGGTCAAGGACAAGCTGAGCAAGTCGGGCCTGTCGCTGTCGGGCGGCCAGCAGCAGCGCCTGTGCATCGCGCGCGGCGTGGCCGTGAAGCCGGACGTGCTGTTGCTGGATGAGCCGACCTCGGCGCTGGATCCGATCTCGACCTCGAAGGTGGAGGAGCTGATCAGCGAGCTCAAGCAGGACTACACCATCGCCATCGTCACCCACAACATGCAGCAGGCGGCGCGCTGCTCGGACTACACCGCCTATATGTACCTGGGCGAACTGGTGGAGTTCGGCGAGACCGACCAGATCTTCATGAACCCCGCGCGCAAAGAGACGCAGGACTACATCACCGGTCGCTTCGGCTGATCGCATTTATAATAGCAAATCGACTACGGAGAGCAGCATGATCGGTGAACATTCATCCAAACAGTACGACAACGAACTGGAAGCCATACGCAGCAAGGTGCTGCTGATGGGCGGCATCGTCGAGACCCAATTCCTCGACGCCATGACCTGCTTCCGCATCGGCAATCCCGAGCGCGCCGACCGCGTGATGCGCGAGGACGACGCCGTCAACCAGCTGGAAGTATCGCTGGACGACGCCTGCAGCCACCTGATCGTGCGCCGCCAGCCGGCCGCCAACGACCTGCGCACCATCATGGCGACCATCAAGGTCATCACCGACCTCGAGCGCATCGGCGACGAGGCCACCAAGATCGCCCGCACCGCCAAGGCGCTGCACGCGCGCGGCGCGGTGACCGTCAACCACTACGAGATGGTGCGCGGCATCGCCAACAACACCAGCGACATGCTGCACGACGCGCTGGACGCCTTCGCCCGCAACGACGGCAAGCAGGCGCTGCAGCTGATCGCCCAGGACGCCGTGATCGACCACGAGTTCCGCTCGATCATGCGCAACCTGATCACCTTCATGATGGAAGACCCGCGCACCATCTCGGCCGCGCTCGACACGCTGTGGGTGGCCAAGGCCATCGAGCGCATCGGCGACCACGCCAAGAACATCGCCGAATACGTCATCTACGTCGTCGAAGGCAAGGACATCCGCCACACCAAGACCGCACCGATACCGGACGACGTGCCGGCGCAAGCTGAGTAAATAAGAGAACATGGCATCTGATAAAACCACCGTACTGATCGTCGAGGACGAGCCAGCCATTGTCGAGCTGGTGACGTTCTCGCTGCGCGAAGCGGGCTGGAACTGCTGCGCCGTGCAAAGCTGCGCCGAAGCCTGGGACTTCATCCAGACCAAGACCCCGCAGCTGATTTTGCTGGACTGGATGTTGCCCGACCAGACCGGCCTGCGCCTGCTGGCGCGCATCCGTTCCGACCGTCAGTTCAATGAAATTCCGGTCATCATGCTGACCGCCAAGAGCATGGAAGAGGACAAGCTGGCCGGCCTGAACAGCGGCGCCGACGACTACGTCACCAAGCCGTTCTCGCCGCGCGAGCTGCTGGCGCGCGCTAAGGCGCTGCTGCGCCGCAAGAGCCCGGAGCACGCGCAAGCCACCATGCGCGCGGCCAATGTCATGCTGGACCCGGTCAGCTGCACGGTGTCGATGGACGAGCAGAAGATCGACATCGGCCACGCCGAGTACAAGCTGCTCAAGTTCCTGCTGGCCCATCCCGAGCGCGTGTTCTCGCGCAGCCAGCTGCTCGACAAGGTCTGGGGCGACCATGTGGTGATCGAGGAGCGCACCGTCGACGTCCACGTGCTGCGGCTGCGCAAGGCCTTGAAAGAGGCCGAGCATCTGATCAAGACGGTGCGTAGCGTCGGCTACATGCTGTCGGAGAAATAATGAATCCTAAACTGGTGTTCTGGGTGCCGGCGGCACTGCGCACGGCCATCATCCTGGCGGGCTGCGCGACGTTGGGCTGGATGTTCGGCTGGATCAACGGCCTGGTGCTGGCGCTGCTGGCCATGATGGTGATGGTGTTCGTGCAGCTGACCTATCTGTACCAGCTCAGCAACTGGATGGACGATCCGCAAAGCGCCAAGCTGCCCGACGGCTGGGGCGCGTGGACCAACATCTTCTCGCGCCTGTACCGCATGCGGCGCGACGACGAGAAGAACCAGGCCGAGCTGACCGAATGGCTGGCGCGCTTCCGCCAGGCCATGCATCTGCTGCCGGACGGCGTGGTCATCATGGACGACGTGCTGTTCCTGGAGTGGTGCAACCCGGCCGCCGAGAAGCACCTGGGCCTCACGCACGAGCGCGACAAGGGCATGCGCGTGACCAACCTGGTGCGCAGCCCGGACTTCATGGACTACATCATCCTCGGCCGCTACGAGCAGCCGCTGACGATCAGCTTCCGCGAGCGCAAGCTGATCGTGCATATCATCCCGTTCGAGAACCGCCGTCAGATCCTGGTGACGCACGACGCCACCGAGACCGAGCGCATCGAGGAGATGCGGCGCGACTTCATCGCCAACGCCTCGCACGAGCTGCGCACGCCGTTGACGGTGATCGTCGGCTTCCTGGAAATCGCCGCTTCCGAAGGGCTGGACGCGGCCACGCGCTCGGCGCACCTGAAGCTGATGACGGAGCAGGGCCACCGCATGCAGCACCTGATCGAGGACATGCTGACTCTGTCGCGGCTGGAGTCGGTGGATTATCCGATGCGGCCGGAGCAGGTCGATGTGCCCAAGCTGATGGAGCAGGTGCTGCGCGACGCGCGGGCGCTGTCGGCGGGCAAGCACGAGATCACGATGTCGGTCAACGGGCCGGATGTCATGGGCAGTTACGAGGAGCTGCACAGCGCCTTCGGCAACCTGGCGTCGAACGCGGTGCGCTACACCCCGGCCGGCGGCAAGATCCATCTGGTGTGGCGGGAGTTCGAAGGCGGCGTGAAGTTCCTGGTGGAGGATACCGGCATCGGCATCAGCCCGGAGCACATCTCGCGCCTGACCGAGCGTTTTTACCGCGTCGACAAGAGCCGTTCGCGCGAGACGCAGGGCACCGGCCTGGGCCTGGCGATCGTCAAGCACGTGCTGCTGCGGCACGGCTCGACCCTGCAGATCCGCTCGGAGGCGGGCAAGGGCAGCACCTTCATCGTCTGCCTGCCCAAGACCGCCATCGTGCACGCGCAGCCCGAGCTGTTGCTGAACTAATCCGCGCAGCCGGCCGCCGCCGGCTGCCATAGCCGCCTGCCCAGGGCGGCCTCGAACACCTCCAGCTGACCGCGGTCGTCGATCAGGTAATCGGCCAGCATGATGTCGTGCGAGACGATGCGGTCCTCCAGCAGCGGCGGCACGGTGGAGCGCAGATGGTCCAGCGCCAGCCGCGTGCCTTGCCCCAGCTGCACGCCGGGATAAAAATGCAGCCCCTGGCCCGCCGTGATGTATTCGATCGCCAGCACCTTTTGTGCGTTGCCGAGTATCCGCAGCAGGTTCAAGGTGGCCGGCGTGCCCAGCGACAGGTGGTCCTCCTGCAGCGCCGAGGTGATGTAGTTGTCCAGCACCATGGGCTGGGCCAGCATCTTGTTTTCCGCCACCAGCGAGGCCGCCGCGTACTGCACGATCATCAGGCCGGAATTGACGCCGCTCTCGGCGATCAGGAACGGCGGCAGTCCGCTGACGTGCGGATTGACCAGGCGGTCGACGCGCCGTTCCGCCACCCCGCCCAGCTCCGCCACCGCCATCGACAGCGTGGTGGCGGTCATCGCCATCGCCTCGCCGTGCGGATTGGCTTGCGAGATCACGCGGTAGTTGTGCTCGTCGCCGAACACCAGCGGATTGTCGTTGGCCGATCGCAGCTCGATGTTGATCTGCCGTTCGGCGTGGGCGATCTGCTCGCGCGCGGCGCCGTGGATCTGCGGCATCGAGCGCAGGCTCAGCGCGTCCTGCGTGCGGATGCCCTGGCCGCTGCGCAGCACGTCGCTGCCGGCCAGCAGCGCGCGCAGGTTGGCCGCCACCTGGATTTGGCCGGGATAGGGCTTCTGCCGCATCGCCTCGGCGTCGAAGGCGCTCAGCTGGCCGCGCAGCGCCTCGAAGCTCATGGCGCCGATCACGTCGGCCCAGCAGGCCAGCCGCTTGGCGCGGTCCAGCGCCAGGCACAGCAGGCCGGTCATGCAGGGCAGGCCGTTGACCAGGCTCAGGCCGTCCTTGGCGCCCAGCGCCACCGGCGCCAGCCCGAGCATGGCCAGCGCCGCGCCGGCCGGCATCGTCTGGCCGCGCAAGCGCACCTCGCCCAGCCCGATCAGCGTCAGGCCGACGTGCGCCATGTGCGTCAGGTAGCCGACCGAGCCCTGCATCGGCACCACCGGGGTCAGGCCCAGGTTCAGGAAATCCAGCAATTGCCGCACCACGTGGGCGCTGATGCCGGAGTGGCCGCGGCTGTAGTTGACGATTTGCGCGCACATGATGGCGCGCGTCTCGACCTCGCCCAGCGCCGCGCCCAGCCCGCAGGCGTGGCTCTTGAGCGTGCGCCGCGACAGCTCGCCCAGCTGCTCGCCGCCGAGCACGACGTCGGACAGCGCGCCCAGGCCGGTGTTGATGCCGTAGGCCTTGACGCCATCGACCACGATGCGCTCGACGATGGTGCGCGCGGCCTCGATGCGCCGCCACACGGCGGGGCTCAGTTCGAGCCGGGCGCCGTGGGCCACGCGGACCACGTCCTCATACCTGGCCGGGACCTGTTCGTCCAGGCAGACGGTTGCCGTTTCCATGACTGTTCTTCCTCTCATGCCGGCAGCGCCGCCGGCTGGGCGCGCTTGTCGACGAATTTGCGGACATAGTCGTCCGCCGGGGCGCCCAGGATTTCGTCCGGCGTGCCCACCTGCACCAGCTTGCCGTCGCGCAGGATGGCGATGCGGTCGCCCAGTTTGAGCGCCTCGTCCAGGTCGTGGGTGATGAAGATGATGGTCTTGTGCAGCGTCGCCTGCAGCGCCAGCAGCTGGTCCTGCATGTCGTCGCGGATCAGCGGGTCGAGCGCGCTGAAGGCCTCGTCCATCAGCAGCACGTCGGTGTCGGCCGCCAGCGCGCGCGCCAGGCCGACCCGCTGGCGCATGCCGCCGGACAGCTCGTCGGGATATTTGTCCTCGTAGCCCCTCAGGCCGACGCGCGCCAGCCAGGCGGCGGCGCTGGCGCGGGCCTGCGCCTTCGGCTCGCCGCGCGTCAGCAGCGCGAAGGCGGCGTTCTCCAGCACGGTCTGGTGCGGCATCAGGCCGAAACCCTGGAACACCATGCTGATGCGGTGGCGCCGCAGCGCGCGCAGTTCGCGCTCCGGCATGGCCAGCACGTCGCGGCCGTCGACCAGGATCTCCCCGGCGCTGGGATCGATCAGGCGGTTGAAGTGCCGCACCAGCGTCGACTTGCCGGAGCCGGACAGCCCCATGATGACGAAGATCTCGCCGGCCTGGATGTCGAGCGAGACGTCGATCAGGCCGGCATTGCAGCCGGTTTGCGCCAGCACCTCGGCCTTGCTGGCGCCGGCCCGCAGCAATTGCAGCCCCTGCCGCCAGCGCGCGCCGAACACCTTGCTGACGTTCTTGACCTGGATTTTGTAGGGAATCATTGGCTGGCCTTGCTTGCTTGGGTGATGCGTTGACGGCGGTCCCTGCCGTAGCCCTGGGTGATGCGGTCCATCACGATCGCCAGGATGACGATGGCGATGCCGGCCTGCAGGCCCTTGCCGATGTTGACGGTCTGTATGCCTTCCAGCACGTCCTCGCCGAGGCCGCGCGCGCCGATCATGGAGGCGATCACGACCATGCCCAGCGCCATCATGATGGTCTGGTTCAGGCCGGCCATGATGCTGGGGCGCGCCAGCGGCAGCTGCACGGTGACCAGCAACTGCCAGCGCGTGGTGCCGAACGAGCGCGCCGCCTCGGTCAGCTCGCCGCTGACCTGGCGGATGCCCAGGTCGGTCAGGCGTATCAGCGGCGGCGCCGCGTAGATGATGGTGGCCAGGATGGCCGGCACCTTGCCCAGTCCGAACAGCATCAGCACCGGCACCAGGTAGACGAAGCTGGGCATGGTCTGCATCACGTCCAGCAGCGGCATCAGCAGCCGGCGCAGGGCGTCGCTGCGGGCGCTGAGGATGCCCAGCGGCAGCGCCAGCAGCACCGAGATCAGCGTGGCCACCAGCACCAGCGCCAGGGTCTGGATCAGCTGGTCCCACAGGCCGAAGCAGCCGACCAGCAGCACGCAGGCGGTGAAGCCGGCGGCGTGGCTCCAGCGCCGCGTCGCGTGCAGGCTGAGCAGGAAAACGCCGGCCAGCACCAGCCACCAGGGCAGGGCCCGCAGCGCGCCCTCGAACGGCACCAGCACGTGGCGCAGCAGCCAGATCGAGCTGTCGTGGAAGGCGTCGCCGAAGCGGCTGTTGATGGCGTCGACGGCGTCGTTGATCGGTTCGACCAGGGAAATGTTGAGCGCTTCAGGGAACGATGGCATGCAAACCTCACTTGAGCGTGGAACTGATGTGGGCCGCGACCGCGGCCGGCATCCAGGCCTGCCAGATGGCGGGCTGGCGCTTGAGGAAGAGCACGGCCAGGGCCGGCGCTTCCAGTTTCCTGGCCTCGCGCTCGGCCAGCAGCGCGTTGAGCAGGTCGACCGGCACGTTCATCTTTTCGAACAGCGCGGCCAGCGCCGGATCGGCGTCGTGGAAGGCGCGCGACAGGCCGACCCGCAGCCGGTTGGGCGGATTGACCGTGCCGCAGGGATGCGGGTTGTTGGGCGTGGTCAGCGTCTCCCAGCAGGCCTGCGAAAAGGCGGGCTCGTCGAGACGGATGAATTTGTAGCGCCCCATCATCGCGGTCGGGCTCCAGTAGTAGAACAGCACCGGGCGGCCGCGCTGCACCGCCGAGGCGATCGCCGCGTCCAGCGCCGGCCCGGTGCCGGGACGGAAGTTGACGTAGCTCTCGCCCATGCCGTAGGCCTTGAGCTTCTGCGTGTTCACACCCTGGCAGGTCCAGCCGCTGGGACAGTTCAGGAAGCGGCCCTTGTCCGGCTCCTCGTCGTCCATGAACAGCTCCTTGTATTTCGGCAGGTCGGCCACCGAGCGCAGGCCGGGCGCGGACGCCTTGATGCCGCGCCGGGCGTCGCCCTTGACCAGGTACTCGGGCACATACCAGCCCTCGGAGGAATCCTTGATGATGTCGCCCACCGCCATCACCTTGCCGGCTTTGGCCGCGTCGTTCCAGGCCGTGCTGCGGCCTATCCACTCCTCGGCGAAGACCTGGATGTCGTTGCGCGCCAACGCCAGTTCCATGGCGATGCTGGTGCCGGGCAGGGCGTCGGTCTTGCAACCGTAGCCCTGTTCCAGCACGTAGCGCATCACCTCGGTCAGGAAGCGCGCGCTCTCCCAGTTCAGGCCGGCGAAATTGACGGTCTTGCCGCTGGCGCACCAGGGCGAGGCCGGCGCTGGCGCCGCATGGGCGGCCGGCGCGGACAGCGTCAGCGCGGCGGCGGCCGCCAGCGCGGCGGCGAGGTGGCGGGAGGTCTTCATGTCAGAAGCGCGCCTTCACGCGGACCCCGATGGTGCGCGGCCGGGCCATGTACAGCGTGTCGCCGGGCTGCAGGCCGTTCGGGTCGCGGGTCACGTCGACCACCTTGGTGCGGTTGCCCAGGTTGGTGCCGAACAGGCCGAACTCATACTTGCCCGACTTGTACGACAGCGCCGCGTTGAGCATGCTTGACGATGGGATTTCCGCATAGTTGCTGCCGGTCGGCGCGAAGTCGGTGTAGGAGTTGCCGCGATAGGAATAGGTCGCCGCGATGCCCACCTCGTCGTTGTCGGCCAGCGGCACCGTGTAGTTGAACGACAGGCTGGCGGTGATGCGCGGCGCGTACGGCGTGCGGGTGCCGGCCGGCGCCGATTGCGCCGCCAGCGGCGTGACGATGTCGGTGCGGGCCTTGGCGTCGGTGTAGGCCGCGTTGAAGCCCAGGCTCATGCGGCGCGCCAGCTTGACCATCGACTCGATTTCCAGGCCCTGGCTGCGGATCTTGCCGGCGTTCTGCGTGTAGTAGTAGGAGCAGGGCAGGTAGTTGGCGACCTGGACCTTTTCCCAGTCGATGAGGAAGGCCGCCAGGTTCAGGCTCACGCGCTGGTTGAGGAAGGTGTTTTTGGAACCCAGCTCATAGCTCCACAGCTGGTCGGGGCCGAAGCTGGCCGGGGCCTGGATGCCGCACAGGGTTGCCGGCACCGGCTGGTTGTTGCCGCCGTAGCGGAAGCCCTTGCCGGCCTGGGCGTAGAGCAGGTGCTCCGGGTCCAGGTGGTAGGCGGCGGCGAAGCGCGGGTTGCCGCCGCGCGCGCTGGCCTTGCTGTTGACGATGTTCGGCGTGCCGACCGGCGCGTCGACCGTGGCGGCCGGCGTGTTGCCGTAGTAGCCGGTGAAGCGCAGCTTGAAATCCTCGGACTCGGTGAACAGGCGCACGCCGGCCGTCAGGTCCAGCTTGTCCCACAGCGTGTAGGTGGCTTCGGCGAACAGCGCGGCCTGGCGCGAGCGCGACTGCTGGGTGCCGGAGAACTGGTCGTCCTTGCCGAAGGCCAGGTCGTTGGTGAGCGAGCTGTAGCCGGGGAAGCCGTAGGCGTCGGCGTAGCGCGCGTCCATGCCCGGCGTCGGTTCGTCTTCCCAGAAGTCGCGCTTGCCGGCTTCGAGGAACAGGCCGGCGGTCCATTTCAGCGGGCCGGCGTCGGTCGAGTTGAGGCGGAACTCCTGCGCGAAGTCCTGCAGCTTGTTGGCGATGGTGTAGTCGGCCTGGATCAGGCTCTGGCCGGGGAAGATGAAGGCGGTGGTGTTGTACTCGTCCGATTTGCGGTACAGCGTCTTGCGGTGCACGAAGGTGGTCGACGACACCAGTTCCGCCCCGGCCAGCTTGTAGTTGACGGCCAGGTTGTAGAGCTGCATGTCGTCCTTGGTTTTCTGCTCGGTCATGGCGCTGGTGGTGAACGGCGCCAGGCCGCTGAAGGCGCCGTTCAGGCCGCCGTCCATGGAAGAGGCGGTGATGCTGGCGTCCACCGTCAGGTCGGGCGAGGCCTGCAGGCGCATCGCCACGCGGCCCTGGTCGGTGTGGGTGTCGTTGGTGCGCTTGCCGTTCAGGATGTTCTTGACGTAGCCGCTATCCTCCCCGGTGTAGCCGGTCACGCGCAGGCCCAGCACGCCTTCCTTGACGGGGACGTTGACCATGCCGCGCAGGTTGCCGTTGGCGCCGCCGTTGCCGGAGGTGCGGGAGCCGACGGCCTCGAACGAGCCGAACAGCGAGTCGGGATCGGGCTTCTGGGTGATCTGGCGGATGGTGCCGGCCATGGCGCCGGCGCCGTACAGCGTGCCCTGCGGGCCGCGCAGCACCTCGATGCGCTCCAGGTCCAGTACCTTGAGGTCGGGATTGCCGGACTTGAGCGTGACCGGCATGTCGTCGACATACACCGCCACCAGCGAGGCGTCGGCGATTTCCGACGGCGTGATGCCGCGCACGACCAGGCCGCGCATGGTGATGTTGTTGACGCCGGGGCCCTGTTCCTGCATGTCCACCGAGGGCGCGATGCGGGCGATGTCCGCCAGGCCCGACAGGCCGAACTTGGCCAGGCTTTCCGGCTTGATGGCGGTCAGCGCCATCGGCACCTGCTGGATTTCCTCGGCGCGGGCCGAGCGCGACGCGGTCACCTCGACGCGCTCGATCTGGTCGGCGCGGTCGGGCGCCTGTGTCTGTGCCTCTACGATGGCGCTGGCCGAAACCATCGCCAGTGCACTCAACCCCATCAGTTTGTTCCCCATTGTGTCTTTCCTTCTTGAACAGTTACATGAAATTGCACCATCACGCAGCGGCGCGTCACCAAAATGGAGCGGCCACTAGACCTCGCGGAGGCGGACTGAATTGCATGGGACGCTAATTTGTCTATACAGGTGAAAATTATTGTCTATACAAATGGCTCGACGACAAGCTTATAGAGCAGGATGCGTGCCAGCTACAGGATCAACGAAGGTGCGATAACACGAGCTGATGCGCCGTTGCGCCCGGTAGGGCAGGCCGGCGGAGAGATGTTCCGGGATGAAACTAGGCTAACACGGTTGTTTTGAGTTGTATATACAATTTGAGGCTTGCCGGATGGGTGTTGTGTTTACGTCAGATGCGACGAGGCCGCGGCGCTGCTGGAAGGCGCCGCGCGGCTTGCTCGTCCACCGTGTTACGGATAGCTGAAGAAAATGAAATGGATGGCGTTGAGTGCGAAGTGCACGAGGATGGGCGCTTCGATGCGCCGGGTGGCGTGGTAGGCGTAGGCGTAGCCCAGGCCCGCGAGGGCGGCCAGCGCGGCGTACGCCGGGCCGCCCGCCAGGTGCGCCGCGCCAAACAGCAGCGCCGAACAAACCAGCGCCACCCATGAGCCGTGGCGTACGCCGGACAGCGCCGACGCCAGCCGCGCCTGCACGAAGCCACGGAAGAAGGCTTCTTCGGCCACGACGGTAAAGCACAGGTTCACCGCGAGGAAGGTCGGCGTGACCGTGGACACCTTGAACGCCGGATGCACGAAACCGGCGCCGGTGGCCACGGCCATCACGGCCGCCACGGTGATCAGGAGCACCGGCCAGGTCTGCTTCAACGCGGCGCCCAGCTCCGGCCACGACGTCGCACGCCGGCAGATGAAGGCCAGCAGGATCAGGCCGACCGCGCCCTTGTCGAAATTCGCATACTGCGTGAACGGCTTGCCGCCGTCCGAGAACACCGCCCCTGCGATCACCACCGGATTGTCAAAGCCCGGCAGCTTGTGGATCGCCAGCGCGAACGCCAGCACCAGCGTGAGCACGCCGAACAATATTCGCAAAAATTTTTGAGAAACGCCATCGGTCAGCCAGGCCAAGCCGGCGAACAGGGCCAGCGCCACCAGCGCGGGCGCCTGCAGCACGCCGGCCTGCCAGCCGCACAGCAGCGCGGCTGCAAACACGGCTTGCCAAGGCGCGAAAGGCCGGCGCGACGAGGATTGAAGCCAGACAGCCCCCACGGAGAGCGCGAGGGCGACAAAGGTCAGCAGAGTGAGTAGAGGCATTATTGAAGGAATCGGTGAGTTGAGTTTCCTTCAATAATATCATCGGGCTAAGCCGCTTAGAATTTATAGGCAATGCCGGTCATCAGCATTGGCGTGGTCTTGCGCTTGGTCAGCGGGCTGTCGGCGGCGTCGCCGGTCAGGTGCGAGAAGCCGGCGGCGGAGTGCACCGACCAGTTCTTGTCCAGCACGTGGTTCCAATTCACGCCCATCGTGATGTTGGTGAAGCCGGACTTGGGAGTGTAAGCCTGGTAGCCCGAGGCGGCGCTCTGCGCGGCGGTCACGCCGAAATAGGTCTGCATGTGCTTCTTGTCGGCGTACTCGGTCGAGGCGCTCAGGCCGACCTGGTCGCTGGCGGTGGTGTACAGCGGCATCGACGCGCCCAGGCTGTAGGTGGCGCCGTGATCGCGGTGCGCCAGGTTCTGCGTGGTGCTCAGGCTCAGGCCGACGGTGCCGACCTGGTAGCTGGCCGCCAGCACGGCCTGCGCCGCGCCTTCGATGTCGCCCATGCCCTTGAGGGCATCCGAGCCGTCGAAGACATTGCGCTTGTGGTCGGCGCGCGCGCCGCCGTAGGCCAGCGCCGCGCTCAGGCCGACGCCCGAGACGCTGGTCTGGAAGCCGACGCCGCGCATGGTGCTGAGGAAGATGCCGTTGTTGAAGGTGCGTTCGAGGTAGGGCAGCGGCACCACGCGGCTCTTCTTGGCGCCGGCGTATTCCGGCACATAGGCCAGGCCTGCGCCCAGGGTCAGGCTGTCGCCGGCGGCGGGCGCGGTCTGCGGGCCCGACGAGGACGGCAGTTCGAGAGCGTCGGCGTAGCAGTTGCTGCTGACGGCACAAAGAGAGGCGAGAGCGAGGGTGGCGGCAAGGCGCATGGAAGATCCTGTGGTGTGGTGGTTCGGAGGTCCGCCGGCGCGTGGTTGGAGGTGGCCCGGCGTATGACGGAGCGAAGTGTCGCAACATTTCCTGTCCGCCGCTATCAGCTTGTCTGAAGTATCATCTGCTGAATTCTTTGGTACCGCGCGGCGGTGCCTGACACTGGATATCCGGAGCCGACCATGTCCCTGACCCTGTACTACCACCCGCTGGCCTCGTTCTGCCACAAAGTGCTGATCGCGCTGTACGAAAACGCCACCCCTTTCGACAAGCGCCTGATCAACCTGGGCGAGGAGGGCGACCGCGCCGAGTTGGAGGCGATCTGGCCGCTGTGCAAATTCCCGGTGCTACGCGACCACGAGCGCGGCCGCGACGTGCCGGAGACGTCGGTCATCATCGAATACCTGGACCGCTATTTCCCCGGCCCGCAGGACTTGATCCCGGCCGACTGGGAGGCGGCGCTGGACGTGCGCCTGTGGGACCGCTTCTTCGACCACTATGTGCAGGAGCCGGTGCAGACCATCGTCGGCGCCCACCTGAGCGGCATGCAGTGCGACCAGACCAGGGAACGCACCAAGCTCAAGACGGCCTACAAGATGATCGAGAAGCGCATGGCCACGCGCCGCTGGATGTGCGGCGACGAATTCAGCATGGCCGACTGCGCGGCGGCGCCCGCGCTGTTCTACGCCGCCACGCTGCTGCCGTTCCCCGAGGAATACCAGCAGCT
This sequence comes from Duganella sp. BJB1802, assembly GCF_013369445.1. Classification (NCBI taxonomy): domain Bacteria; kingdom Pseudomonadati; phylum Pseudomonadota; class Betaproteobacteria; order Burkholderiales; family Oxalobacteraceae; genus Duganella; species Duganella sp. BJB1802. The sequence continues at coordinate 61,008 of NZ_JABWEF010000027.1, read as the reverse complement.
CAACGACTACTTCGAGCGGCTGGTGACGCGGCTCTCGGTCCAGCGGGTGCTGGACGAGGCCAAGCCCTATTTCACGATGTACCCGTTCGTCGACGACATTCCGGAACGGTTCCTGTAGGCGGCGCTCAGTTCTTGTTGCCCTTTTCGTCGGCGCTCTGCATCGAGGCCGGCTGGGCCATCGAACCGCTTTGCGCCGCCACGTTGGCGAACTGCCGCGATTGATCGTGGATTTCCTTGGCCATCGCCTTCTGCGTGCGCAGCTGCTGGTCGGCCTGGGCGGCGGCCTTCTGGGTGACCGCCACCGCCAAGTCCGAGGCGGTGCGGGCCGCCTGCGGCGCATGCTGCTGCACCACCTGGTTGATGCTGGCCTGGAAGTCGGTGGCGACCTGGTTCACTTGCTGCTGCCAGCCCTGCAGCTTCTGCATCAGCTGGTCGGCGCCGGGGACATCGCCGGCGGTGCGCTCGCCGGCCGGGGTCAGCAGGGCGGTGCGGCAGGCTTCGGTGGAAGCCTGGAGCCAGTCCCTGCCGAACTGCAGGTTCACATCGGACAGTTGGCGCACCGATTGCAAGGCTGCGAGGGTCAGGTCGCTGAAGTAGTCGATACGGGCTTCCACGTGATTCTTTGCCGCTGGCGAAATGGTTTCCACAAACGAATTCATGTACTTCTCCTGGTGGGTGTGGGGCCAAACTGGAGGTGCTCGCACAGGCGCTCTGGCCGGACGCCTGCGCTGTTATCTTCGCAGGTCGCACGGCTTTTTGCCACACCAGAGCTTGCGGGCATGATTCGTTAAACGAGGTCAACAGATTATCCGCTTCGCCACGCGCTTGTCCGTCTCGCCACATAGCGATGGACCGGCGCGCGGCCGCTGCGCTAAGGTGGCGCTGTCTCTATCAAACATGAAAGCCACCCATGAAAAGAAGAAGCCTGCTCAAGTCGATGGCGGCCTTGCCGCTGATGTCGCTGACCACCTTGCCTGCCTGGAGCGCCGCGCGCGCCGCGCCGCGCCGCCGCGTGCGCCCGGGCGACGCCGGCTGGCCGTCGGCCGCCGCGTGGAAGCAGCTGGGGCAGCGCGTCGATGGCCGCCTGCTCAAGCTGGACGCGCCGTTCGCCGCCTGCGCCGGGAGTGCGGCCGCGCCGGCCTGCGTGGCCGCGCTGGAGCAGCTCACCAACACCTACGCGATCGGCGACCAGCCGGCGCTGACCCAGACCAGCGGCTGGCTGGACGCCTGGTCCTCGCAGCCGAGCGCCTACGCGGTGGCCGCGCGCAACGCGGCCGATGTGGCGGCGGCGGTCAACTTCGCGCGCGAGCATAATCTGCGGCTGGTGGTCAAGGGTGGCGGCCACAGCTACCAGGGCACGTCGGACGCGCCCGATTCGCTGCTGGTGTGGACCCGCCAGATGAACGAGGCCACCTTGCAGCCGGCCTTCGTCGCGCAGGGCTGCGACGACGCGCCGCAGCCAGCCGTCACGCTGGGCGCGGGGGCGATGTGGATCGACGCCTACGACGCCGTCACCACGCGCGGCGGCCGCTACGTGCAGGGCTGCGGCTGCACCAGGGTCGGCGTGGCCGGGCTGGTGCAGAGCGGCGGCTTCGGCAGCTTCTCGAAGAACTACGGCACCGCCGCCGCCGGCCTGCTGGAGGCCGAGGTGGTGACCGCCGACGGCCAGGTACGCATCGCCAACGCCCGCACCAATCCCGAGTTGTTCTGGGCCTTGAAGGGCGGCGGCGGCGGCAGCGTCGGCGTGGTCACGCGGCTGACGCTGCGCACGCGCGAACTGCCGGAGCACTTCGGCGCCGTGTTCTTCACCATCAAGGCGGCGTCGGACGAGGCATACCGTGCGCTGATCGCCCAGGTGGTGGGGTTCTACGCCAGCGCCTTGTTCAATCCGACCTGGGGCGAGCAGATCGGCTTCAACACCGGCAACACGGTGGATGTGTCGATGGTGTTCCAGGGCCTGGACCAGAAGCAGGCGGAGGCTGTGTGGGCGCCGTTCCTGGCCTGGCTGGGCGAACGGCCCGAGTATGCGCTGGAACAGCCGTTCCGCGTGGTAGCCCTGCCTGCGCGGCAGTTCTGGAACCTGGCCTTCTTCAAGAAATACGCGCCCGGCTTCATGCTGGCCGACGAGCGTCCCGGCGCGCCGGCCCACCACGGCGTGTGGAAGGGCGACGCGGCCGACGCGGGCTGGTTCATCCACGGCTACCAGTCGGCGTGGCTGCCGGCCACCTTGCTGGCGGCCGAACAGCAGGCGCAGTTGACCGACGCGCTGTTCCGCGCCACGCGGCACTGGCGCGTGGGCCTGCACTTCAACAAGGGCCTGGCCGGCGCCTCGGCCGCCGATCTGGCCGCCGCGCGCGACACGGCCATGAATCCCGATGTGCTGGGCGCGTTCGCGCTGGCCATCATCGCCGGCGGCGACGGCCCGCGCTATCCGGGCATGCCGGCTGCCGCCGACGCAAAGGACGCGAAATCGGCCGCGCAGCGAGGCCGCGAACGGGCCGCCGCCATCGGCCGGGCGATGACCGCGTTGCGCCAGGCCGCACCGAAGGCCGGCTCCTATGTGTCGGAGAGCGACTACTTCATCGCCGACTGGCAGCGCGCATTCTGGGGCGCCAACTACGAGCGGCTGGCGCGCGCCAAGCGGCAGTACGATCCTGATGGCCTGTTCTTCGTGCGCCACGGCGTCGGCAGCGAAGCGTGGAGCGACGACGGCTTTACCCGCAAGGCCTGACGCTTCTCACTGCGCCACCGGGGACGCGCGGCGCGGCACCAGCAACAGCTCCTGCTGGCGCCCGCCGATGTAGCGCACGCCGGCCTGGTCGAAGTACGCGTCCTCCTCCAGCATCATGCGAACCGGCTGCGCGTAACCCGCAATCTCCGTCGCCGCACTGAGCTCGATCGAGTACGCGGTGCGGTAACGCAGCGCCTCGTCGCCGCTGCCCGGCACACCCTCCTGCATGTCCCACATGCCGATGGTGGGGCCGGCCGCGTGGCCGTGGTAGCCGATCGGATGGGTGTAGATGACCGGGTTCAGATTCTCGGCGCGCCCCTGCGCCAGCGCCGCCGCCAGCACCTGGTTGCCCGTGCGGCCCTGGCGGAACTGCGCCGTCAAGATGTCCTGCAGACGATTGGCGCGCGCGAAGGCCTGCGCCAGCGCGGCCGGCGCGGCGGTTTCGCCGGGCTTGAGCACATAGGCATGCTGCTGCACGTCGGTGTTCAGGCGCAGGTAGGTGATGCCTATGTCCACATGCAGCAGGTCGCCGGGCAGGATCACGCCGCCATCCGGCTGCTCCTTGCCCTGGCGCTGGATCTCCACCGACGGATGGAACCACGTGTCGTAGCCCAGGTCGCGGATCTTCTGGCGGAACCACCACACCACATCCTCGCTGGTGGTGACGCCGGGCGTGATGACGCGTTCTGAAAATCCTTCGGCGATGATCCGGTGCGTGGCCTCGATCATCTGCGGATAAATCCGCATTTCGCTGTCGGTGCGGGTCTCCAGCCAGCGCACCGCCAGCGGCTCGGCCGACACCACCCGGGCGCGGTACTCGGCCGGCAGCACCTGCAGCAGCTCGTTGTAGTCGGTGTGGTCGATGCCATCGGCGTGGCCGAAATAGCGCGAGGTGTCGAGCGCGATCTTGTGCGGCTTGCGCTGCCGGACCAGCGCCGCCAGCGCATCCCACTGCCCGGGGAACTGCTTCATGTCCCACGCCGCCGTGATGCTGTCGCCGACATTGTAGCGCGCCACCGCCAGCCGCTCCACGCGGCCGCTGGACGGATCGCGGTAAAACAGCAGCACCGTGCGGCGGCGCGCGTTGAGCCACTCGGCCGGCAGCATGGTCTTCAGCACCGGATCCTCGTTGTATTCACGCGAGACCACGATCCACATATCGATGCCGGTCTGCGCCATCATGTCCGGCAGCAGCGTGTCGAAGCGTTCGGCCAGCAGCTGGTTGATCACGGCCGCCTGTTCGCGCAGCGGCAGCACCTGCGCCGGCGCATGCGCGGCAGCCAGCAGCAGGGAGAGGGCAAGGAGATATTTTTTCATGCGCCCATTTGAACACAGCGCGCGGCGAAGTCAATCAGCCGGCTGCGCACTTGCCAAAAATATATGCTTGCGCTAGGCTGGGAGCCATGTCCACTCAAGGAGGAACCATGACGTCGATTTTCTACCTGCACGGCGGCCCTGGCATGAGCGTTGCAGTCGAACGCACGCGCTACCCGCAGGCGCAACAGGTGCAATGGTGGCAGCAGCCGCCGGCCGGGCCATGCGCGCCGCATCCCTACCTCGACCTGCTGGAAGCCGCGCTGGTGGAATTCCGCCGCAGCGTGAAGGCGCATGGCGCGCCAATGACTTTGATGGCCAGCTCCTTCGGCGCGCACCTGGCCACCCATCTGGCGCAACACGCGCCCGAGTCGGTGGAGCGCGTCGTGCTGCTGGCGCCGACCTACAATCCCGAGCAGGCCGCGCTGCGCCTGGCGCGGCGCGCGCTGGCGCTGCACGCCGGCCACGCCGATGCGGATAAGGTGACGGCGGCGCTGGCCGCATACGACGCGGCGCCGGGCCGCGCGCGCTTCTGGGAGGTGTTCGGTGCGCTGCAACTGCTGCCGGACGTGCCGGCGCTGTATTTCGGCCCGCAGGCGGGCGACGCGCCGCGCCATTTCGTCGAGGTTTTACAGCAGCCGGGTGGATTCGACGGCGTGAGCGCGGTCGCCATCTCGGACGATTTCGCCGCCACCTTCCGCGCGCCTGGCCGCAGCGCCTTCAATGGTCCGGTGTCGGTGCTGTTCGGTCGCCACGACCCGATGATCGACGCCGAACACGATGGCCCGATCTGGCGCGCCATCTTCCCGCAGGCCAGCCTGCGCATGGTCGACAGCGGCCACTTCCCGCTGCTGGAAACCTCGCTCGAAGCCTGCCTGGCATAGCCGACGTCATTCCCGCGCAGGCGGGAATCCATGCCGAGTATCCTGTCCCGCGCCGTATGGGTTCCCGCCTGCGCGGGAACGACGTCGCTTGGCGGCTCAGCGCGAGAAGTACGCGTCGATCTCCTCCAGCGTCTTGCCCTTGGTCTCGGGCAGCAGGAAGGCGGCGGTGAGGAAGTACAGCAGCGCGCAGCCGGCGCCATAGAAGAACAGTGTGGCGTAGCCGTACTGGCCGACGGTCGGCAGGAACACCGCCGCGATCACGGTCGACACGAACTGGTTGATCAGCAGCGCCACGCTCATGCCGTTGGACCGTATGCGGTTGGGCATGAGCTCCGACAGCGCCAGCCACACGCACACGCCGGGGCCGACCGCGAAGCTGGCGACGAACAGGCAGATCGCCAACGCCACCAACCAGCCGTGCGAGGCGGGCGGCACCGCCGAGAGGTGCGCCTGCTCGATGCGCAGCGGCGCGCCGGCCGCTTCGGCCGGATCGGCAAAGGGATTCAGATGCAGGCGGCGGAAGAAGGCGCCGATGACGCTGTCCGCCTGCACCGTGTCCTCACGCGCCACGCGCAGCAGCGGCAGGGCCGGATCGTCGCTGCGGCGGCTCTGGACATTGGTGAACGGGCCGTAGGAATAGGCGATCGACAGCTGCATGGCGGCGCTGTCGGCCGGCGTGGCGCCCAGCGTGCGCAGGGTCTCCGGGTCGAGACGCAGTTCCAGGCCGTCGCCGTGGGCGCGTGCCTGCAGCATGGCGGAGACGTCGCGCTGCTCGCCCTCGACGCTGCGGAACAGCAGACCGGCCACCACCAGCGCCACGACGATGCCGCCGGTGCCGAGCATCATCAGGAACTTGCGGCCCTTGCGATCGACCAGCGCCACCGCCACCACCGTCAGTACCGCGTTGAGCACCTTGAGCGCGACGTCGGCCATGTTGGCCGTGGCGCCGGGCAGGCCGGCCTGGTTCAGGATCGTGACCACATAGGCCAGGATGGAATTGATGCCGGTCGCCTGCGTCAGCGCCAGCACCAGGCAGGCCAGCAGGAAGGGCAGCACGTAGCGGCGGCTCAGCAGACGGTCGCCATCCACCGCGCCGCCGTCCGCGGCGGCGGGCGACAGCGCCTGTTCGATCTCGCGCAGTTCCGCGTCCGCCTCGGCGGCGGGACGGGTGCGCAGCAGCGCGGCGCGGGCCTGCGCGATGCGGCCCTTGCGCGCCAGCCAGCGCGGCGACTCCGACAGCAGCAGGCCGCCCAGCGTGAACACCACGCCCGGCGCAAGGCACATCCAGAAGATGCTGCGCCAAGCATGGTCCTTGGCTGCGAACACCGCGCCGGCACGCGCCGCCGCCTCCAGGTTCTGGGCGGCGGCGGTCGCGGTTTCCACCTCGCGCGCCTGGAACAATCCGATCAGCGCGGCCGCCACCAGGCCGATGGTCAGCAGCAGCTGGAACAGCGCCGCGCCGCGCCCGCGATGGCGCGCGTGCAGGCACTCGGCCAAGTACAGCGGCACCACCACGCCGATCAAGCCGCCGCTGATGCCCTGCAGCAGACGGCCCAGCATCAGCGCCAGGTAGCCGTCGGCCAGCGCGATCAGCGGTATGCTCGCGGTGAACAGCGCGCCGGCCAGCACCATCGCCGCGCGACGCCCCACCAGGTCGGCCAGCGCGCCGGCGAACAACGACGACAGCACGGAACCCAGCAACACCGCCGCCACGATAAAGCCCAACTGCTGCGCGCTCAGCTTCCATGCCACCGACGCTGTCGATTCCAGGTAGGGCAGGGCGCCGGCGATGATGCCGACGTCGATCCCGTACAACAGCCCTCCCATCCCGGCTATGAACAGCAGAAAGCCCATGGCACGGGCGGGGGCGTTGGACAGGGTGGCTTGCATCGGGACTCCGTTCAGTGGGAAGTTAGATCGATGGCCTGGCCTTCAACGAAGACGGCCACCGGCTGCAGGTCGGCGTTGAGGACAACGATGTCGGCCCAGGCGCCCAGCGTCAGGCGGCCCCGTTCCGGTTCGCCGATGTAGTCGGCGGGGTAGAGCGACAGGCGGTTGGAGGCGTCGGCCAAATCCAGCCCGAGGCCGACGAAATTGCGCAGCGCCTGGTCCATGGTCAGCACCGATCCGGCCAGCGAGCCGGTGGCCAGCCGCACGCAGCCCAGGCACTTGTAGACGCGCTGGCTGCCCAGGCCATACTCGCCGTCCGGCATGCCGGTGGCCGAGGTGGCGTCGGTCACGCCGTACAGGCGCGGGATGGCGCGCAGCGCGGCGCGGATCGCGCCCTCGTGCACATGCTGCAGGTCGGGGATGATCTCGGCGTATTCGGCATGCGCCAGCGCGGCGCCGGCGATGCCGGGATGGCGGTGGTTGAGCGCCGTCATGCCGTTGAACAGGTGGGTGAAGCCGGCCGCGCCGGCGTTGAGCGCCGCCACGCCGTCCTCGTAGCTGCCGTTGCTGTGGCCCAGCTGCACGCGGATGCCCATCTGCTTGAGCATGGGGATCAACGCCAGGTGGCCGTCCACTTCGGTGGCGATGGTCAGCGCGCGGATCGGCGCCAGCTCGTGGTAGCTGCGCACCAGCTCCAGGCTGGCCACCGCCACCGCGTCGGCCGGCTGCGCGCCCAGCTTGTGGATGCTCAGGAACGGGCCTTCCAGGTGCACGCCCAGCACGCGCGCGCCGCCGGCCGGACGCTCGGCGATCACGCCGGCCAGGCCGGTGAGCGCGCGGCGGATCGAATTGTCGGTGGCCGTCATGGTGGTGCCCAGCAGCGCCGTGGTGCCGTGGCGCGCGTGGCTGCGCGCCACCGTGGCGCCGGCGTCGCCGCCCTGCATGATGTCGACGCCGGCGGCGCCGTGCACGTGCAGGTCGATGAAGCCGGGCAGGATGGTCAGGCTGGTGTCGGCTTGCGCGTCGGCCTGGATGGATTGGATGCGCTGGTCGAAGGCGATGCTGCCCGTGATCCAGCCTTGTGGGGTAAGGATTTTGCCGCTGATTGACACTTTTATTCCGCTATCAGGAGTTCGATGCCGGCCGCCAGCAGGCCGTCGCGGTATTCCGCGCTGATGCTGGCGTCGGTAATGACGGTGTGGACGCGGTCCAGCTGCACGATGCGGTGCAGGCTGACACGCCCGAATTTGGAGGCGTCGGCCAGCACGATGATCTTCTTGGCGCGCTCCACCATCTTGTGGTTCAGGCTAGCCTCGGCCTCGTGGTGGGTGGTGACGCCGAACTGCAGGTCGAGGCCATCGACGCCGAGGAACAGCTTGTCGAAGCTGTAGGCCTGCAAACAGGCCTCGGCCTGCGTGCCCTGGATCGACAGCGATTGCTTGCGCAGCAGGCCGCCCGTCAGTATCAGGTCGACGCCGGGGGCGTCGGCCAGCTCCCAGGCGATGTTCAGGCCATTGGTCATCACCGTCACGTTCTGCGCCTCGCGCAGGTGGCGCGCCAGCGAGATGGTGGTGGTGCCCGAATCGATGATGATGTTGTCGCCCGGTTGCACCATGCGCGCGGCCCAGGCGCCGATGCGCTCCTTCTGCTCGTGGTTCAGCGCGTCCTTCTGCGGGATGGTCTGCTCGGGCGGCGGCGTGCGCGCCAGCGTGGCGCCGCCGTGGCTGCGCGTGGCCAGGCCTTGGGATTCGAGCGCACTGAGGTCGCTGCGGATGGTGACGGCGGACACGCCCAGCTGGTCCACCAGCGCGGCCACCTGGACCGAGCCGTGGCGGGTGAGCGCCTGCAGGATGGAGGCGCGGCGTTGACTGGTATTTCGCATTGTTCTGCTGTCGGATGATCAAAGATGTCGAGCTTAACAGATCGCGGCCGCGCTGCCAGCAGGCGCGGGGGCATTTGACGCGGAATCGTGCGCGTTGTTGCGGTCGCAGGCGCGCGCATATTGCGCCAGCACGCGGCCGATTTTGTGCTCCAGCAGCGCGCCTGCCTTGGCGGTCAACTGGCCTTGCAGCACCTGCAGGTACTGCTCCGGCAGGTGTTGGCTCAGCAGCGACAACGGGATCGTCAGCGCATCGAGGTTGGCGCACAGGCGCTCGACGGCGGCCGTCACCGCCGGTTCGCCCCAGTAGTAGCGGCAGCGGTCACTGAGGCCGTAGCGGCGCAGCAGGCGCTGTTCGGCGCCGCTTCCGGGGTAGTGCTTGGCCCAGTGCTTGGGCTGCGCCAGCATGGTCTCGTCCAGCACCTGCATCAGGCGCGAGGCCTGGCCGGCCGGCACCAGCTCCTCCTCGATGCGGCACAGCGCCTGCAGGCCCTCGCGCAGCGCGAAGGTCGCGGCCGGGCCGACCTTGAGGATGGCGAAGTGGTCGCGCACCATTTCGTGCAGCGCCGATTCGCGCTGGTAGTCGGTGGAGTGGGCCTCGAACACCAGGCCTGGCTGGCCGGCCACGAAGGCCGACAACGTACTTGCCTGCGCCGCGTCGTAGTGTTGGATCTGACTGTGGTCGAAGTCCACGCCAGGCTGCACCACCATCGCGATCACGCGGCGCCAGGCATCGTGCAGCTCCATCGCGAAGAAGGCCATGCGATGCACGTCCAGCGTGCGCGCGGCGGCCTTGGGGGAGGTGACCGCGCCGGCCTGCGCCAGGTTCGCCTCGCCGCCGGGGATCGGTACTTCGGTGCCGATCACGTACACCGGCGGCGGCAGGCCGGCCTGCGCGGCCGCCTGCTCGGCCACCGCGCACAGGCGCGCCGAACGCGCGGCGATGGTCTCGTCGCTCAGGTGCTGCGGATCGTCGGCGCAGCGCATGCTGCAATCGAGGTGGATCTTGTGGAAGCCTGCGGCGGCGTAGGCGGCGATCAGCGTCTCCGCGTTCTGCATGGCGGTGGCCGCGTCCAGATGCTGCCAGGCGTTGGGGCCGAGATGGTCGCCGCCCAGCACCAGCCGCTCCGGCGGGAAGCCCTGGTCCCGTGCCAGCTGGTGCACATAGTCGTGGAAGGCGGACGGCGTCATGCCGGTGTAGCCGCCGAATTGGTCCACCTGGTTCGAGGTCGCCTCCACCAGCAGCACGGTGCCGTAGTCGGACGCCACCCGCATCGCCGCGCGCAGCACGCTCGGATGGCTGCAGCACACGCTGTACAAGCCGACGGCCTCGCCGCGCCGGTGGGCGGCGACGATCTGCTGGACAGGGGACAGGGATTCGGTAGTTTTCATGGTCGCTTGCTTGGTCGGTCGGTGGTGGCTCAGGGGTTGGCGAATTGCTGGCGTGCGAGCAGGGCGGCGCCGCGCGCGCCGCCGGCGTCGCCGAACTTGGGCGGCAGGATCGGCGGCACGCGCACGCCGGGGAACAGGTGGCGGCGCATCGCGGCCGGCAATTGGTCGTACAGGTGGGCCAGTTGCGACAGGCCGCCACCCAGCACGATCGCGTGCGGATCCAGCGTCAGCACCAGCGTGGCCAGCGCGTGGCCCAGCAGGTCGGCATGCAGCGCCATGGTCTTGGCGGCGATGGCCGAGCCGGCGCGCGCCTGCGCCACGATGGCCGCCGGCGTTTCATCGCCGCCGCCGAGGTGCAGGTGCAGCCGGGTCATGCCGGGGCCGGACACATAGCGCTCCAGGCAGCCGCGCCGCCCGCAAGGGCAGTCCAGCCCCGGCAGCGCGGCGGCGGCAAACTGCGCGGCCGGCAGCGGCCAGTGGTCCCATCTGCCGGCCACGCCGTTGGCGCCGCGCAGCAGGCGGCCGTCGACGCAGTAGCGCCGCCGGCGCCGGTGCCGATGATGGCGCCGGAACATGGTCGGCTGGCCGTGCGCCGCGCCGCCTTGCGCTTCCGACAGCGCGAAGCATTGGCAATCGTTGCCGATGGCGACCGGGCGCTCCAGCGCATCCTTGAGCGCATGGGCCACGGCACGGCCGTTCAGCGCCGGCACGTTGGAGCTGAGCTGGCGCCCGGTGGCGCTGTCGATCACGCCCGGCAGGCCAACGCCCACCGGCGCCCGCAGACCCAGGGCCTTGTCGGCGCGGCCCACCAGGCCCTGGATCGCCAGCAGGAACTCGGCGAAATCGGTGCCCGGCGTGGCGATGCGTTCGCGGTGGACTTCCTTCAGTTCATGGCCATTCTCGGCAAACGCCACCAGCTCGATCTTGGTGCCGCCGATGTCGATGCCGTGATAGCCGCGTGGTTCAGAATTCGTCATGGCGATAGATGGTGACGCCCTGCACGACACGATTGACGGTGCCGCCGGCGAAAGGATTATCGGGACGCAGCTGCAGCAACGCCGACTGGTGCAGCGCATACTGCTGCGCCATCAGCAGCCACAAAGGCGCCAGCCACGCGTCCGGCCAGGCCGGCGCATCGATGCCGATGTCGGCGCCCGCGCCCACGGTCAGACAGCGGCCCGCCACCTGGTCGCGCTGAAGCTCCAGCAGCAGGTCGTGCTCATAGCGGCGCGACAGTGGATCGGAACTGCGGAACAGCACCACCAGCGTCTCGGCGTTGAGAGCGGCCTTCGGGCCGTGGCGGAAACCAAGTGCGCTGTTGGCCATCGCCAGCACGCTGCCGGCGGTCAGTTCGAGGATTTTCAGCGCGGCTTCCTTGGCCAGCGCCTCCAGCGGACCGCTGCCCAGGTACACCACGCGCGACACGCGCTGCGCGGCCAGTTCCGCCACCGGCGCCGACCACGCGGCCAGCGCTTTTTCGCCCAAGTCGGCCAGCGTGTTGAGACGCTCCGGCTGGAAATCGGGATCGAGCACGCACAACGCCGCCAGCAGCATGCAGGTGAAGCTGGAGGTCATGGCGAAGCCGCGATCGCAGCTGGCGGCCGGCATCATCAGGTTGAAGGTGGCGGCGTCGCCCTCGGCCTGCGTGGCCAGCGCGCCGTCGGCGTTGCAGGTGATGTTGAGGAAGCGCGCGGTAGGCACCATGTCGCGCACCAGTTGAACCGCCGCTGTGCTTTCCGGGCTGTTGCCGCTGCGGGCGAAGGACACCACCAGCGTCGGCGCGCTGCGCTCCAGGTACAGCGCCGGATGCGTCAACAGGCTGGTGGTGGAGATGGCGCGCACCTGGCACGGCCAGGCCGCGTTGATTTCGTCGGCGATAATCTCGCCCACATAGGCCGAGCTGCCGGCGCCGGTCAGGATCACGCGCTGCTGCGGATTGCCCAGGGTGTCGCCGAGGAAGGCGGCGATGCTGTCTTTTTCGGCGGCGAGATGCGCCGCCAGCTCGCGCCAGAGGGCTGGCTGATGGACGATTTCTTCGGCGGTATCGAGGCCGCCGATATCGCGCCAGGCTTGGGGGGCACGCTGGAGTAGGTTGGTCATCGAAAGAATTAGTCTGGTTAAGTCATCGAAAGAATAAGGTCTTATTTTCGAAATGTCAAATTCGAAAGCAAAAAGAAAGTTGCCAAACCGGCGCAGCTTCGCCTGTTGTACCAGTTTTGCCACGTAAACGAAAGTTTGTTATTCGATCAACTATCAATACGAAAGATTTGCTGCATATTTTTAAAATTTTCTCTTTCTTTTTGTTGACCTGCTTTGTTTTTATTCCTAGAGTAATTGCATCGCAACGGTTTTTCTTTCGAGAAGCAAACTATGAAACAGATTTTCGCCACCGCCGCTTTGCTGGCCAGCGCACCCCTGCTGGCCGCACCGATCGGCAATTTGCGCACCGTCACCGCCGGCGCCGGCCAGCAGTGGGACTTGGTCACCGACACCGGCGCCCACATACAGGTTAGCCTGCCGCGCGCCGACGTGCTGCATATTTGGGCCGGCCCCAAATCCGGCCTGACCGGCGCCGGCGACAAGGCCGCGCCCATCGTTGTCGCCACGCCCGCCGCCACGGTGGAGCACAGCGTCAGCGAGCAGGCCGACCATATTCTGATCCGCACGCCGGCCCTGAGCCTGCGCATCGACCGCAAGCCGCTGCGTTTCAGCCTGTTCCGCGCCGGCGACGCCCAGCCGCTGTGGCGCGAGATCCAGCCACTGGAACTGGGCGACAAGCAAAGCGTGCAGACGCTGAGCAGCGACAAGGCCGAGCGCTTCTTCGGCGGTGGCCAGCAGAACGGCCGCTATGAGTTCAAGGGCAAGCAGTTGCAGGTGTCGTACTCCGGCGGCTGGGAAGAGGGCGACCGTCCCAGCCCCGCGCCGTTCTTGATGAGCTCACGCGGCTGGGGCATGCTGCGCAACACCTGGTCCGACGGCAGCTATGACCTGCGCCAGAACGACCAGATCTCGCTGGAGCATAACGAGCCGCGCTTCGACGCCTACTACTTCGTCGGCAAGGACCTGCGCGACGTGTTGGCCCGCTACACCGAATGGACCGGCCGCGCGCGCATGCTGCCGCGCTGGGCGCTGGAATACGGCGACGCCGATTGCTACAACGATGGCGACAACGTCAAGAAGCCGGGCACCGTGCCCAAAGGCTGGACCGATGGCCCGACCGGCAAGACGCCGGACGTGATCGAGACCGTGGCCCGCCAGTACCGCGAACACGACATGCCGGGCGGCTGGATCCTGCCGAACGACGGCTACGGCTGCGGCTATTCGGCGCTGCCGGAGACGGTGCAGGGCCTGGCCAAGTACGGCTTCCGCACCGGTCTGTGGACCGAGAACGGCGTCGAGAAAATGGCGTGGGAGGTCGGCACCGCCGGCACCCGCGTGCAGAAGCTGGACGTGGCGTGGACCGGCAAGGGCTATCAGTTCTCGCTGGACGCGAACAAATCCGCCTACGATGGCATCCTGAATAATTCCGACGGGCGTCCGTTCATCTGGACCGTGATGGGCTGGGCCGGCACGCAGCGCTACGCGGTCACTTGGACCGGCGATCAAAGCGCCAGCTGGGACTACATCCGCTGGCACGTGCCGACGCTGATCGGCTCCGGCCTGTCCGGCCAGGCCTACGCCACCGGCGACGTCGACGCGATCTTCGGCGGCAGCCCGGAGACCTATACGCGCGACCTGCAGTGGAAGAGCTTCACGCCGGTGCTGATGGGGATGTCCGGCTGGGCGGCTGCGGAGCGCAAGCATCCATGGTGGTTCGCGGAGCCTTACGTCAGCATCAACCGCCGCTACCTGAAGCTGAAGATGCGCCTGACGCCTTATATGTACACGCTGATGCGCGAGACGGAGCAGAGCGGCGCGCCGCTGGTGCGTGGCCTGATGTGGGATAACCCGGACGATCCGGCGGCCTACACCGAAGCCTACAAATACCAGTACCTGCTGGGCCGCGACCTGCTGGTGGCGCCGGTGTACCGCAGCCAGGCGGTCAGCCAGGGCTGGCGCCGCGCGATCCACCTGCCGCAGGGCCGCTGGTTCGACTACTGGGACGGCCGCCAGGCCACGGCCGGCAAGGGCGGGCGCGATATCGACCTCGCCGTCACGCTGGACAAGCTGCCGGTGTTCGTACGCGCCGGCGCCATCCTGCCGATGTACCCGGAGATGCTGTACGACGGCGAAAAGCCGAAGGACGTGCTGACGCTGGACCTGTATCCGCAAGGCGCCTCCGAGTTCACGCTGTACGAGGATGACGGCAACACCCGCAAATACCAGGACGGCGCCTTCAGCCAGCAGCTGATCCGCATGAACGCCGCCGACAATGGCGTGCAGGTCGATGTCGAACCGGTGGTGGGCGCCTACGCAGGCCAGCCCGCGCGCCGCGCCTATGCCTTGCGCATGCTGATGCGCCAGCGTCCGGCCGCCGTCGGTACCGGCAGCGCCGTGCTGCCGCCATTGGCCGACCGCGCCGCCTTCGACGCCGCCGCCGAAGGCTGGTACTTCGACGCCGCCGAGCGGCTGGGCACCTTGCACGTGAAGACGGCCTGCCAGGACATCCGCCAGCCGCTGCGCTTCGCGGTGCAGGCCGGCGCCGCGCCAACGGTGGCCGACGATGCCTTCCCGTCCGCGCCGGTGCTGGGCCGCGCCATTCCGGCCGACGCCATGATGGTGATGAACCGTCCATCCGAGGAAGCCGGCTACCCGCTGGAAAACGCCTTCGACAACAACCCCGGCACCTGGTTCCGCACCACGCGCAGCCCGGCGGTGCAGGGCGGGCCGCACGAGTGGGTGATCGGCTTCACCGAGCGCCGCCTGATCGACGGCATCGAGATCGCACCGCGCAACGACCAGCATTGGCAGCACGGCCAGATCCGCGACTACGAAATCTACATGGGCGACAACAACGGCGACTGGGGCCAGCCGATCAAGCGCGGCCAGCTGAAACTACAGAAGGAAGCGCAAATCATCAGCTTCCCGCCGGCCGCCGGCCGCC
The DNA here is from genome assembly GCF_013369445.1 of Duganella sp. BJB1802. Lineage (NCBI taxonomy): Bacteria > Pseudomonadati > Pseudomonadota > Betaproteobacteria > Burkholderiales > Oxalobacteraceae > Duganella > Duganella sp. BJB1802. The sequence goes on along the minus strand of NZ_JABWEF010000027.1, from coordinate 45,874 downwards.
TGCTGCGCTTCCGCGTCATGAGCACGCAGAATCCCGAAGGCGACGGCGCCTCCGCCACCGATCCAATGGTGACGGCCGTCGGCACGCCCGCCGCGCGCGCCTACAACGCCGCCGTGCCGAGCGAAGTGCAGCCGATCACGCTGTCCGAGTTCCGCGTAATGGCCTACCAGCCGAAGGAAGGCCCGGAAGTGCAGCAGTTCCTGTCCGACCTGGCCTTGCCGAAGAACGTCAGCCGCGATCAGCCGGTCCGCGGCAAGGAGATGCGTATGAACGGCCTGTGGTTCCGCAAGGGCCTGGGCGTGGGCGCATCCAGCCGCGTGGACTTGCAATTGTCCGGCAACTGGAACCTGCTGCGCGCCGACCTGGGCGTGGACGACAGCTGCCGCAGCGCGGGCGGCCTGCAGTTCCAGGTCTGGAGCGGCGAGCGGCTGCTGTACGACAGTGGCCTGATCGCCGCGCCGGCCGTCGTCAAGCCGGAAATCGATGTGCGCGGACTGAGTCAACTCAGCCTGCGCACCCTGGGCGCGCGCGGCGGCAAGCCGGCCCAGGTCTGCGGCAACTGGGCCAACGCGGTCCTGATAGGCACCGAGGGCAGCACCGTCCGGCCGCGCTGACCTCACCTCCGTTTTCACAAGTAAGAGCCCCTCTTCGGACCGGGGAGGGGCGGTTGCAGCCGTAAATAAACCACTAATAACAGGGAGACTATGATGCATATGAAAAAACTGGTGGCAGCGATGATGGCGGTGGGCCTGGCCTCGACTGCGCTGGCAGCCGATGACCTGGACGAGCAGGGACAAAAAAGCGCCAAGGACGACAAGACGATCCCGCGAGTTGAAGTAACCGGCTCCAGCCTGAAACGCATCAACGCCGAAACCGCGTCGCCGGTGCAGGTGGTCGACGCCAAGCAGATCGAAAACATGGGCGCCCGCACGCTGCTGCAAGTGCTGGACAACCTGCCCGCCGCGCGCCCCGCCCAGCAGGACTTCCGCTCGATGTTCACCGGCTCCGATGGCGCCTCGCAGGCCAACCTGCGCGGGCTGGGTGCGCAGGGCACGCTGGTGCTGCTGAACGGCCGCCGCCTGTCGTTCTACGGCGCGCCGGCTGGTTTCCAGACCATGTTCGTCAACATCGACGCCATCCCCGCCGCCGCCATCGAGCGCATGGAGATCCTGACCGACGGCGCGTCGGCGGTCTACGGCTCGGACGCGGTCGCGGGCGTGATCAACGTCATCACGAAGAAGAGCTACCAGGGCCTGGAGGCGCGCGCCACCGCCGACACCTCGACCAACGTCAGCGCCTACGGCGAACGCCAGGCCAATGTCATCTACGGCCTGGGTGACTTGAATAGCGACGGCTACAACGTCTACGGCTCGGTCAACGTCTACCAACGCGATCGCATCGCACTGTCCGACACCTACCTGAAGCGCCCCGACTACTTCTACGTCAACAACCCGACCTTCGTCTCCGGCATGCGAATCGGCACCGGCAGCGAACCGGGCGTGATGAATCCGGGTACGCTGTTCGTCTTCGACAAATCCAAGAACAACGCTCGCACCCAGCGCGCCGTCAACGGCTGCGGCACCTCCATCACCGAGGCCGCAGGTACCCGCTGCGTATGGAACTCGCTGCCGTACCAACTCGATACCGGCCCAACGTCGGACCGCGTGACCGGCTACCTCAGTGGCCGCATGAAGCTGGGCGGCGACCTGGAAGGCTTTGCCGAAGCGGCCTACACGCACATCAAGCTGCGCGGCGAGAACGGCCCGCGCAGCTTCAACAGCGGCAGCACCAGCAACTGGTTCGCGCGTAACACCGGCACCACGCTCAATACCTTCGTCACGCCGTATCTCGGCCCGAACAACGTCTACCTGAAGGGCAAGCTCGATGCCGACATGGCGGCCAAGATGGGCGGCGCGGCGGGGCTGAACTACATCATGCTCGACGCGCCAGGCCACTTCGGCCAGACCAACGAGGACGACAACTACCGAGGCCTGGTCGGCCTGCGCGGCAGCATCGGCGGCGGCTGGGACTTCGAGACGGCGCTCAGCGTGGCGGGCAGCCACTCGACGCTGTTCCAGACGATTAACATCAACACCCAAGGCTTCGCCAAGGCCTTCGGCCCGTTCACCACCGACGCGGCCACCGGCCGCACCTACATCGCCGACAACCCGGCCTACAAGTTCGGCGAAATCAGCGACGCCAACGGCGCGCTGTTGCGCGCAGCCTATCCGACCTTCGACATCCAGTCCTGGACCAAGTTGATCACCTGGGACGGCAAGATCGAAGGCACCATCGCCAAGCTGGGCGAGCGTGAAGTGCGCGCCGCCTTCGGCGTGAACCTGATGCGCGAGAGCTTCTACACGCCGGGCAATCAGGACGCGGCCAACGGCTATATCACGCAGCAGGGTGGTTCGTGGTTCGATGGCCAGCGCAACGTGGCCGCCGTATTTGGCGAAGTGGTGGTGCCGGTCACCGACACGCTGGAAGTGAACGCCGCCGCGCGCCTGGATAAATACCCGAACTTCGCCGCCAACCTGGCGCCCAAGATCGGCGTGCTGTGGCGCGCGCGTCCCGAGGTGATGGTGCGCGGCACCTACTCGGAAGGCTTCCGCGCGCCCAACCTGGCCGAATCGGGCAGCGGCGGCGTGTTCGCGCAGGTGGGCGGCATCCGCGACACCGTGCGCTGCGACGAGACCAACGCGATGGCCAAGCTGCTGATGAAGTCCGTCACGCCGGCCGAGGCGGAGCTGGGCAAGAACCTGCTCAATTCGAATTGCTCCACCACGGTCGGCGGCCTGACGCCGCCCAACCCGCAGCTGCGTCCGGAGAAGGCCAAGATCTCCACCGCCGGCCTGGTGCTGCAGCCGGCCAAGGATGTCAGCATCTCGGTCGATTACTGGTTCGTCTATCGCCGCAACGAGATCGTGCGCCAGGACTTCAATGAACTGTTCACGCAACTGGTGGATAAATACGGCCCGGCGCTGGCCGGCACCGCCGCCGCGATCCGCAACCCGATCTCCGACGCGGACCGTGGCAACATGGCCGCCGTCGCCGCGATGTGCAACAACCCGGCCAACACCGCTGCCTGCGCAGGCGGCGTGCCGAAGTACTCGGTCGGTAACCTGGGTGGCTTGATCAACTCCTACTCGAACCGTGGCCGCACGCTGCTCGACGGGATCGACGTCGACGCCCGCACCCGCTTCTCGCTGGGCGAGTACGGCAAGTTGAACACCGGCGTCTCGGCCACGATCCGCCGGCGCGAGACCTACAACTCCGAAGACGGCACCGGCTTCACCGGCAACGTGGTCGGCTTCTACGACTCGCCGCGCGTGCGCGCCACCTTCAATGCCGACTGGGCGTACCGTAACTTCGTCACCAGCATGTTCGTCAACTACACCGGCAAGACCAAGTGGGCTTACGGCCCGTGGGACAAGGACAACACGCCGGAAAGCTGCACGGCCGCCTCGGTCGCGCTGCCGGAGAACCTGTGCGGCGGCGCACCGTCGTACTACACGGTCAACCTGGGCCTGAACTGGAAGCCGATGAAGAACCTGGAGCTGGGCCTGAACATCAAGAACCTGCTGAACAAGCAGCCGACTTACGATCCGAACGGCTGGGAAGGTTACAACCACAGCCAGAACCTGTTCGGCCGCATGTATTCGTTCTCGGCGAATTACAAGTTCTTCTGACCCGCTACAATCAACGATCACTTCCAAGGAAGAACCGATGGACAGACAATTCAATCGACGCGATTTCCTCACCGCTGGAGCCGCGCTTGCGGGCAGCCTGATGCTGCCGAAGGCGTTCGCCGCCACCCGTGAGCGGGTCCGCATCGGCATGATAGGCACCGGCATGCGCGGCCAGGTGCTGCTGCAGGAGCTGCTGCGCCGCGACGACGTCGAAGTCGCCGCACTGTGCGACATCGAGCCGCTGATGCTGGGCCGCGCGCTCAAGCAGGTGGAAAAATCCGGCAAGGCCAAGCCCAAGACCTTCGGCGAGGACCGCGATCCGCAAGCCTACAAGCGCATGCTGGACGCCGGTGCGCTGGACGGCGTGATCATCGCCACGCCGTGGGAATGGCACGCGCCGATGGCCATCGCCGCCATGCAGGCCAAGGTGCCCGTGGGCTGCGAGGTGGTGGCCGGCATCACGCTGCAGGACCACTGGGATGTGCTGAACACGCAGCTCAAGACCAACACGCCGTATATGCTGCTGGAGAACGTGTGCTTCCGCCGCGATGTAATGGCGGTGCTGCAGATGGTGCGTTCCGGCTTGTTCGGCGAGCTGGTACACCTGCAGGGCGGCTACCAGCACGACCTGCGCGCGGTGAAGTTCAACAGCGGCGATCCGGCCAAGCCGTATGGCGGCGGCGTGGAGTTCGGCGCCGGCGGCTGGTCGGAGGCCAAGTGGCGCACGGCGCATTCGGTGCAGCGCAACGGCGAGCTGTATCCCAGCCACGGCATCGGCCCGTGCGCGATGTACACCAACATCAACCGCGGCAACCGCTTCACGCGCATCAACAGCTTCGCCACCAAGGCGCGCGGGCTGCACGACTACATCGTCAAGCAGCCCGGCGGCGCGGCCAGTCCGAGCGCGAAGGTGCAGTTCAAGCTGGGCGACGTGGTCACCACCACGCTGGCCTGCGAGAACGGCGAGACCATCATGCTGCAGCACGACACCTCGCTACCGCGCCCGTATTCATTGGGCTTCCGCGTGCAGGGCACGGACGGGCTGTGGATGGACGTGAACAATTCCATCCACATCGAGGGCAGGAGCAAGCCGCACCAGTGGGAGGATTTCCAGGCCTACCAGGACAAGTACGACCATCCGCTGTGGCGCAAGCACGCCAAGGACGCGGAGGGCGCCGGCCATGGCGGCATGGACTTCTTCGTCATCCAGTCCTTCATCGAAGCGCTGAAGGCGAGGGCGCCGATGCCGATCGATATCTACGATGCGGTGACGTGGAGCGCCATCTCGCCGCTGTCGGAGCAGTCGATCGCGCAGAACTTCCAGACGCTGGACTTCCCGGACTTCACGGTCGGGGCCTGGAAGACGCGCAAGCCGATCTTCGCGCTGTAAGGTAGGTTACAATCTGCTGCGCCTAAACTTAGCACCAGCAGATTGAAACCTACATGCCATCACGCCGCCTTTCCCTTGCCGCTTTAACCATCCTCGCAGCAGCCGCCATCGTCGGCTGCAAGACCAATCCTTCGATTGAAACCCCTTCGGCGCCGCTGGCGGTGCCGGAGCCCCTGCCGCCCAAGAAGATCAAGATCGGCCTGGCGCTGGGCGGCGGCGCCGCGCGCGGCTTCGCCCACATCGGCGTGATCAAGGCGCTGGAGGCGCAGGGCATCTACGCGGACATCGTGGTTGGCACCAGCGCCGGCAGCGTGGTCGGCGCGTTGTACGCGGCCGGTAACAGCGGCTTCCAGCTGCAGAAGGTGGCTATGGAGATGGACGAGGCGGCGATCTCCGACTGGGCCGTGCCGCTGTTCGGCAAGAGCTCCGGCGTGCTGAAAGGCGAGGCGCTGCAAACCTACGTCAACAAGGCGGTCAACAACCAGCCGATCGAAAAGTTGAAGATCCCGTTCGGCGCGGTGGCGTCGGACTTGAAGACCGGCCAGCCTATCCTCTTCCAGCGCGGGAACACCGGCATGGCGGTGCGGGCGTCGTCGTCGGTGCCGGGCGTGTTCCAGCCGGTGGTCATCAACGGCCGCTCCTACGTGGACGGCGGCCTGGTGGCGCCGGTGCCGGTGCGCTTCGCACGCGACATGGGCGCGGACTTCGTCATCGCCGTGAACATCTCGACCCAGGCCGACGTGCAGGCCACCGTCAGTTCGCTCGACGTGATCATGCAGACCTTCAGCATCATGGGTCAGCGCATCAACCAGTACGAATTGAAGGATGCGGACATTGTCATCTCGCCTAGCCTGGGCAAGATGGCGGGCAACGACTTCGCGGGCCGCAACCAGGCGATCCTGGCGGGCGAGCAGGCCGCCGCGCAGGTGATGGGGCAGATCAAACAGAAACTGGAAGCGAAGCGCAAGCCATAGCGGTACAATATCCGGTCCAATAATAAGGAAGAACACATGCAAACCAAACCATACCTGTCGCTCGCCGACATCAAGAAGATCGCCGCCGGCGCCGAAGCCGAGGCAGTGGCCCATAATTGGCCGGTCGTGATCGCCATCGTGGACGACGGCGGCCATCTGCTGTGGCTGCAACGCCAGGACGGCGCCGCGCCGCTGTCGTCGCACATCGCCCCCGCCAAGGCGCGCGTGTCGGCGCTGGGCCGCCGCGAATCGAAGATCTACGAAGACATGATCAACAACGGCCGCACCGCCTTCCTGAGCGCCCCGGCGCCGATGGCCGACGGCCTGCTGGAAGGCGGCGTGCCCATCATCGTTGACGGCCACGTGGTCGGCGCCGTCGGCGTCTCCGGCGTCAAGTCGGCCGAGGATGTACAGGTCGCCAAGGCCGGCATCGCCGCGCTGAACTAAGCAACGCCGTGCCACAAGAATGCCGCCTGGCTCAAAACCAGGCGGCATTTTCTATTGGAGAATCGAGGCAGCATGCAGACCGCATGTCTATAATGTGATATCGCCAGCGATATCGCTGCGATGCTGTGACGGTGAGTACGGCAAACCAGTATTATCAGTGCCTTGCTTGACGACGTGTCCGTTTGGGAGGCGTATTTGCGAGGAGAGGGTGATGGCCGCAAAAAGTGATAGCAAAGTTCGGGCAATTCTTGCTCGTCCTTATGTGCGCAGACTCCTGCCGGACGAAGCGGGTGGCTACGCCGCCTATATCCATGAGTTTCCAGGATGCGTTGCCGAGGGCAAGACTGCCGATGAGGCATTGTTTAATTTGGATAAGGCTGCCGCGTCATGGCTCGCAGTAACGCTTGCACATGGACAGCCGATTGCCGAGCCGATTCAACCATTTGATTTCAGCGGGAAGGTTGCGCTACGCATTCCACGCGGCCTGCATCGGGATGTCGCGGAACTTGCGCAATTGCAGGGGTGTAGCATTAACCAATTGCTGTCCGTCGCGATCTCCGATTATGTGGGGCGGCAGGGCTTGCCACAGCTGCCGGCCGAGTCGACACCAAAGTCCAGCGCCAATATTGCAAGTAAATAAAGCGCCCCCGCCAGTGGGGAATTTGCAGGTATTTCGCCGGCGGTCCATTGCCAAGCAGGGGAGATTTGGTTATAATTCAAAGGTTTAGCCAATCTCACCTCTACCGTAGCGACTACCACTCACTCCATCATCAATTGACCTTCCACCCCGGCCTGCGACGGCGGGGGACACACGACGGTCGTCTGACGTGGCGCAGCTACGGTAACTTTATCAGGAGTTGCCCTTGCCGCCATTTTTTTCTGGCCCCGCCGTTCCAGCCATACTGGCCCTCGCTGACGGAACCATTTTCAAAGGTTTTTCGATCGGCGCCGCCGGCCATACAACCGGCGAAGTGGTCTTTAACACTTCCATGACCGGCTATCAGGAAATCCTGACCGATCCTTCCTACAGCCGCCAGATCGTCACGCTGACGTATCCGCATATCGGCAATACCGGTGTCAATCCGGAAGACGTCGAATCCACCAAAGTCCACGCAGCCGGTTTAATCATCCGTGACCTGCCGCTGATGGCCTCCAATTTCCGCTCGACCCAGTCGCTGTCCGATTACCTGAAGGCCGAGAACATCGTCGCCATCGCCGGTATCGACACCCGCAAGCTGACCCGCATCCTGCGCGAGAAGGGCGCTCAATCCGGCGCCATCCTGGTGGGCACGCAGGGCAACGAGCCGTCCGCGTCGCAAGCGCTGGACCTGGCCCGCTCCTTCCCCGGCATCACCGGCATGGACCTGGCCAAGGTTGTCACCGTCAAGTCGCAGTACGAGTACACCGAAACCGAATGGACGCTGGGCGAAGGCTACGGCAAACTGACGGATCCTAAATTCCACGTGGTCGCCTACGACTTCGGCGTCAAGCGCAACATCCTGCGCATGCTGACCGCGCGCGGCTGCAAGGTCACCGTGGTGCCGGCGCAGACCAGCGCCGCCGACGTGCTGGCCCTGAACCCGGACGGCGTGTTCCTGTCGAACGGCCCAGGCGACCCTGAGCCATGCGACTACGCGATCGCCGCCGCCAAGGTCTTCATGGAGAAGAAGCTGCCGCTGTTCGGCATCTGCCTCGGCCACCAGATCATGGGCCTGGCCTCCGGCGCGAAAACGCTGAAGATGAAGTTCGGCCACCACGGCGCCAACCACCCGGTGCAGGACCTGGACAGCAAACAAGTGCTGATCACGTCCCAGAACCACGGCTTCGCCGTCGACCCGGACACCCTGCCGGCCAACTGCCGCGTAACCCACAAATCGCTGTTCGACGGTTCGCTGCAGGGCTTCGCCCGCACCGACACGCCGGCCTTCTGCTTCCAGGGCCACCCTGAAGCATCGCCCGGCCCGACTGACGTCGCTTACCTGTTTGACCGCTTCATCGGCATGATGGAAGCAACGGAGAAAAAATAAGATGCCTAAACGTACAGACATTAAAAGTATTCTGATTATTGGCGCTGGCCCGATCATTATCGGCCAGGCTTGCGAGTTCGATTATTCCGGCGCACAGGCCTGCAAGGCGCTGCGCGAAGAGGGCTACAAAGTCATCCTGGTCAACAGCAATCCAGCGACCATCATGACCGACCCTGAAATGGCCGACGTCACCTACGTCGAGCCGATCACCTGGCAAGTCGTCGAGCGCATCATCGCCAAGGAAAAGCCGGACGCGATCCTGCCGACCATGGGCGGCCAGACCGCGCTGAACTGCGCGCTGGACCTGCATCGCCACGGCATCCTGGACAAGTACAAGGTTGAACTGATCGGCGCCACGCCGGAAGCCATCGACAAGGCCGAAGACCGTTCCAAGTTCAAGGACGCGATGACCAAGATCGGCCTCGGTTCGGCCAAGTCGGGCGTCTCGCACACCATGGAAGAATCGTGGGCCGTGCAGCGCACGCTGGGCTTCCCGGTCATCATCCGTCCGTCGTTCACGATGGGCGGCACCGGCGGCGGCATCGCCTACAACGAGGAAGAATTCGAGACCATCTGCAAACGCGGCCTGGAAGCTTCGCCGACCTCCGAACTGCTGATCGAAGAATCGCTGATCGGCTGGAAAGAGTACGAGATGGAAGTGGTGCGCGACAAGGCGGACAACTGCATCATCATCTGCTCGATCGAAAACCTGGATCCGATGGGCGTGCACACCGGCGACTCGATCACCGTGGCGCCTGCGCAAACGCTGACCGACAAGGAATACCAGATCATGCGCAACGCCTCGCTGGCGGTGCTGCGTGAGATCGGCGTCGACACCGGCGGCTCCAACGTGCAGTTCTCGATCAACCCGGCCGACGGCCGCATGATCGTCATCGAAATGAATCCGCGCGTATCGCGTTCGTCGGCACTGGCGTCGAAGGCCACCGGCTTCCCGATCGCGAAAGTGGCGGCCAAGCTGGCCGTGGGCTTCACGCTCGACGAACTGCGCAACGAGATCACCGGCGGCGCGACCCCTGCCTCGTTCGAACCATCGATCGACTACGTCGTCACCAAGATCCCGCGCTTCACGTTCGAGAAGTTCCCGACCGCCGACCACCACCTGACCACGCAAATGAAATCGGTCGGCGAAGTGATGGCGATCGGCCGCACCTTCCAGGAATCGTTCCAGAAAGCGCTGCGCGGCCTGGAAGTGGGCGTCGATGGTCTGAACGAAAAAACCAAGGACCGCGAGAAGATCGAAGAGGAACTGGGCGAGCCTGGTCCTGAGCGCATCTGGTACGTGGGCGACGCGTTCGCGCAAGGCTTCACGCTGGAGGAAGTGCACAACCTGACCAAGATCGACCCGTGGTTCCTGATCCAGATTAAAGAGATCGTGGACCTGGAACTGTGGATGGACACGCAGAAGCTGGAGCAGATCGACCGCAACACGCTGTACAAGCTGAAGCAAAAAGGCTTCTCGGACCGCCGCCTGGCCTTCCTGCTGCAGACCGATGCCAAGACCGTGCGCGCCAAGCGCCATGAGCTCAACATCCGTCCCGTGTACAAGCGCGTGGACACCTGCGCGGCGGAGTTCTCGACCAACACCGCCTACATGTACTCGACCTACGATGAAGAGTGCGAGTCCAACCCGACCGACAAGAAGAAGATCATGGTGCTGGGCGGTGGCCCCAACCGTATCGGCCAGGGTATCGAATTCGATTACTGCTGCGTGCACGCGGCGCTGGCGATGCGCGAAGACGGCTACGAGACCATCATGGTCAACTGCAATCCGGAGACCGTGTCGACCGACTACGATACCTCCGACCGTCTGTACTTCGAATCGCTGACGCTGGAAGACGTGCTGGAAATCGTCGAACTGGAAAAACCGGTCGGCGTGATCGTGCAGTACGGCGGCCAGACCCCGTTGAAGCTGGCGCTGGACCTGGAAGCGAACGGCGTGCCTATCGTCGGCACCTCGCCGGACATGATCGACGCCGCCGAAGACCGCGAGCGTTTCCAGCAGCTGCTGCACAAGCTGAACCTGCGCCAGCCGCCCAACCGCACCGCGCGCACCGAAGCCGACGCCCTGGCGCTGGCCCAGGAAATCGGCTACCCGCTGGTGGTGCGTCCTTCCTACGTGCTGGGCGGCCGCGCGATGGAAATCGTCCACGAGCAGCGCGACCTGGAGCGCTACATGCGCGAAGCGGTCAAGGTATCGCACGATTCGCCGGTGCTGCTGGACCGCTTCCTGAACGACGCCATCGAGTGCGACGTCGATTGCATCTCCGACGGCGAAACCACCTTCATCGGCGGCGTGATGGAACACATCGAGCAGGCCGGCGTGCACTCGGGCGACTCGGCCTGCTCGCTGCCGCCGTACTCGCTGGCGCAGGAGACCATCGATGAACTGAAGCGCCAGACCGCGCTGATGGCCAAGGGCCTGAACGTGGTTGGCCTGATGAACGTGCAGTTCGCGATCCAGAAGCAGGAACGCGACGGCGTCATGCACGACGTGGTCTATGTGCTGGAAGTGAACCCGCGCGCATCGCGCACCGTGCCGTTCGTGTCCAAGGCCACCGGCCTGCAGCTGGCGAAGATCGCCGCGCGCTGCATGGTCGGCCAGACCCTGGCGCAGCAGGGCATCACGCACGAAGTCGTGCCGCCTTACTTCAGCGTCAAGGAAGCCGTGTTCCCGTTCGTGAAATTCCCGGGCGTCGACACCATCCTCGGACCCGAGATGAAATCGACCGGTGAAGTCATGGGCGTCGGCAAGACCTTCGGCGAAGCCTTCGTCAAGTCGCAGATGGGCGCCGGCATCAAGCTGCCGAAGTCGGGCAAGGTGTTCCTGTCGGTGAAATCGTCGGATAAGCCACGCGCCGTGAAAGTGGCGCGCGACCTGGTGGATATCGGCTTCACGCTGGTGGCGACCAAGGGCACGGCGGCCGTCATCGCGGCGGCCGGCATCCCGGTCACGCCGGTGAACAAGGTGGTCGAGGGCCGTCCGCACGTGGTCGACATGATCAAGAACCACGAAATCGTCCTGGTGATCAACACGGTGGAAGAGAAGCGCAGCGCCATCACCGACTCGCGTGCCATCCGCACCTCGTCGCTGGCCTCGCGCGTGACCACCTACACCACCATCGCCGGCGCGGAAGCGGCGGTCGAAGGCATCCGTCATTTGGACGAGTTGCAAGTGTACGATTTACAAGGGCTGCATAAAACCTTACACTAAGGTTCTTTCGTCGCCTCGGTGACGGGAAACAGTACCTTTTAACCACAGAGCTCGCGCTGCAGGTTGGCGTGGCCTCTGTGGTTTTCCATTGTAACAACAGAGTAAATATAAACATGACTTCAGTTCCACTTACCAAGTTCGGCGCAGAGCTCCTGAAAGAAGAGCTGCACCAGTTGAAGACCAAAGAACGCCGTATCGTGATCGACGCGATTGCTGAAGCGCGTTCGCATGGCGACCTGTCGGAAAACGCCGAGTACGACGCCGCCAAGGAACGCCAGGCGTTCGTCGAAGGCCGCATCGCCGAACTGGAAGGTAAGCTGAGCGCAGCACAGATCATCGATCCAACGACGCTGGACGCCGACGGCCGCGTGGTGTTCGCGTCGACCGTGGACCTGGAAGACCTGGAATCGGGCGCGAAAGTGACCTACCAGATCGTCGGCTTGGACGAAGCGGATCTGAAACTGAGCAAGGTGTCGGTGACCTCGCCGATCGCCCGCGCGCTGATCGGCAAGTCGGCCGGCGACGTGGTGGAAGTGCAGGCGCCGTCCGGCCCGCGCGAATACGAAATCCTGGAAGTGCGATACATCTGATGCTGCTTGCGCGTACACGTTTGCTGGTCGCGACGCTGTGGGCGGGCAGTTTGTGGGCGGTCGGCTATCTGGCCGCGCCGACGCTGTTCGCCACGTTGAGCGACCGGGTGCTGGCCGGCACCATTGCCGCCAGTCTGTTCAAGAACCAGGCCTGGCTGTCGATCGGCTGCGCGCTGGTGATGCTGGTGCTGCTGTGGGTGAGCAAGGGCGCGGAGACGGGCGGCATCTTTGCCGGTTCGGCCGCCAACTCGGCCGCCAAGACGCGCCGCATGCTGCTGCTGATCGTCTCGACGATGCTCGCTTGCACGCTGGTGTCGCACTTCGGCCTGCAGCCGATGATGGCCGCCTTGCGTGCCGCGGCGGGGCCGGGCGGTGTGATGGATGGCGCCGCTCAGAACGAGTTCGGCATGTTGCACGGCATTTCCAGCAGCATCTACCTGGTGCAGAGCTTGCTGGCCGCGTGGCTGGTGGTGAAACAGTAATACAGTAATAACAGTTTCGTCCTTTCCCAGGCGGGAAAGGACGATGCAGCTGGCTTATTTCGAGCCCAGTGCGCTCTTCTTGGTCGACTTTTGCAGTGGCTTGGCGCGTTTGATATTGCCGCCTTGGGTCACGCGTTCATTCCCCTTGAGCAGTACCTTGGTCACCGACGGACGCTTGGTGCCGCTTGGGCTAGGCTTGACGATGGTCACTTCGCGCAGGCCCTTGCCGGAGGTCGAACGGGCTTTTTCCGTTTCCACTTTCGGACGGTACAGCACCAGCAGCTTGCCGATGTGTTGCACCGGGGCCGCATCCAGTTTCTCGCAGATGGTGTCGTACATTTCGGCGCGGGCCTCGCGGTCGTCGCCGAACACGCGGACCTTGATCAGGCCGTGCGAGTCCAGTCCCAGCGAAATTTCCTTGAGGACGTTGGCTGTCAGGCCAGCCTCGCCGATCAGGACGATGGGCTTGAGACCATGCGCTTCGGCGCGCAGAGCGCTGCGCTCAACAGGTGTAAGTTTTTGCATAATATATTTTTAGTGGTTCCCTTAAAGGCAGTATTCTACGCGAATGAAGAAGAAGAAATTAAACAAAAACTGGTTGCACGACCACATTAACGACCCTTACGTGAAATTGGCGCAAAAAGAGGGCTACCGCGCCCGCGCCGCTTTCAAGCTCAAGGAGATCGATGAGGACGAGCACCTGATCAAGCCCGGACAGGTCATCGTCGACCTCGGCTGCACCCCCGGCAGCTGGGGGCAGTACACGCGCCGCAAGCTGGCCGGCAAGGAGGGCGGCGGCATCAACGGCACGCTGATCGGTCTGGACCTTCTGCCGATGGAGCCGATCGCCGACTTCCACTTCATCCAGGGCGATTTCCGCGAGCCCGAGGTGCTGCAGTTGTTGGAAGATCATGTCAAAGGTCAAAAAGTCGACCTGGTGCTGTCGGACATGGCGCCCAACCTGTCCGGCATCCCGGATTCGGACGCCGCCCGCATGGAACATCTGATCGATTTGGCAATTGAATTTTCCCAGGCTCATCTGAAACCGACCGGCTCGCTGCTGGTGAAATGTTTTAAAGACATGGGTTTTAACGATATCGTGCTTAAATTCCGCCGCGAATTCAAAACCGTGATCCAGAAAAAACCGAAAGCCAGCCGCGACAAATCCTCCGAGATTTTCCTGCTGGGGCGCGGCCTGAAAAATCCGACCGAGGGCATGAGCTCGTCGCAACCGCTGGAATTGGACGATTTCCCCCCGGTTCGCCCTTGATATTTGACGCATGGGCCGCACATCGGCACGGTGACGATCAGTTTTGACTTGATCGCACCGGTATTTTGGTCAAATAATGTGTTTTACGGCTGGAATTTTGGCCGCACGCGCTGGTGGGCTTCTGGCACCGCCTGCTTATTGCGAGTAAAATCGGGTTTCTAGCTATCGGTTAAAAGATGCGCCCTGCATCCAAGGAGTTTTCGTGAATAACATGTTTTCCAAATCAGCCATCTGGGTGGTAGTGGTCCTGCTGCTGCTGATGCTGTACAAGCAGTTTGACAGCCACGGCGTCACCGCCGGCGCCAAACCCATCGCTTATTCCGATTTGCTGGATGAGGTCAAGGCCAAGCGCATCAAGGATGTGGTGATCGAGGGCGCCAACATCACGGCCACCCGTAGCGACGACACCAAGGTGCGCGCCACCGCCACCGGCCTCGATCGCGGCCTGGTCGGCGACCTGCGCGACAACGGCGTGCACTTCGACGTGCGTCCGCCTGAAGAGCCATCGTTCCTGCAGCAAGTGTTCGTGTCCTGGTTCCCGATGCTGTTGCTGATCGGCGTGTGGATCTTCTTCATGCGCCAGATGCAGGGCGGCGGCAAGGGCGGGGCGTTCTCCTTCGGTAAGTCGAAGGCGCGCATGATGGACGAAACCAACAACACCGTCACCTTCGCCGACGTCGCCGGTTGCGACGAAGCGAAGGAAGAAGTCAACGAAATCGTCGACTTCCTCAAGGATCCAAGCAAGTTCCAGAAACTGGGCGGCCGCATTCCACGCGGCGTGCTGATGGTCGGTCCTCCGGGCACGGGTAAAACCCTGCTGGCGCGCGCCATCGCCGGCGAAGCCAAGGTGCCGTTCTTCTCGATCTCCGGTTCGGACTTCGTCGAGATGTTCGTCGGCGTCGGCGCCAGCCGCGTGCGCGACATGTTCGAGAACGCCAAGAAGCATTCGCCTTGCATCATCTTCATCGACGAGATCGACGCGGTCGGCCGCCATCGCGGCGCCGGCATGGGCGGCGGTAACGACGAGCGCGAACAGACGCTGAACCAGCTGCTGGTGGAAATGGACGGCTTCGAAGCATCGTCCGGCGTGATCGTGGTGGCCGCCACCAACCGCGCCGACGTGCTGGACAAGGCGCTGCTGCGTCCGGGCCGTTTCGACCGTCAAGTATCGGTCGGCCTGCCGGACATCCGCGGCCGCGAGCAGATCCTGAACGTCCACATGCGCAAAGTGCCGATCGGCACCGACGTCAAGGCCGACATCCTGGCCCGCGGCACGCCTGGCTTCTCGGGCGCCGACCTGGCCAACCTGGTCAACGAGGCCGCGCTGTTCGCCGCGCGCCGCAGCAAGCGCCTGGTCGACATGATCGACTTCGAGGATGCCAAGGACAAGATCTTCATGGGTCCGGAACGCAAGTCGATGATCATCCGCGAGGAAGAGCGCCGCAACACCGCGTATCACGAGTCCGGCCACGCCGTGGTCGCCAAGCTGCTGCCGAAGGCCGATCCGGTCCACAAAGTGACCATCATGCCGCGCGGCTGGGCCCTGGGCCTGACCTGGCAGCTGCCCGAGCACGATAACATTTCCGGCTACAAGGACAAGATGCTGGAAGAGATTTCCATCCTGTTCGGCGGTCGCATCGCCGAGGAAATCTTCGTCGGCCAGATGTCGACCGGCGCCTCGAACGATTTCTCGCGCGCCACCAAGCTGGCCCGCTCGATGGTGACCCGCTTCGGCATGTCCGACAGCATGGGCGTGATGGTCTACGAAGACAGCCAGAACGACGGCTTCTTCGGCGGCGCTTCGAAGACGATTTCGGAAGCGACCCAGCAAATGGTGGACGCCGAGATCCGCGCCATCCTGGATCAGCAATACAAGCTGGCGCGCAAGCTGCTGGAAGAGAACCGCGACAAGGTCGAAGTGATGACCAAGGCGCTGCTGGAATGGGAAACCATCGATGCCGACCAGATCAACGACATCATGTCCGGCCTGGAGCCGCGCGCGCCGAAAGCCGGGGTGACGATCCGCAAGCATCCGCCCAGCGACGGCGGTCCGGGCGTATCGCCCAGCGTGACCGCGCCAGCCTGATACGTGGCTGAACGCTGAGAGGGAGGGTGGGGAGCGATCCTCGCCCTTTTTTTATTTTTATTCCGGTTTCACATGCGATCCACTTTACAGTTCGGCCGTTTCAACTTTCCGTGGCGTGGCGAGCGCGCCCGCGCCCGCGTGATGGGCATCCTCAACGTCACCCCCGATTCGTTCTCCGACGGCGGCCAGCACCAGTCGCTGGAGTTCGCCATCTCGCATGCCGAGCAGATGATTTTGGACGGGGTCGACATCATCGACGTCGGCGGCGAGTCCAGCCGTCCGGGCGCGCCGCCGCTGCCGCTGGAGCAGGAGCTGCAGCGCGTGATGCCGGTGCTGTACGCGCTGCGCGACATCGGCCCGGCCATCTCGGTCGATACCTACAAGCCAGAGGTGATGCGCGAAGCCATCATCGCCGGCGTCGACATGATCAACGATATCAACGGCTTCCGCGCGCCCGGGGCCATCGCTGCGGTGCGCGATAGCGACTGCGGCTTGTGTATCATGCACATGCAAAGCGACCCTCGGCACATGCAGCTGGCGCCCAGCTACACCGACGTGGTGGCCGAAGTCACCGCCTTCCTGCGCGAGCGCATCGAAGCGCTGACGGAGGCGGGTATTGATCCGCGTCGACTATGCATCGATCCGGGTTTTGGCTTTGGCAAGACTGTGGAGCATAATTACGCCTTGTTGAAAGCCACCGCGCAACTGATCGCGGAGCTGGACGTGCCGCTGCTGGCCGGCCTGTCGCGCAAATCGATGGTGGGGGCGGTGACCGGCAAGCCGGTCGAGCAACGCATGGCCGGCAGCGTCGGCGGCGCGCTGGCGGCGGTGGCGCAGGGCGCGCTGATCGTGCGCGTGCACGATGTGGCGGAAACGGTCGATGCGCTAAAAGTATGGCAGGCAGGAACTAACCTACAACGATAAAGAGAACACACAATGTCACGTAAATATTTTGGAACTGATGGCATCCGCGGCCTGGTGGGCGTGTCGCCGATCACGCCGGACTTCGTCATGCGCCTCGGCTACGCGGCCGGCAAGGTGCTGGCTGGTGGCCGCAGCGGCTCGGTGCGCCCGACCGTTTTGATCGGCAAGGACACCCGCATCTCCGGCTACATGCTGGAAGCGGCGCTGGAGGCCGGCTTCTCGGCCGCCGGCGTCGACGTCATGCTGGCCGGCCCGATGCCGACCCCGGCCATCGCCTACCTGACGCGCGCGTTGCGCCTGTCGGCCGGCGTGGTGATTTCGGCGTCGCACAACCCGTTCCAGGACAACGGCATCAAATTCTTCTCCGACCAGGGCACCAAACTGCCGGATGTGGTTGAGCTGGAAATCGAGGCCGCGCTGGACATGCCGATGGATTGCGTATCGTCGGAAAAGCTGGGCCGCGCCAAGCGCCTGGACGACGCCCACGGCCGCTACATCGAATTCTGCAAGAGCACCTTCCCGAACGAGCTGGACCTGCGTGGCCTGAAGCTGGTGGTCGATTGCGCGCACGGGGCCGCCTACAACATCGCCCCGCACGTGTTCCACGAACTGGGCGCCGAAGTGGTCGCCATCGGCAACAAGCCGGACGGCTTCAACATCAACCTGGGCCACGGCGCCACCGCGCCGGAAGCCATGGCCGCCGCCGTGCGCGCCCACGGCGCCGACCTCGGCATCGCGCTGGACGGCGACGCCGACCGCCTGATCATGTGCGACGCCAACGGCCGCCTGTACAACGGCGACGAGCTGCTGTACCTGATGGTCATGGACCGCCTGGCGACCGGTCCGGTGGCCGGCGCGGTCGGCACTTTGATGACCAATATGGCGGTCGAGGTGGCGCTGAAGGAGAAGGGCATCGGCTTCGCCCGCGCCAAGGTGGGCGACCGCTACGTGCTGGAAGTGATGAAGGACAAGGGCTGGCTGCTGGGCGGCGAAGGCTCGGGCCACCTGCTGTGCCTGGACAAGCACACCACCGGCGACGGCATCATTTCGGCGCTGCAGGTGCTGTCGGCGCTCAAGCGCGCCGGCAAATCGCTGGAGCAGTGCGCCGGCGAGCTGGTGATCTTCCCGCAAACGCTGGTCAACGTGCGCGTCTCGCCGGGCTTCGACTGGACCAAGAACGCGGCCATGGTCGCGGAGAAGGAGCTGGTCGAGCACGAGCTGGGCGACAGCGGCCGCGTGCTGATCCGCGCCTCCGGCACGGAACCTTTGATCCGCGTGATGGTCGAAGCACGTAACGCCAGCGATGCGGAGTCGATGGCGCGCCGTATCGCCGACAAAGTGGAAGTCCAGCTCGCTGCGTAAGATTTCAGCAGTGTAATAATTAGCTGGCCTTGCATTGACGTAGAGGGAGGCAAGCGTTAGAATACTGTCTTCGGAGTGTGGCGCAGCCCGGTAGCGCACCTGGTTTGGGACCAGGGGGTCCAAGGTTCGAATCCTTGTACTCCGACCAAAAACTTTAAAACGGGTTGTCGAAAGACGACCCGTTTTTCATTTGTGCGATGGATCAAAGTCGTCACAAAGCTGCCGCTAGTGGTTAGAATACTGACTACATGAAAACCGCCTGTCGTTCAACGGATAGGACCTCGCTCTTCTAAAGCGATCATGGGGGTTCGATTCCCTCCGGGCGGACCATTCTTTTCCCCTTCAATCACGCAGATAACGCCGAGCCGAATGGCTGTTTTTATTGCGTGGCATGCAATCTTTTTCCTTGGTAATATCTGCCGTCATTTTTAATGCAGGAAGGTTACGCCATGAAAAAGAATTTTCTGTTCCTGATCGTCTTATGCGCCTCGGCCTACGCTCAGGCATTTACCGGCACCATCAACTTCGCGAAAAACGAGGGGACTGTCAAGCGTACATTGATCCTAAGCAAATGGAGCGTCGACAAGCGCGGCGTGCCTTCGTTTGACTACCATTACAGCCAGTCCGGTCCGAAATGCGACTACGAGCGTGCAGGGCGCGCGACCGCCGGTTTTGAAGACGCCGGCGACCATGTCGAGTTGCAGGTCTACAGCGGGCAGGACAGCAACGGCAAGGAAGGCCCGGCATTCACAATTTTCTATGACAAAGACGACGACGTGGTGGTCACCATGCCGACGTCCGATAAGTCCAATCCTGTCTGGGTCTCGTTCGAAGACGCGCTGATGAAGAAGAAACTCCCGGCGCAGTGCCGCTCCACGGCCAAGGATTCCGCTGCCATTTTCAAGAAATAAGGGAGGTTGCCTGATCCGCACGTATTATTGGTACACTGCGGCATCCGAATATTTCGAGAGAAGAAAATGACATCAGGCACAATTCCCAACAATGCCACTACCGAGGAGACTTGTGCATGGTTAAGTGTGCGGACCGGCAGCTCTTGGGATCTTGCACGTTTAGTGGAAGCAGGTATAACACCTCATGTGTGGCTGGATTATTCGGAGGAGTATGCTGGTTTATTTGCCGAGGGAATTACCCGGTATCCGGCACCGATATTCTATATTGAGGATACCAAACGCCTGAGCGCCGGCAGCGGCGATGTGTTGATCCGCATGACACGCGATTCGGATCGAATATCTTTTAAACTCAAACCACCAGGCATCACCATGCCTTTGGATGCATTGCGTTTCTTTCATCGGGATATAGCCGATTTTCTGGAAAGTATATTGCATCCGAAAGAGGATCCGGCCGCTCCGCCGCCTAAAGAGATTCTGAAAGGAATAACAAAGGACGAGGTGCTCCGTATATTCGGCGGCATGGCGAAACTGGATCTGGAAAAATCGCTGGCCGGCGGTATCGGCATATTCGGCGACGATGGCGCCAGGGTCAGAAAGAATTCCCGAGCCGGAAAAAATACCCATCTGTGGAATCCGGTCACATTGGCGCTGGGATTGAACGACGTGTATCGTGTGCCTATGTCCCATCTGAAGAAAGCATTCGCCACCCAGGCGGACTTGCGACCGTGGAAGGCCGCGTGGTTGGAGTCCCTCGCTCTGCTGGGCGAGTAGGATTATGCTAATAATTAGCTTGTTCGCGCCGCTTTCTGGCGCGCATCCATAGGAGTCTCGAATGATCATCGATAGTCTGAGCTTCACACCCTGGTCCGCGCTGCTGGGCGGCGTCCTGATCGGCGCTGCGGCGGCGCTGCTGATTTTGTTGAACGGACGCATAGCCGGCATTAGTGGAATTGTCGGCGGCCTGCTACGCCCGGTGCGCGGCGATATACTATGGCGCATTACTTTTGTTCTCGGCTTGATATTGGCGCCTCTGGTGTATGGCGTATTTCACGCATGGCCGGCAACCCAAATCGATGCGGATTATGGCGTAATAATCGGGGCGGGTTTATTGGTTGGTATCGGCACACGTTACGGATCCGGATGCACCAGCGGACACGGCGTTTGCGGAATATCCCGGCTATCCCCGCGTTCGATAGCGGCGACCGTAATATTTATGGCGGCGGGTTTTGTCAGCGTCTACTTGATCAGGCATGTATTATGATTATCTCTTTTCTTTGTGGCCTGTTGTTCGGCCTGGGTCTCATTGTTTCCGGAATGGCCAACCCGGCCAAAGTGCTGGGTTTTCTGGATTTGGCTGGGAAATGGGATCCTTCCCTGATATTCGTTATGTGCGGCGCGATCGCGGTAGGATTCTTTGCTTTCTCCTATATCGGTCGCCGCATGACCACTTTGCTGGGCACTGAAATAAAGCTGCCGTCCGCCACCCACATCGACCGCCGTCTGGTAATCGGCTCGATATTATTTGGCGCGGGTTGGGGGATGGCCGGTTTCTGCCCCGGCCCGGCCCTTGTTGGGCTGGGCATGGGCTTGCCGAAGGCGATAGTCTTTGTTCTGGCGATGTTGGCTGGAATGGGAATATTCGAGCTGATCGAGCGGCGTCGCGGTGGATAAGTTATAGCTGCGACAAAATTGCGCAATGGATTATTTTTCTTTTGAAACAGCAGCTTAGCGTCGCCCGGTCCGGCTTGTTAACAAGCTTATCCACAGAATTTGTTAACAACCCGGACGTCCGCCCCGCTTAGAACCGGTAACGCGCCGTCAAGCGCACCGAGCGTGGGGCGCCGGGCAGGTTCAGGTTCTTGCTGCTGCCGTGGCCGGCCACGATGTAGGCCTTGTCCAGCAGATTCATCACGTTCAGCGTCAGGTCGATGCCACGGTCGCGATAATAGGCCATGGCGTCCGCCGTCACAAAGCCCGGCAGGACCACGGTATTGCCCGGATTGGCAAAGCGGTCGCCAACGTAATTCAGGCCGCCGCCGACGCCAAAGTGGCCGGCCAGCGCCTTGCTTACCCACAGATTGGCGCTATGCTTGGGCGTCAGCGTCGGCCGTTTGCCCTGCACCGGCTGGCCGTCGTCCTTGGCGATCGATGCCAGCATGGACGCGTCCAGGTAGGAATAGGCCGACCAAGCCTGCCATCCTGCGCCCAGATCGCCGCTGAAGGTCAGCTCCAGGCCGCTGGTGCGCTGGGTACCCAGCGGAATCAGCTTGTTGGTCACCGGGTCGGACGATTTCATATTGGTGCGCGTCAATTGGAACAGGGAGATGCCCGCCGAGGCGCGGCCCTCGAACAGGTCGTACTTGGCGCCGATTTCCTTGTTCTTGGTGATTTCCGGCGCGATGTCGGCATTGTTGACCGCCAGTGCGAAGCCTTCGCCCGAAGGCTGGAACGAGCGGCTGAACGAGGCGTAGTAGGACTGCGTGGTATCCGGCTGGTACACCAGGCCGGCGCGCGGGCTCCAGTTACGGTCGGTACGGGCCACGCTGGCCACGCCGACGCGGCGCTCCACCGTTTCCTGCTCAAACTTATCGTAGCGGACGCCGGCTAGGGCCTTCCATTGCGGCGACATCGTCACCAGATCCTGCACGTAGGCGCTGCCGACCTTGAAAATCCCCAGATTGTTCGCCGTAGGCGCGCCACCAGCGGTAAATGGCACAACCGGCGCGACTGGGTTGAACAATGACACGGTCGCCACGTTGGCTTGGGAGCGCACCAGCTGGTCCTTGTTCTGCTTGCCGAACTCGACGCCGTACAACACCTGATGCTGCATGCCGGCCAGATCGGCGCGTTGTGTGAGCTCGGTCTGGTTGGTGTAGCCGTCTTCATCGCGCGCCACGTTGCCGCGCGTTAGCGTAGCCGTTTTGGCGGTTTCATTGACCGACCCGACCAGCGTATTGTTGCGGTCCAGCGAGTAATCGTAGTGGCGGAAGGCGTTACGGATCGAAAACTGCTGGTTGATGCGGTGATCCAGCGTGAAGCCGAAGGCGTGCACCCGCGATTCGCTGTAGTCGAAGTCCTTGGCATTGGCGGCGCCGTAGTAGGTGCCCGGAGCCACGTCCACAGCCCGGCCCAGATAAGACGGGATGCCGAAGTCGGTCAGGCGCTTGTCGTGCAGATACTCGGCCTGCAACAGCAACAGCGTATCCGGGCTGAGCTTGAATTGCAGCGATGGCGCCAGCGCCTCGCGCTTCAGGAATTGCTGGTTGCGGTAGCTGTCGGAATCCTCGACCGCCCCGGTGACGCGGAAGGCGACGCCGCGCTCGCTCAGATTGCGCGCCAGATCGAATTCGCCGCGCTTCTGGCCCCAGCTGCCGGCCTGCACGCTCACTTCGCTGCGGTCCATGCCCGGCTTTTTGGTGATGCGATTGATCATGCCGCCGGACGAACCGCGACCATACAGCACGGAAGCGGGCCCCTTGACCACCTCGACCTGCTCGATATTCGACAAGTCGCGGAAATACAGCGCATCGTCGCGCATCCCGTCCACAAACTGGTCGCTGATGGCGCTAAATCCGCGTATCGTTACCTGGTCGCGCTGGCCGTCGCCGGTCGACAGGCCGATGCCCGGCACGGTCTTCAGCACATCCTGGAGCGAATTTGCGCCCTGGTCGCGCAGCAGTTCCAGCGGCACAACGTTGACGGTTTGCGGGATATCGCGCAGCGGCGCCTCGATCTTGGTGGCGGTGCTGGCGGCGGTGGGGCGGTAGCCGGTTTCGGCCGCGCCGGTGACGGTGACGGTGCTCATCGTCTGCTCCGGCGCCGCGCCGGTGTCAGCCAGCGCGGCGTTGGAAAGGGTGAGGCTGGCCAGCATCAACGCCAGCGGTTTTTTGTTCAGTGCCATGATGTCCTTGAAGTAGTGTGTGGCTGGCTACTTCGTCGGAAAGACACTTTCGCTGGCTAGATGAGAATCGTTATCAACTAAATTATGCCCCCAAAGCAAAGATTAATGCAAGCCGGGCAGCACCTGCACATCAATTCCGGAGTACATCGCCGGCGCGTGATACACCCGTTGCGTGGCCTTCTGGAAGTCCTCCGGCTTGGCTTTCGGAATGTCCACGAAGGTCTGCGGATTCAAATCCACCAGCGGGAACCACGAGCTCTGGATCTGCACCATGATGCGGTGGCCGCGCCGGAAAGTATGGTTGATGTCGCTCATGGCGTAGTTGACCGCCTCCACCTTGCCGGGCGTGAACGGTTCCGGCTGCTCGAAGCTGTTGCGGAACTTGCCGCGCAGCGGATCGCCGCGCACCAGCTGCTGGTAGCCGGCCATGGTCAGGGTCGGCTTCGGCACGTCGGGGCCGCGCTCCTCGTCATCGCCCGCGCCGGGATAGGCGGCCGGATAGACGTCAATCAGCTTGACCACCCAGTCGGCATCGGTGCCGGTGGTGGAGACGAACAGCCTGGGCTTGACCGGGCCGGCCAGCGTGACATCCTCTTCCAGTACCTCGCTGCGGTAGGTCAACACGTCCGGCCGCGACGAGGCGAAACGCTGGTCGCCGACCATGTATTCCTTCGGCGCGCCCTGCGCCGGGTAGGCCGTGAACGGTACCGGCTTGCGCGGATCGGCCACGTATTCGTCGTAGGCCTCGCCGGCCGCCGGCTGCTTCCAGCCCAGCGTGCCGTTCGGGCCGAGGAACAGCGTTCGTGGCTGCGCCTGCTTCGGCGGCCAGGCGGCATAGTTGCGCCACACATTGCTGCCGGTCTCGAACGCATAGACTTCCGACACATTTTTGTTCGGCACGCCTTTCAGGTGCTGTTCGAAGAAGGGATAGAGCATAGTTTTCCGGAACTGCTCACCGGTCTTGGCGTCGAACTTGATGTAACCGAGGCTTTTGCCGTCGGCGCGGCCCCAGGCGCCGTGCGACCACGGGCCCATCACCAGGCCGTTGTAGATGCCGGGGTTGTTGCGCTTGATCGTGCTGTAGGTGGTCAGCGGGCCCTGCAGGTCTTCGGCGTCGTACCAGCCGCCCACGGTCAGCACGGCGGCCTTGATGTTCTTCAGGTGCGGCGCGATGTTGCGGCTTTTCCAGAAGGTGTCGTAGGTCGAGTGTTCGATGGTCGGCAGCAGCAGCGCGCGCTGCTTGGGCGTCATCGTGCCGGTGATGTTGGACAGCGTCAGGTGCGAGAGGAAAAACTCATAGCCGTCGGCCGTGCCGTAGTCGAAATGGTCCCAGGTCTTCGGCAGCGGCGTCGGATTTTCCGCCTCCACGAAGGCCGAGTAGAAATCGAAGTTGGCCGCCAGCATGAAGGCGCCGCCGTGGTAGGAGTCGTCGTTCATGAACAGGTCGGTGACCGGCGCCTGCGGCGAGGCCGCCTTGATCGCCGGATGCGAATCGATGATGCTGGCCGAGGTGTAGAAACCGGGATACGAGGTGCCCAGGATGCCGACCTTGCCGTTGTTGTTGGCGACATTTTTCAGCAGCCATTCGACGGTGTCGTGCATGTCTTCGCTCTCGTTGCCCTGGCCTTTGGCGCGCGCGGGATTGACGTGCGGCGTCATTTCGATCCACTTGCCTTCGGACATGTAGCGGCCGCGCACGTCCTGCTTGACGAAGATATAGCCGCTGTCCTCGAACTCCTGGGAGGGGCCGATGTGCTCCGGGTAGAAGTCCACGCCGTAGTGCAGTTCGCCGCCGGACTGCACCCCCGCGCTGTACGGGGTGCGCTGGATCAGGAACGGATAGCTCTTGCCGGCGTCCTTGGGCACGTAGACGGCGGTGAACAGGCGTACGCCGTCGCGCATCGGGATGCGGAATTCGTACTTGGTGTAGTGTTCGCGCAGGCTGTATTTCGGCTCGGCGGCGCCGGGGGCGGCCGCGCTGGCGTGGAGGGAGAGGCCGCCCAGCATCAGGGCGAGGAGTAGGGCGCTAAGACGTGGTTTCATGAATTCCTTGTCAATAAGAAGTCAAACCCGCCTAGTGTAATGCCAGTGGATAACTTTGGCTGCGACAAATTTGCGCAGCAGGTATTTTTCTTTTAAAAACAGCGACTTGTACTCGGCGTCTGATCCTTGTTAACAGCCTTATCCACAGAATTTGTTAACAACCCGGCGCTCACAGCATGGGCAGTCTCAACGAGTCGACCACCAGGCGTATCAGGCGCAGCCGGCCTCGCGTGTAGGGCGGGAAGAACAGCTTGATCAGCATCAGCGGCGAAGCGCGCAAGACCGCGCGCTCGTGCGAGAACGCCTTGAAGCCATACTCGCCATGCGCGCTGCCCACGCCGGAATTGTTGATGCCGCCAAAAGGCAGATTGCCGTGCGCGAAATGCGCGACGCAGTGATTGACGCAGGCGCCGCCCGAGCTGGTTTGCTGGAGCACCTGGTCGATATTGGCCTGGCGCGTG
Organism: Duganella sp. BJB1802; assembly: GCF_013369445.1. Taxonomy (NCBI): domain Bacteria; kingdom Pseudomonadati; phylum Pseudomonadota; class Betaproteobacteria; order Burkholderiales; family Oxalobacteraceae; genus Duganella; species Duganella sp. BJB1802. Next base: position 20,085 of record NZ_JABWEF010000027.1, on the reverse strand, counting down.
CTCCACACATACAAGGCCAGCGGCTTGGGCGCGGCGTTGATGGCGGCGATCACCTGGTCCAGCTCGCGGTATTCGATGATGGGCAGCAGCGGCCCGAAGATCTCTTCCGACAGGATGGCTGCACCGGCAGGAATCTGTTCGATCAGCGTCGGCGCGATGTAGCACTGGGCCTCGTCGACCTCGCCGCCGGTATGCACCACGGCGCCGCGCTGCACCGCGTCCGACAGCAGGGAGGCCAGGCGGCGCGTGTGGCGCTGGTTGACCACGCGCGTCAGGTCGCTGTTCTGCCTTTGCGCCGCCGCGTCGGCGCCGTAGCGTTGTTGCAGCACCTGGCGGCAGGCGGCGAGAAAGCCGGCCTTGACGCTGGCGTGCACATACACATGGTCGGGCGCCACGCAAGTCTGGCCGTTGTTGAGGAATTTGCCCCACATCAGCGTTTCGGCGGCCAGTTGCAGGTTGGCGGTCTGGTCGACGATGGTGGGCGACTTGCCGCCCAGCTCCAGCGTCACGCTGGCCAGGTGCTGGGCGGCGGCGGCCATCACCAGCTTGCCGACCGCCGGCGAGCCGGTGAAGAAAATGTGATCGAAGGGTAGTTGCAGCAGGGCGTGCGAGGTCGGCTGGCCGCCTTCGAACAGCGCCACCTCGTCGGCCCTGAACACGTCTGCGATGATGCGCGCCATCAGGGCGGACACGGCCGGCGTCGTCTCCGATGGCTTGATGAGTGCCGTGTTGCCCGCGGCCAGCGCCGACACGAGCGGGCCGAAGCACAGGCTCAGCGGATAGTTCCAGGGCGCGATGATCAGCACCCGTCCGCGCGGCTGATAGCGCACCGTGGCGTAGGTGCCCAGCATGGTGGTGGTGGGCCAGCGCCGGCGCGGCTTCATCCAGCGCTTGAGCGCGCCCAGCACCTGGCGGATTTCCTCCATCACCGGCAGGAACTCGGTTGCCTCCACTTCGGCCGGGGATTTGCGGTAGTCGCTTTCGAAGGCTGCGTAAAACGCTTCGCGTTGCGCCATCAGCGCGTCGCGCAGGCGCTTGACGCGGGCGATGCGCTCGGCCGCGTTGGATGTCCGCCAGCGCAGCGCGGTCGCCAGCTGGGCGTCGAACGCCGCCTTGATTTGCCCCGCGTCTGCTTCGCCCATGGCCGCCGTCCCTCTTGCTGATGTGTTGGAGGGTCATTATTGCTGCAATTTTTGCAGCAAGCAAGCGCTTGATTAGTGTGACCTGTCGAACGTGGCGCGCCGCCCAAACGGCCTACAATGCAGTGTATGAAGAAGCTGCGCACATTGTTGTTGGGGGCGGCGTTGGGGCTGCCGCTGGCGTTTTCCGCTCCGGCCGCGCCGGACGTAAAGCAGGCGCATGTGGAAAAGATCGGGCAAGTTCCGCCATCGGACCGTCATCTCGACCGTTCCGGCAAGACCCGCAAGGGCAAGGCCTCGTACTATGGCCGCCGGTTCCGTGGCCGGAAGATGGCGAATGGCGAAACCATGAGGCCGGACAGCAACGCCGCCGCCAGCAAGACGCTGCCTGTGGGCACGGTCGCCAAGGTCACCAACCTTGACAACAACAAGAGCGACGTGGTGGTGGTCAAGGATCGCGGGCCGTACGCGAAGGGGCGCATCATCGACGTTACCCCCAAGACCGCCGATAAGCTGGACATGAAGGAAGAGGGCGTGGCGCCTGTGGCCGTCACGCCGCTCAAGCTGCCGCCCAGGAACGAGGCCGCATCGGCCCCGTCCGATAAGTCGCGTTGAATGGCGCGCCAGTCAGGTGTTCCCAATTGGCATGAACATCTTCGGCAGCATCGGATTGATTTCTTTTTTCAGCATCTCCGGCACAAAAGGATCTTTTTGGAAGGACAAGGACGCGTAGAATTTTTCGCTTCCATTGGTTGGCCGCAACACCAAGCGGCGTATGCCCAGGCTGTGACAATACTGTTCTATGCGCTGCACGAACCAGCGGCCCACTCCCTGTGACCGGTATTTACTGTTGACGATCAATTCGGAGACCATGCAAAACTCGGGTGGCGCCAATTCCAGGCGCGCGATGGCGATCTGTTTGCGGTTCGTTTCCACACTGACCCAAACAATCTTGCCGATCGGGTTGGAAGGCAATTTTGTGTCTGTTGGCCAATTTGCATCTTGGCGATAGGCGCGCAGTGCTTTGAGGGGAAGTGCCGTCTTCAGGGGGACGAATTGTAAAACCAAGGGCATAAGTGAATCTGGCTAAGGGAATCACTTAGCCTAAGGGGCGCACGATAGGAATACAAGCAATGATTTGTATAAATTGTTGCTCGGGAGTGAAGGAGCGCGGCAGCTCCCCGCGCCGCAGTCCGGGGCCTGTGCGAAAATGCCACACCGGCGCAAACGCGTCATCTGGAGCCAGCATGGAAGACCGCTATTTCTACCAGCCCGCGCTGGGCCACGGCCTGCCGCACGATCCCTTCAACGCCATCGTCGGTCCGCGCCCGATCGGCTGGATTGCCTCGCGCAGCGCGGAAGGCGCGCTGAACCTGGCGCCCTACAGCTTTTTCAATGCCTTCAACTACACGCCGCCGCTGATCGGTTTTTCCAGCCAGGGCCGCAAGGATACGCTGCGCAACATCGAGCAAACCGGTGAGTTCGTATGGAACCTGGCCACGCGCCCGCTGGCCGAGGCGATGAACGCCACCTGCGCGCCGGCGCCGGCGGACGTGGACGAGTTTGCGCTGGCCGGCCTGACGCCGGCGCCGTCGACCATCGTCGGCGTGCCGCGCGTGGCCGAGAGCCCGGTCGCGTTCGAATGCAAATGCAGTCAGATCATCCGTCTGCAGGACGCGTCCGGCGCGCCGACCGATGGTTGGCTCATCATGGGGGAAGTGGTGGGGGTGCACATCGCGCGCGACCTGCTGCGCGACGGCGTGTATGACACGGCAGGGTCGCGGACGATCTTGCGCGCCGGCGGCCCTGCCGATTACTTCGAGATCAACCGGGACAGCCTGTTCCGCATGCGGCGGCCAGACTATCCGTGATGGATCAGTAGGTGTAGAACATGCGCTGGATTTCCTTGCTGTCGCTGGTCTTGGTCAGCGCCAGCATCAGCAGGATGCGTGCCTTCTGCGCATTGAGCGTGTCGGCCACCACGAAGTCCAGCTCATCGTCGTTGGCTTCGCCGTTGCGGGCCACGATGCCCTGGCCGACGCGGGCGGCGCGCACGATCAGCACGCCTTGCTTGCGGGCCGCGGTCAGCGCAGGCACGACCTTGGTCGCCAGGCTGCCATCGCCGACGCCGGCGTGGATGATGCCCTTGGCGCCGGCGGCCACCAGCGCGTTCAGCGCGACCGGGCCGACGTTGGCGTAACCGTAGACGATGTCCACCTGCGGCAGCGCGTCGAGCTTGCTGATGTCGAACTCGGTGTCAACCGTGTGCTTGCGGGTCGACGCATGGTAGAAGTAAGGCTTGTTGCCCTGGATGTAGCCCAGCATGCCCAGTTCGGTGGTCTTGAAGCTGTCCGGGGTCGAGGTGTTGGTCTTGGTGACGTCGCGGGCGCCGTGGATCTGGTCGTTCATCGCGACCAGCACGCCCTTGCCGACGGCTTCCTGGCTGGCGGCCAGCAGCACGGCGTTGTACAGGTTGATCGGGCCGTCGGCCGACAGCGCGGTGCCCGGACGCATGGCGCCGACCAGCACGACCGGCTTCTTGCTCTTGACGACCAGGTCCAGGAAGTAGGCGGTTTCTTCCAGGGTATCGGTGCCGTGGGTGATGACGATGCCGTCCACGTCAGGCTGGGCCAGCAGCGTGTTGACGCGCTTGGCCAGGGTCAGCCAATGCTCGTTGCTCATGTTTTCGCTGGCGATCTGGAACACCTGCTCACCCTTGACCTGGGCCACCTTGGCCAGCTCCGGCACGGCCTGGATCAGGCGGTCGACCCCGACCGTGGCGGCGGTGTAGCCGACCGTGGTGGTGCTGGTGGCGCCGCTGCCGGCGATGGTGCCGCCGGTGGCCAGGATGGTCACGTGGGCGAGCGGCGCTGCGGCTTTTTCTGCTGCCCCGGCATAGGCGCTGAGCACCATTGCACAGGCGAATATTGCTTTAAGAAACCGTGCGGGGATTGGGTGCGTCATGCGATCTCCTGACCGAGCTAGTTATAAAGCTTGAGATAGTAACAAATAGCCCGCATGTCAACAATGCGTACCGTTGCCGCGTTATGGATGGCGTGAGATCATGTTTACATAGATAATTGCTGTAAGAAAATTATAAAAGAGAAAATATTATGACTTTTGCTAACACCACGCGCAGGGTCGCGGTGCTGGCGCTGATGGCCGTGTTGGCCGCCTGCGGCAAGAGCGCGGCGGAAAAGCGGCAGGAAGAAGCCGCGACGCTGACCAGTTTGGGCGAGAAATATGTGAAGGAAAAGGTCCGCGAACCGGCCTCGGCGATGTTCCGCAACCAGGTGGTCGGCAAGGGCGGCGCCACCTGCGGCGAGTTCAACGCCAAGGACGCGTTCGGCGCCTACATCGGCTACCAGCGCTACATCTCGGTGGCGCGCGACCTGACCTTGCTGGCGCAGGATGTCTCGCCCTCCGAGTTCGAACAAAACTGGAACCAGCTCTGCCGATAGTCCTCCTGCCGCCGGGCGCGTTTGGCGCTATCATGGGCGGACACTGACTGAGGAAACGCATGGGAATGGAACCAAAAACCGCAGGTGGCCAGGGCGCGCTCCCGGAAGCCGCATCGACCGACATTGGCAACCGCCGCCACCAGATCCTGCCGGCGCTGAACGAGGCGCAATTCGAACTGCTGGGCCGCTACGGCGAACGCCGCCACTTCAAGGCCGGCGACGTCCTGTTTCGGCAGGGCGACCGCCACATCTCCATGTACGTCATCATCTCCGGCGCGATCGAAATCGAGCGCGCCTCGGCGCTGGGCGCGACGGTGGTGCACGGCACCCACGGCGCCGGCATGTTCACCGGCGAAATCGGCACGCTGGCCGGCCGCGCGGCGGTCGCCACCGGGCGCGTGGTGGTGGACGGCGAATTCATCGTCATCAGCGAGGAATCCCTGCGCACGCTGGTGATCTCGGAAGCGGCGCTGAGCGAAACCATCATGCGCGCCTACATCCTGCGGCGCGTGGCCTACATGCAGGACCAGACCGGCGGCGTGGTGATGTTTGGCGCGCGCCACTCGCAGGCGACGCTGGTGCTGCGCCACTTCCTGACCCGCAACGGCCAGCCCACCGCCTACTTCGACACCGAACTGCACGCCGAAACGGCGCAGATGATGGAGCGCTTCGGCGTCACCGAGGCCGACATCCCGGTCATCGTCACGCCGTCGGGCGAGGTGCTGCGCCATCCCACGCTGCGCCAGGTGGCCGACAGCATCGGCCTTAGTTCCGACAATATCGACGGCCGCACCTTCGACCTGGTGGTGGTCGGCGCCGGCCCGGCCGGGCTGGCCGCCGCCGTGTACGCGGCGTCCGAGGGCCTGAGCGTGGCGGTGCTGGACTCGAAGGCGCCCGGCGGCCAAGCCGGCTCCAGCTCCAAGATCGAAAACTATTTCGGCTTCCCGACCGGCGTCTCCGGGCAGGCGCTGGCGGGGCGCGGGCTGTCGCAGGCGCGCAAGTTCGGCGCCGAGGTGGCGGTGCCGGTGCGCGTGAGCTCCGTCGATTGCGGGGGCCCGGACTTCGAGATCGCCATCGACAGCGGCGAGCGTCTGCGCGCGCGCTCCATCGTCATCGCCACCGGCGCGCGCTACCGCAAGCCGGACTTGCCGGGACTGGAGCGCTTCGAAGGCTGCGGCGTCTACTACAGCGCCTCGTTCATGGAGGCGACCTTCTGCGCCAACGAGGAAGTGGTGATCGTCGGCGGCGGCAATTCGGCGGGGCAGGCGGCGGTATTCCTGGCCGGGCATGCGAAGCACGTTCACATCGTGGTGCGCGCCGATGGCCTGGCCGCCAGCATGTCGCGCTACCTGATCCAGCGTATCGAGGCCGCACCCAACATCACGCTGCACACACGTAAGCAGATCGTCGAACTGCAGGGAGAAGACAAGCTTGAACGCATCAGCTGGCAGACCGCCGGCGGCGAGGTGAAGACCGCGCCGGCGCGCCACCTGTTCCTGTTCCTGGGCGCGGAGCCGAACACCGCGTGGCTGGGCGATTGCGTGGAGTTGGATGACAAGCACTTCGTGCTGACCGGCCCGCAGGTCGCAGCGGAAGATTGGCCGCTGGAGCGCGGCCCGCACTTCCTGGAAACCAGCCGTCCGCGCATTTTCGCCGTGGGCGATGTGCGCAGCGGCTCGGTCAAGCGCGTGGCTGCGGCGGTGGGCGAGGGTTCGGCGGCGGTGCAGTCGCTGCACCAGGTGTTGGCGAGCGACTGATCACACGCTGCGAAGCGGCTTGCTGTAGCGGGTGGAGCGGCGGATCGCCGGATGCTTGCCCGGCGGGTGCGCCAGCGCCTCCATGGCGCGGTCGTAGCCGTATTGCCACTGGTCGTTCATGTGCTGGACGAAGGTGTCGTACGTTGGCGGCATCGCCAGCTCGATGCGGTTGCGGCGCCAGTCCAGCTTTTGCTGCAGCTGCTGCTTGGCCAGCACCACCGACACGTCCGACGAATCGATCCGCATATCGGCCAGATGGGTGTTGGCGTAGCGCAGGCGAGCATTGCCGTTGATGCCCAGCACCGAGCGCCAGGCGGGAATCGCAAACACCTGGTCGAAGGCTTCCTTGAATTCCATGATGACTTCCACTCCGAGGCGGCGCGCGATCTCCACCGGGAACAGATCAAGCACGCCGCCGATGTACTCCTGGCCGCGATACTGCTGGCAGCGGAAGTAGATCATGTCGGCGATGGAGATGCGCGCGGCGTCGGCCAGCGGCACGCTGCCATCGACCAGCAGGTCGTGCGCGACCGCGTGCTGGCCCCAGCGGGTGTCGCTCAGCGGCGACTGCATCCCTTGCAGCAGCGCGGCGGCCTGCTCGCCGCAGAACACCGTCTCCGCAAACAGCTTGCGGCCCGCGCGCGGCTGGCCCACTTCCGATTCGTCGAACAGCAGCTTGCCGCCGATGATGGCGACGTCCACGTCCGGCGTGCCGGTGGCGGGCGGGAAGGGCAGCTGCGACGGGATCTCGAACAGGTAGTCGCCGAACAGGTCGGGGATCACGGGCGCCTTGGCGGTCGACAGCTTGCGCTTGGCGGCGCGCATCAAGCTGCCCATCAGGTCCGCGCGCTGGGTCGATTTCAGGCTGCACCAGAACTGGTACATCTCCCGTGACGACAGCCAGGCATGTTGGGCGTCCGGGTCGGGCAGGTTGTGGATGATGGTGGCCGCGATCGCGCCGCCGCAGCTGGCCAGCAGCACATCGGGCGCGCGCCCGGCCTGCCGCAGCGCGGCGTACATGCCGATGTACATGCCGAAGCGGAACCCGCCCCCGCCCAGCACCATGCAGCGTTTATACGGTTTATACGATTGTTGCCAAGGTTGAATTTGTGCTTGCGTCATAAACCGAACCATACCACAACAGGCGCTACATGCTCTTGATCCGTGTCCTGCGCAGGGCGGCGTTGGCCGGCTCGGAGACGTAGCGGGCGACGAGGGCGGCGGCCAGCGCCGTCAGGCACAGGAACAGCAGCAGCCATGGCAGCCGGGCGGCGTAGCTCAGGTGCGCCTTGTCCACCACGTTGCGCATGGCCGCCAGGACGATGATATGGAACAGGTAGATCTCGTAGCTGTGCCGGCCGAACCAGCGTAGCACCGACACACGCGGCGCGCGCCCCGTCGCGGAAGGCGCCGAGCTGCCCAGCAGGAAAACGCCGCTCGCCAATGACACCAGCGTGAAGCCGAATACCTCATGGCCCTCGATGCCGCGCAGGTACAGCGCCGCCAGCGCGATGCCGGCCGCGATGCGCAGCATGCGTCCCTGCCGCGCGTCCGGCACTTCGCACCGCGCCAGCATCGCCGTCAGGCAGCCAATGGCGATGGCGTCGAAGCAGGCCAGGTAGCTGTACATGAAATAGATCTCGTTGTCGGTATGCTGGCTGCGGTAAAGCGGCCCGGCCGCGATGGCCACGCAGCACAGCAGCACGATCATCCAGCTGCGGCGCAGCAGCAGGCATGACAGGGGCAGCAGCAGGTAGAACATCTCCTCGACCGACAACGACCAGTACACATTGAGGCAGTAGTTGAAGTAGCCGGCGGTTTGCATCAGCTGGTTGTGCCAGAACGTCAGCACCGATCCGGCGGCGATGAGGAAGTAGCTGGCCGGCCGGTCCACGTCGCCGTCGGAATTGGAGAAGAAGGGCACGTCGAAAGTCCCCAGAACCACGATGATCGCCAACGCCAGCAGCAGGGCAGGCATGATGCGCGCGAAACGGTATAAATAGAATGTACGGATATCGATCCGCGACAGTTCGCCCCAGCGTCGCAGCGACATCGATGTGATCAGATAACCGGATACGGTGAAGAACATCGTCACGCCGAAGTTACCCTGAAGCGCCGCGCGCAGCAGCCAACCGGGCAGGATGTCGCCCAGCGGGCTGTTTTTCAGACCATAAGCCAGCGTAAAGTGCAGCACCAGCACGCACATGATGGCCACGCCGCGCAAGGTGTCGATATGGTTGTTTCTCATCGGGTGTCCGTTCACAGTTGATGTTCCAGCAGGATGCGCAACGTGGCGCTGGTCGGCGTTTGCGAGATGCGATAACGGCGCCCCAAATCATTGACGTATTCATGAGATTCGAACGACTGCTGGCGCAGCAGGTTGCTGGCTGAGAAGCGCAACTGCGTCTTCGCGTCCATCTTCCATAGCGCGTACAGATCGAGCTCGCGTTTCGGGCTCGTGTTCATCAGCACCTGGGCCGATTGCCGCACCGGGCCGCCGGCCTGGTAGTTCAGGTTCCCGCCCAAGGTCCACGCCGCGCCGGGCAGGCGATAGTCCGCACCAAGGTTGGCCGTGAACGGCACTTGGTTTTCGAGCCGGTTGTCCGGTCCCGGAACGCTGTCCACCCGCGACCAGTTGCGCGACATGTTAGCGCGCAGGTCCAGCTTGGGCGACAGCGGCAGCTTGGCTTCCAACTCGATCCCGCGCACGTTGGCGTTGCCGTTGTTGAATGGCGCTTCCACCCATTCGCCGTCTTGCTGGAACAGGTGGAACAAGGTCACGTCGCGGATGCGGCGCACATAGGTGCTGGCGCTGACCAGCGCTCCGGCGCCGAGATAGTGCTCATAAGCCGCGTCCATGCCCCAGGCCAGTTCCGGCCGCAGGTTCGGGGTGCCCTGTTCGTCGGGATTGGTTTCGTTATTGTTGTTGTCGTTGGTGTAGCGGCGCGGGACCAGCTGCGACAAGGGCGGCGCCTTGTAGGTGCGGCTGACGGCAAACCGCAGTACGTCCTTGTTCGGCAGTTGATAGCGCGATTGCAGCGAAGGACTCCACACCTGCGAGCGCAGGTCCAGCGCATCCGGCGCATTGGCGGCGTTCGCGCGGCTGGAGGTGGACAGGCTTTCGTGGCGCAGGCCCAGATACAGCGAATAGCGCTCGGTGACCTGCCATTCGTCCTGCGCGAACAGGGCCAGGCGGTTGACGTTGGCGCGGTAGTCGGCGTTATTGCTGCCGGTCTGCGCGCCGCTGCCGTCGAACAGGGTCTCGTTGCGGTCTTCGTTGCGCACCGCGTGGCTGGCGTCCCAGCCCAGCGCGATAGCATGGTGCTCGCCGACCGGATGGCGGTAGGTGCCGCTGGCCGTCACGCTGGTTTCCGACGGTCCGGAGTCGACGTGGTGGCGGCCGGAGGGCTTGCCGTCGACATCCATGCCGTCAAAGTCGAAGGTGCCGGTGCGCCGGTTGTGGCTTAGTCCTAGCTTGGCTTCCAGTTTGGCGCCGCTCTCCAGCAGATGCGTCCAATTCAGGTCGCTGCGCAGCGTGACGAAGTTGGCAGCGAAATGGTTCTGGTTGCGCGGATATTCGCTATGGGGGCCGAGCAGCGCGGTCTCGTCTTCGCTGTGGATCTTGTCGACCCGCCGCAGATTGGTGAAGCCTTGCCAGGTCAGCGTATCGCCGCCGGCGAAGGTCCAGTTCAGGCGCGGCGTGAGGGTGAGGGCGTCGGTGCGGCCGGATTCCGCCTTCGCCGTGCGGCGCTGCTCCACGAGGGCGCCGCTTGCGTTGCTCAGTTCTTCCAGGTCGTTGAACGATGCCACCGTGCGGTTGCGCGTCAGCGTCGCGGCGAGGCTGTAGGAGTAGCCGCCATCCTGGTCCGACAGCGTAGCCGACAGCGCAGGCGTATCGACGCCGGCCTGCCGCGCGAGGCTTGCGCTCATCGAACGCTGGCCGCGCCGTATGGTTTTCTTGAGGATGATGTTGATCGCGCCGGCCACCGCCTGGTTGCTGAACTCCGCGGTCGCGCTGCGCATGATTTCGACGCGCTCGATGGTTTCCGGCTCGATGGTGTCGAGCGAAAAGCCCGCCGGTACTGGTTCGCCGTTTAGCATGATCTGCGTGTAGCCGTTGCCCAAGCCGCGCATGCTGATCGCGCCACCGCGTCCCGGCACGCCGGTGATGCTGATGCCGGGCAGGCGTTTGAGCACATCGGCCAGGGTCTGGTCGCCCTGGCGCATGATGTCGTCGTGGTTGACGACGATGCTGGTGGTGGTCTCGCGCTGGCGCTGGTCGGCGCGCAGCCCGCTCACCTTGACTTGCGGCGGTTCCGGCGTCTCGTTGTCGGCGGCGTAGGCGCCTGCGGCCAGCAGCAACAGGCTGCCGGCGATGTGATGTAGCTGCATATTCATCCTTGTCTTCAAAAACGCGGGCGATAGTTCACCCGGCCGCAGCGTGGTGGCTGCGGTTCGGGGAACTTGTAGGGGGAGGGCTTAGTAGCCTAGCTGCTGGCGGCGCACGCGCAGGGCGTGCCTGGTGCTGACGGCGTCCAGGTTGGCCAGCTTGGTGGCGGGGTCGATTAACGTTTCGTCTTGCCGCACCTCGAAATGCAGATGGGGGCCGGTGGCGAAGCCGGTCTCGCCGACGGTGCCGATCTGCTGGCCGGCCTTCACGATGGCGCCAGGCTTGACGTTCATGCTGGTCAGGTGCGCGTACAACGTGCGCTGCCCGTCATGTTGGAGTATGACTGTGTTGCCGTAACGGCTGGCGTTCTCGGTCAGCTGTGCGGCGCCGACCACGACGCCGTCCGCCACCGCATGCACCGGCGTGCCGCTCGGCGCCGCGATGTCGATGCCCTTATGCGGCGTGACCAGCACACTGCGGCGCACGCCGAACAGGCCTGTGACGCGCATCTTGTCCAGTGGGTTGCGCCAGGCTTGGTCGGCGGGAGACGCGGCTGCCGCGCCGCCGTCCGCCGGGCGCGCAACCGGCATCGCGGTATCGGCGGCAGGCGCGGCCAGCATCGACGCGGGTGCCAGTTGGCGGTCCACATTGAAGGCCAGCGCAGGCTGCAGCAGGGCGCCGCCTGCCAGCACGGCGGCCATCAACGCGGCCACGCTCCACGCGGCGGCCTTGCTGGGCACTGGCAGCGCCGCCTGCCGCATCTGGCGGATGCGTGCCGTGGCGGTGGCGCCGTCGATGCCGCCGAAGGCCACGCCGCCGGTCGGAATCGCCGCCGTTTGCGCTTTCCATTGCAGCAGCAGGGCGGCGGCGTATTGCTTGCGTTGTTGTTGCGGGCGTCCGGCCAGCACGCGCTGGTCGCAGATCAGCTCCAGCGCCCATTCCATCTTGCCGTTCATCCAGCGCAGCGCGGGGTTGAACCAGAATACCGTTTGCAGCAAAGCCGCCACGCCCAGGCACAGCGGATCGCGTGCGCGCCAGTGGTGCAGTTCGTGGGCGATCACCATGTGCTGCTGCTCGATGCTGAAGCCGCGCAGGTGGCGCGGCAGCAGCAGCACCGGGCGCCGTACGCCGACCAGCATCGGCGAAATGGCGGCGTCGGTTTCCATCACGGCCAGGCGGTGGCTGGCGATTTCGGTCAGCTGCGCGGCGTCGAAGGCGCCATGCGCCCGCAGCTCCTGCGGCGACAGGTGCTGTGACGCGGCCAGCAAGCCACGCCAGACGTGCCGCGCGCGCAGCCAGCGCGCCAGCATCCACGCCAGGCCGGCCGCATACACCAGCGACCAGGCGGCGGGAAGGATAAGGGGGAGGGGAGGCAGATCGGAATCGCCGGCATCGTCGGTCTGTGCCTGCGATGCTGCCGGTGCGATGGCGGCGGACGTATGCTCCGGTCCCGCGCCGGCCAGCGCCGGCAGCGCGTCGCGGATGGCCGACGACTCGGCCGCGCTCAGCGTCACGGTCGGCGCCAAACTGTGCTGCGCGCTGTGCGGCAGCAGGGCCAGCAACGCGGCGCCAGCCGTCACGCCTTGCGCCGCCAGCCACAGCGCGCGGCGCGGCAGCAGCGCCGGCCAGCGGCGCAGCGCGGGGGCCAGCACCGCCCACACCAGCGTCCCGGCCAGCACGCAGCTGACGCTGGCGAGCATCCATTTGAACAGCACCACGTAGGCCAGCATCATGGCTTGCCGGCCTCGTCGGACGGCCAATCCTGCAGCAGCTGCTCCAGTTGCGCCAGCTCGGCCTGGTCGACCAGTTTGCTGCCGGTGAACATGGTGACCGGCAGTGGCGCCGCCATCTCCATCACGCGGCTGCCGAAATCATGCGCGAAGGCCGCCAGCGTGCCGACCTTTTCCAGCCGTGCGCTGTAGACGTTGACGCCATGCGCCGTGTGCTGGGCCAGCATCTGCTTGTCCAGCATGCGCTCCAGCGTTTTGCGGGTGGACGAGAACGACCAGTCCAGTTCGTCGGCGACGGCGTCATGTAGTTCGCGGGCGCTCAGCGGCTGCTGTTTCCACAGCGCTTTCAGCAAGGTCAGCTCGGTGACCGACGGGATGGGAATCGGGATGCTCATGGTTTAGCCTTTCTGCGACAGATGGGATGATTATGCGACACATGTCGCATGCCCGTCAATTGTTGTCTAAAAATTTGTAACATTGCTTTGTATTAATTCCTTATATGTTACGATTAAGTTTTTGCTAATTGCCAAATTATGTACAGTCGCGTGGAACAGGCGGCAAGGTGAAACCCGCAGCACCGTTATGAAATGCGCTATACAATGCTCGAGGCCGCAGCTTTCCGCCGCTGCCTCACTGTATTGGAAACACATATGTATTACGGAGAGCGCTTCAACAGCATCACTCACACCGTGGGCGCCGCGCTCGCGGCAATCGGCGGCACGCTGCTGATTGTGCTGGCGGCGCGCAGCGGCGACGCCTGGAAAGTGGTCAGCTTCAGCATCTATGCCGCCACGCTCCTGGGTTTGTACCTGACGTCGACGCTGTACCACAGCCTGCGCGGCCGCGCCAAGGACGTGCTGCGGCAGATGGACTATTGCGCCATCTACCTGCTCATCGCCGGCAGCTACACGCCGTTCACGCTGGTCAGCCTGCGTGGACCGTGGGGCTGGTCCTTGTTCGGCGTGGTCTGGGGACTGGCCTTGATCGGCATTTTGCAGGAAATCTGGTTCGCCAAGGGCGCGCGCGTCCTGTCGCTCGTGATCTACGTGGCGATGGGGTGGGTGGCCGTGATCGGCGCCAGCCCGCTGATCGACGCGCTGGGCTGGAGCGGGTTCGCCTGGCTCGCGGCCGGTGGGGTGGTGTACACGGTGGGCATCGCCTTCTTTGTCACCGACCACAAATGGAGCTACGGCCACGGCGTCTGGCACTTGTTCGTGCTGGGCGGCAGCGCCTGCCATTTTGGCGCGGTATTGCTGTATGTAGCGTGAAGCACCTGTACAACTGTAGGATTTCGAGAGTAGAGCACCAGTGGATATTAATTCCGACGACCTGAAAACCTTTATCACCGTGATCGACAGCGGCACCCTCAGTGCCGCCTCGGTCCACCTCGGGCAGACCACGTCCGGCGTCAGCCGCGCGCTGTCGCGGCTCGAGGACAAGCTGGCCACTTCGCTGTTGACCCGCACCACGCGCCGCATGGAACTGACCGAAGAGGGACACCTGTTCCTCGAGCGCGCGCGCGCCATCCTCGGCGCGATGGAAGAAGCCGAGGAAACCATTCGCATCCGTCGCCAGAAGCCGGCAGGCCGCCTGTGCGTGGACGCGGCTTCGCCGTTCATGCTCCACTGCGTGGTGCCGCACATGGCCGAGTTCCGCGCGCTGTACCCGGAGATCAAGCTGGAGTTGAGCAGCAACGACCAGATCACCGACCTGATCGAGCACCGCACCGACATCGCCATCCGCATCGGCACGCTGACCGATTCGACGCTGCACGCGCGCGCGCTCACATCGAGCCCGCTGCACGTGCTGGCCAGCCCGGAATACCTGCGCCGCCACGGCACGCCGGACACGCCGCAGGAACTGGCGCGCCACTCGCTGATCGGCTTCGCGCAGTATGAGCAGGGCAACAACTGGCCGCTGCGTCACGCGGCCGGCAACAGCCTGCCGATCACGCCGTCGATCGCGGCCTCCAGCGGCGAGACGCTGCGCCAGCTGGCGCTGACCGGCCAGGGCATCGTCTGCCTGGCGGACTTCATGACCCGCGCCGACATCGAGGCGGGGCGCCTGGTGCCCATTCTCGAAGACGCCAACACCGGCTACTGCCAGCAGATCCACGCGGTCTACTACCGCAACACCCAGCTGGCCCAGCGCATCAGCTGCTTCCTCGAGTTCCTGCAGCAGAAGCTCTGAAGCGGCGCAGTGTGCGGCGCCGTACAGATAGCTATCCGGTGCGGCGCTACACTGGCCTTGCATGCTTGGAGCAGCGCCCGGACCAACCCGGTGAGCGCTCCGGCGGCAGGTGAGCCGATAGCCTCGAATATCGGCACCAACAACGCGTCGGCGCCGCAGGGAGGCCATCATGTCGCAGACTACCCATCCATCGAAATTCCTGGTGCGCGCCTACCTTGAGCGCCGCTCCCACGCGGTCCAGCCGCCGCCGACCCCGGACGAGATCCGGCGCCAGCTCGGCTGGGGCATGATGGGGTTCGAACAAAAGGTCGGTAACGGCCGCAGCTGATTTTTTTTCGCCGTTCACCGGCCCTTTTCCGCCGTTCGCCGAATAGCGGTTTCCCCGCCCGCAGTTCCCCGGTATCGTTACATCCATACCGACTTTGGGGACTGACATGAGTATTCACACCGCTTACCGCTGGCGCCAGCAAATGGTCTGGGGCATGGCGCTGGTGATCGCCGGCACCGTGCTGCTGCTGGACCGCGCCGACATCATCGAACTGGACTTCAACCCCCTGAACTTCTGGCGCTGGTGGCCATGGCTGCTGGTGATCTCCGGCGTCACCAAGATCATTCCGCCGACCACACCACGCTACTTCCTCAACGGCCTGTGGGAGATCTTCCTGGCCGGCTGGTGGTACGTGTCGTTCAACCACATCTGGGGCCTGGGCTTCGGCGAGACCTGGCCCGCGCTGGTGGTCGCCTGCGGCATCGGCCTGGTGCTGCGTCCTTTGCTGGAAAATATCTCCGCCTCGATCAAGGAGCAGAAATGAGAACGAAACGTCAACGCGATCCCGCCTCGCAACTGGTCGTCGGCGTGGCCGTCGTCATCATCGGCATGGTGTTCCTGCTCGATAACCTGGGCTGGCTGGACCTGGACTTCACGCTGCACCTGTGGCCGACCGCGCTGATCTTCTTCGGCATCCTGAAGGTGGTGCAGACCCGCACCACGTCAGGCGCCGTCGTCGGCGGCGCGCTGATACTGGTCGGCTGCCTGGTCCTGCTCAAGGAGACCGGCTTCATCGACATCGCCTGGCGTTCGCTGTGGCCGCTGATACTGATCGCCGCCGGACTGTCGGTGATGTTCAAGTCCACTACCGGCCGCTCCTTCTTCGAGCCGCGCTCCGACACGCTCGACAAGACCAGCGACGATTCGGTGGTCAACGTCACGGCCGTCATGGGCGGCTTCAAGCGCCGCATCACGTCGCCGGACTTCCGCGGCGGCGAGATCACCACGGTGATGGGCGGCTGCGACCTGGACCTGCGTCAAAGCTCGATCAACGGCGAGGCGGTGCTGAACGTGTTCTCGATGTTCGGCGGGATCACCATCAAGGTGCCGATCGACTGGACCGTGGTCCTGGAAGGCACACCCATCATGGGCGGCTTCGAGGAGAAGACCGTGCCGCCTCCCACGCCGGCCAAGCGCCTGATCGTGCGCGGCTACGCCATCATGGGCGGCCTGGAAGTGCGTAACTAAAGCATGCAGGAGATTTCCTCCAGCCGGCGCGGCATCGTCATCTACCTGCTGGTGTGGCTGTTCCTCGGGATCGCGCTGGGTGGGGTGATCTCGCTGGCGGGCGACGCGCCGCTGGCCAACGCCATGGCGTTCGCGATTCCACTGAACCTGCTGTACGCCTTCGCCGCCGGCTATTCGGCCTACTACGTGTGCCGCGCCTATCCGCTCGGCGGCAACCGGCCCGCCGCCACCGCGCTGGTGCTGACGGTGGCGGCGGCGGTGTCGGGCTTCCTGTGGCTGGCGGTGGGGCGCGCCTGGAACGGCGCCTGCCAGATGCTCGGCGTGTCGTGGGCCGGCATCGCCTTCAGCCCGCAGCTGTCGGCGCTGATCGTCGGCCTGGGCATCCTGCTGTACGGTTTCGCGGCGGCGGTGCACTACCTGGTGATCGAGTTCGTGCGCGCCAAGAGCGCTGAGCAGCGCGAGCTGGAATCGCTGCTGATGGCGCAGGAGGCCGAGTTGCGCATGCTGCGCACGCAGATCGATCCGCACTTCCTGTTCAACAGCCTCAATTCGATCAGCGCGCTGACCTCGCAGGACCCGAAGGCGGCGCGCCGCATGACGCTGGAACTGGCGAGCTTCTTCCGCCAGAGCCTGGGCATGGAGGCGCACAAGAAGGTCACGCTGGACGAGGAGATGCGCTTGATCCGCCACTTCCTGGCGATCGAACAGGTGCGCTTCGGCGCGCGGCTGCAGGTGGAGGAGCAGGTCGAGGCGGAAGCCGCCGCCTGCCTGGTGCCGCCGATGATCATCCAGCCGCTGGTGGAGAACGCCGTCAAGCACGGCATCTGCAATATGCCGGACGGCGGCACGATACGGGTGACGGCGCGCCGCGCCGGCTCGATGCTGCACATCCGCGTCGACAATCCGGTGGATCCGGACATGTCGTCCAACCGCAGCGAGGGCCACGGCATCGGCCTGACCAATGTGCGCCAGCGTTTGTCCGGCGCCTACAAGCACGAAGCCAGCATCCACTGGGGACGTCACGAAAACAGCTTTGGCGTGGACATCGCGATGCCCGCGCAGACAGGCGAAGAAGGAGAGTAGAGCATGCGTATCATCATCGTCGACGATGAAATGCTGGCGCGCGGCGTCGTGCGCGAGTACCTGGGCGAGCATCCGGACGTGGAGGTGGTGGCCGAATGCGCCAACGGCTTCGAGGCCGTCAAGGCGATCACCGAGCTGGCGCCGGACCTGGTGTTCCTGGACATCCAGATGCCCAAGCTGGACGGCTTCGAGGTGGCCGAACTGGCGGGCCGCAAGACGCGCTACATCTTCGCCACCGCCTACGACCAGTATGCGATCAAGGCCTTCGAGTTCCACGCGCTCGACTACCTGCTGAAGCCCTTCAGCCAGCAGCGCTTCGACCAGGCGCTGGTCCACGCGCGCGCCAACCTGGGCAAGGGCGACGGCGACGCCGCCGTCGAGAACATGGTGCGCGAGGCGGCCGCCCGCAACAAGCCGCTGGGCCGCGTGCTGATACGCGACGGCGCCAAGGTCCACGTCATCAACAGCGACAAGATCGAAGTGATCGAGGCGCAGGACGACTATGTGCAGATCCGCTCGGAGGGCAAGTCCTACCTGAAGAACCAGCGCATGGCGGAGCTGGAGGCGCAGCTGGACCCCGGGCAGTTCCTGCGCATCCACCGCTCGTGGATCGTCAACATCGCCTGCGTCGATCGCATCGAACAGGCCACCAAGGACAGCTACGTCGCCATCCTCAAGGACGGCGGCAAGGTTCCGGTCAGCCGCAGCGGCTACCAGAAGATACGCGCGGTCATTCAGTAGTCAACTGGCGCGCCGCTTGCGGGTCGGAGGCGCGCCGCTGACCGGTGCAGGAGAGCACCCGCAGGATGGTCGATTGCGGCACGTCGAGCGCGCTGAGGTAGGCCCACGCATGGGCGGCACCGACGGTGGCGTCGATGAGGATGGCGTGTTGGATCGCGATGGCCAGGCGCGTATTTTCCCGTAGTCTCATGTCATCATTTCTGAAAACCTAAGGCTCACGGAGTCTGGGTGAGTCGACAATCACCTGCCATACGCGCAGGTGCGGGGCGCGCGGAACACCAGTCAGACCAATATAGCAGACATGTTTGCGACTGTTGATTGCATATCGCTATGGACGAACAGGCGGCGATCCACTACGCCGGGACGGCGCTGCGTTCGATGCGCCACCAGGCCGGCATCAGCTGCTGGATTTCCGGCCGGCCGAAGCGGTCGTCGATCAGGTAGACGGTGCCGCGGTCCGACTGTGTGCGGATCACGCGGCCGGCCGCCTGCACCACCTTCTGCATGCCGGGATAGGTGTAGGTGTAGTCGTAGCCGGCGCCGAAGATGGCGTCCATGCGCTGGCGGATTTGCTCGTTGACCGGATTGATCTGCGGCAGGCCCAGCGTGGCGACGAAGGCGCCGATCAGGCGCGCGCCCGGCAGGTCTACGCCCTCGCCGAAGGAGCCGCCCAGCACCGCGAAACCGATGCCGGCGCTGTCGAGCGTGAAGCGGGCCAGGAACTGCGCGCGTTCCGTCTCGTCCATGCGGCGCGACTGGCGCCACACGGGCACCTCGGGGTAGTGCTCGGCGAACTGGTTGGCGGCCTTTTCCATGTAGTCGAAGCTGCTGAAGAAGGCCAGGTAGTTGCCCGGCTGGCGGCGGTATTGCTCGCCCATCAGCTCGGCGATCGGGCGCAGCGATTGCTGGCGGTGCTGGTAGCGCGTGGAGATGTGCGCGGCCACCTGTACCGACAGCTGCTCGGCCACGAACGGCGATTCGACGTCGACCCAGGCCGTGGTGTCGGGCATGCCGAGCATGTCGCCGAAGTAGTTCCACGGGCTGAGCGTGGCCGAGAACAGCGCCGTGGTGTGCGTGCTCTCGAAGCGCGGCTTGAGGTAGGGCGCCGGCACGATGTTGCGGATGCAGAGCACGGAGTTGGAATGGCTGGCGCGCGCGCCTTCGGATTTTTCGATGTCGAACAGCGCGTGGTCGCCGAAGCTTTCGGCCAGCCGCGTGAACAGCAGCGCGTTGAAATAGAACTCTTGCAGGTCGGCGTCGACGTAGGCGGGATGCTCGGCCATGTAGTCGCCGATGGCGGTGGCCGCCGTCTGCAACGCGCCCATGAATTTTTCCGGCAGCGTTGCGTGCGACTGGTACTCGGCCGTCTGGTCCTTCTCCAGCTGGTTCCATTGGCGGTGTACGCGGTCGAGCGGCTTTTTCAGTTCCTCCGGCACCACCTTGCGCAGCAGGCGCAGCGACGCATGCTCCATGTCGGCCGAGTACATCTTGCGGGCGCGAGAGACCATGTTGTGCGCCTCGTCCACCAGCACGTTGACCTTCCAGTCGTTGAGCAGCGTCAGGCTGTGCAGCATGGCGCTGAGGTCGAAGTAGTAGTTGTAGTCGCCGATGACGATGTCGCACCAGCGCGCCATCTCGCTGCTCAGGTAGTAGGGGCAGACGTCGTGCGCCAGCGCGACCGCGCGCAATGTGTCGCGGTCCAGCGCGAGCAGGGTGGCGCTTGGGCCGGACGCCGGCGGCAGCATGATGTCCAGCGCGGCCTGGCGCGCGGCCGGCAGGCGGTCGTAGAAACCCTTGGCCAGCGGGCAGGAATCGCCGTGGCAGGCCTTGTCCGGGTTGACGCAGGCGGTGCTCTTGGACGCCATCTCCAGCGTGCGCAGCGGCAGCAGAGGAGCGCCCGCGCGGATCACTTCGACCGCGTCCAGCGCCATCTGCCGGCCCGAGGTTTTCGCGGCCAGGAAGAACACTTTGTCGACGCCGTGCTCGGCGCTGGCCTTGAGCATCGGGAACAGGCTGCCGACGGTCTTGCCGATGCCGGTGGGCGCTTGCGCCAGCAGGCACACGCCGCGCTTGCTGGC
>NZ_JABWEF010000026.1:0-87068 GCF_013369445.1 Duganella sp. BJB1802 | reverse complement strand
GGCGCGCGGGGTGGGCAACGCGCGCGCCCTCGGATTGCCTCTCGGCAAACGGGCGCTACGCCGCAGGCATCGGACGTAGACTGGAATGGTGACCGATCTCAACCGTCTCAACCCAGGAGCCCATCATGACACACACACTGGCAGCAGTATTTGAAACCCGTGCCGAGGCAAACCGAGCCAAGGACGAGCTGATCCACAGCGGCTACGCCGCCGACAGCATCACCGTGAGCGATTCCGGCAGCGTGGCGGGCACGCCGCGCATCAACGACGACGCCTCCATCCTGCACAGCATCAAGCAGATGTTCAGCCAGCTGCTGGGGCGCGAGCACGCGGACCGCCACATCTACGCCGAGGCGCTCAACCGCGGCCACGTGGTGCTGACCATTCAGACCCACGGCATGGAGGCGGCCGACCGCGCGGCCGACATCGTCGAGGACTTCAACCCGATCGACATCGACGAGCACGAGACCATGTGGCGCGCCAGCGGCTGGACCGGCGGCGAGCTGCTGCGTAGTGGCGGTGCACCCCAGACCGCGCTGGGCGCGCAGCAAAGCGCGCCCGAGCAGCACGGCATCCGCCCGCGCGAGGAGGCGGTGGACTTCGCCCGCTCCGAGCAGGGTTCGCTGACGCTGGGCTCGATGCAGCGCGGCGAGACCGTGTCGCCGACCATGACCGGCGTGAACGCGCCGATCTCCGAGCAGAGCACCGTGCAGCGCAGCGGCATGCGCATCTATCCGAGCACGTCCGTGCCCAACCAGGACAGTCTGGACATCCTGCGCGGCGACGACAGCGGGGACGACGCCGAATACTTCCGTTCGCATTGGGAGAAGACGCTTTCGTACACCGGCAACACCTACCAGGAATTCGATCCGGCCTACCGCTACGGCGAATCGATGGCCGGCAATCCCGGCTACCGCGACAAGCCATGGGAAGAAGTCGAACCCGAGCTGCGCAGCGACTGGGAAAGCCGGCACGCGCAATCGAGCTGGGAAAAGTTCAAGGAAGCGGTGCGCGCCGGCTGGGAGCGCGTGACGAAGTAGGCCGCACGCCGGCCCGCTGAAGGCGGTACACTGGTTTCTCACGGAAGCCAGGAGTAAAAATTTTGCACAAAAACACCCGTCTTGGATATTGGACCAGAGGCGCAGCCTTACTTGTTCTGCTGCTCGCGGGCGGGATCGCTGGCGCGCAGGACAAATCCGGCGAGCGTCTCGACCACGCTGCCGCGCGCGGCGGGAACCTGGCCCAACTGGAGCCGTTGAGGCTCGCCATCGATCAACGTTTGCTGCTGGCACAAGGCGTCGCACGCGCCAAATGGAACGCGCGCGCGCAGGTCGAAGACTTGCCGCGTGAAGCGCAGGTCATCCGAGCCGCCGTGGAGCAGGGCGCCGCGCTGGGCTTGCCGGGCAGCTGGGTCGAGGCCGTGTTCCGTGCCCAAATCGAAGCATCCAAAACCGTGCAGAGGGAACTGTTCGCCCAATGGCGCGCGCAACAGGTGGACCGTTTCGCCGACGCCCCCGACCTGGCGAAGACCGTGCGCCCCGAGCTCGACCGCCTCACCGCGCAGATCCTGCGCTCCATGACGGACAACCAGGCCGTGCTGCGGGACCCGGCGCGCAGGTCCGACGTGGCACGCGCCCTCGGTACGCTTGAGGCAAGAACCCTCAGTCCCGCCGCGGCCGAACAGGCGCTGGCGCCGTTTCAATCTCAGCAATAGTGTTGCGCCTCGCGGCGTTGCGTAGTGCAAGCTGCAAGGCGATTGTTGAAGATCAAAAGCGCGACAAGCGGGCATGACATCATCGGCAACCTGTGCGGTAAAAAACTGCGAGGGATGCCACGATGGAAAAGCTGTTGCCTTACTTCGAACGCGAACTAAGCATGCTGCGCCGCTCCGGCGCCGAGTTTGCAAGTCGCTATCCCAAGTTGGCAGGCAGCTTGCAAATGAGCGGAGAGACCTGCGCCGACCCGCATGTCGAACGCCTGATCCAGGCCTCCGCCTTCCTCAACGCCCGCACCGCCAAGCTGCTCGACGACGGCTACGCCAACTTCACCGAAGCGCTGCTGGGCATGCTGTATCCGCACTACCTGCGGCCGATCCCCTCCTGCTCCATCGCCCACGTCGACTACGGCGGCGCGGCAGGCAACGTCGTCACCAGCGTCAGCGTGCTGCCGCGCGGCACGGCGCTGAAATCGCAGGGACGCGGCGCCATCAGCTGCCGCTTTCGCAGCGTCTACGATGTGACGGTGGCGCCGGTGGCCATCGGCGCCGCCTGGTTCGAGCCCTACATCCAGGCGCCATCGACCCTGCCGCTGCCGGCCGAGGCCGGCTCCGCGATCTGCATCACCATCGACAGCACCGCCACCGCGCGCGGCCTGGCCTCGCTGGAGCTGTCGACCCTGCGCGTCTTCATCGATTGCGACGCCTCGCTGCGGGCCGCCCTGCGGGACATGCTCTTCATGCGCGCGGCCTGCGCCTGCGTGGAGGCGAACGGCCAGTGGCGCCTGCTGGACGGCATGCCGATCGCCCCGGCAGGCTTCGCCGCCGAGGACGCGCTGCTGCCGACCGCCGCCTCGGAGCACAGCGCCTACCGGCTGCTGAGCGAGTACTTCGCCTTCCCTGAGAAATTCGACTTCTTCGACATCGACCTGTCCGCCTTGCTCGCCGCCAGCCCGGCCGATTGTTCGCGGCTGACGCTGCGCATCGCCCTGGCCGACGTGCGGCCCGACGCACCGGCCGCGCGCATCCTGCGCACGCTGTCGGCGGAGCACCTGCTGCTCGGCTGCACGCCCGTGATCAACCTCTACCAGCAGGCGGCCACGCCGATCCGCGTAGACCACCGCCGCAGCAGCTACCCGCTGATGCCGGACGAAATGCCGGGCAACGCCTGCGAGATCTACAGCATCGACACCGTGCAGCTGCTGCGCAAAGCGCCGCAAGGCAACTCGCTCACCGAATTCTTCCCCTACTACTCGCTGCGCCACGGCGAGCAGGACAGCCGCAAAGGCCACTACTGGCTGGCCCATCGCGACGAGGAACTGGCCGACGCCGAAGCCGGCCACGAATACACGCTCGCGCTGCTGGACCGCGACTTCTCCCCGCTGACATTGGACGAGGGCACGGCGTCGGTGCGCCTCACCTGCACCAACCGCAACCTGCCGCACGGCCTGCCCTACGGCCGCGCGGCCGGCGACCTCAGCGCCGAAGCGGCCATCGGCGGCTTCCCGATCCGCCTGATGCGGCGGCCGACGCTGTCCTGGCGCCAGCCGGGCGGCGCCAACCGATGGGGACTGATCGCGCAGCTGGCCCTGAACCACCGCTCGCTCACGCAGGAAGGCCTGCCGGCGCTGACCGCGATGCTGCGCCTGTACGCCCAGCAGGACAGCGCCGTCTCGCAGCGGCAGATCGACGGCGTGATGGCGCTGTCGCAGCAGCCGGCCACCGCGTGGGTGCGGCAGGCGCGCGGCAAGGCCTACCTGCGCGGCGTGGAAGTGCGGGTGTCGCTGGACGAGGAGGCGTATGCCGGCACCGGCGTGCACGCCTTCGTGCAAGTGCTCGACCACCTGTTCGGCCTGCATGTGCACTTGAACAGCTTCACGCAACTGGTCGTGCTGTCGCACGGAAGCGGAAAGGAGTTGCTGCGATGCCTGCCTCGCAACGGCGCACTGACGCTGGCTTGATCGATGTGCTGCTGGCCGAGCCGCACGGCTTCGAGTTCTTCCAGGCGGTGCGCCTGATCGAGCAGTCGCGGCCGCCACGCCGGCTGCGCTACCGTAACCGGCTGTCGCTGGCCTTCCCTCCGAACCAGATCGAGAACATCAGCAACGACGGCCACGACGTGGTCCGCCTCACGCCCGCCTTCATGGGCCTGCTGGGCAGCCATGGCGCGCTGCCGCTGCACTACTCCGAACGCATCAACCGCCACGAAAGAACCAGCAACGACGGCGGCCCGCGCGCGTTCCTGGACATGCTGTCGCACCGGCCGCTGTGCATGTTCTACCAGGCATGGGCCAAGCACCGGCCGGAATGCATGGCGGCGACGGATGGCGGCGACGGATATCTCGCGATGCTGCTTGCACTGTCCGGTGCGCATGCCGACGGAACCGTCGACCGCGAGACGCTGGCGCGCTACGCGATGCAGCTCCGCAGCCGCAGCGCATCGGCGCCGCTGATGGCGGGCATCTACTCGGAATACTTCAACGTCCGCGTCGTGGTCGAGCAGCTGGTGGGGCAGTGGCAAGCGCTGCCGGCTGCGGACCAGGCCCGGCTGGGCGTGGCGCACGTCGACCTGGGCGCGGGCGTGATGCTGGGCCAGCGCACCTACGGCTGCGACGCGCGGGTGCGCCTGCACATCGGCCCGCTGGACCGGGCGCTGTATGAGGACTTCCTGCCCGGCCACAGCGCCGCGCGGCGGCTGGAAGCGATGCTGGGCCTGCATTGCGGCGTGGGCATGACGTATGAAGTCCACCTGATCCAGCGGGCGGAAGACATATCCGCGCTGAGCCTGGATGGCGGAAGCAGGCTGGGCGTCAATGCCCGCCTGGTGGACGGGCCGTCGGACCGGGACCGGGAAGAGTTGATGTACCTGCTGCATATCTGAGGAGCGATTGTGGAAAGCGATAACGACTTTTTCAGCTTCATGGGCCTGGCCAAGGAACTCGTGACCAGCAACCGGCCATTGCGCTTGCGGCTGGACCTGCCGGGAGGCGTCAACGATGACATGCTGCTGCCGCAGCGAGTGTACGGCTCCGAAACGCTGTGCGGCGGCATCGAGTACCGCGTGCTGTGCGTGTCGGCCAATGCGCAACTCCCGCTCAAGGAGATGATCGCCGTGCCGGCCGCGCTGGACTTCGTCACCGACCAGGGCGACCTGCGCAGCGTGTGCGGCATCGTCACCGAGGCCTGCTCGGGCGACAGCGACGGCGGCCTGGCGAGCTACCAGCTGGTGCTGCGCGACGCGCTCGCGCTGCTGGAAAAACGCAACAACACGCGCGTGTTCCGCAACATGGATGAAGTGGAGATCGTGCAGCGCATCCTGAACGAATGGCGGCAGAACAGTTCCATCCTGGGCGTGTGTTTCAAGCACGAGCTGGATGAATTCTTCACCATCCGCGAATACCCGCAACGCGAATTCACGATGCAGCACAACGAATCGGATGCGGCCTTCATCCGGCGCCTGCTGAAGCGGCGCGGCATCGGCTGGTATGTGCGCGCCGTGGGCGGCGAATATCCGGTGCACACGCTGGTGCTGTTCAACAACGCCGACAGCCTGCGCCGCAACGCCGCCGGCACCATCCGCTACCACCGCGACGCCGCCACGGAGGAGCGGGACACGATCACCTCCTGGAGCGCGGTGCGCAGCCTGCAAGCCGGCAAGGTGACGCGGCACAGCTGGGACTATCGCAATCCGCTGGGGCGCGACTTCATGATGGCGGATGTGGACAGCGGCGTGGACCAAGGCGTCCACGGCAACGACCTGGCTGCCAGCCTGGACGACTATCAAATCCTGGCGCCCCACGCGGGCGACGACAACGAGGACTTGTGCCGCCTCGGCAAGCTGCGCATGAGTCGGCACGATTTCGAGTCGAAGTGCTTTCACGGCGAAGGCAGCGTGCGCGATCTGTGCGCGGGGGAGTACTTCACGCTGGCCGAGCATCCCGAGGTGGACAGGCATCCGGCCGAGGAGCGGGATTTTGTCGTCACGGCCTTGCAGGTGAACGCGCAGAACAACCTGCCCAAGGCGCTGGCGGCGCGCGTCGAGAAGCTGTTCGCCCGCAGCCGGTGGATGCAGGGCGGGCAGGAGCTGCAGATGCAAAGGGACGTGGCGGACAAGGTGGCGTCGGGACCGCTGCGCATGCACATCCAATTCACGGCCGTGCGGCGCGGCGTGATCATCGTGCCGGCCTACGACCCGCGTACCGACCTGCCGCAGGCGCTGATGCAGAGCGCGATCGTGGTCGGCCCGAAAGGGGAGGAAGTGCATTGCGACCAAATGGGGCGAGTCAAAATCCGCTTCCCCGGCACGCGCGCGGCTGACCACGAGGAGGCCGCCGGCAGGGGCGCATCCGATTCCGATCGGGATTCGGCCTGGGTGCGCGTAGCGTCGAACTGGGCCGGCAACGGCCCAGGCAGCCTGCAGCAATGCGGCACCGTCGCCTTGCCCCGCGTGGGGACCGAGGTGCTGGTCAACTTCCTCGGCGGCGATCCGGACAAGCCGGTGATCGTCGGGCAGCTCTACAACCAGCAGGCGCAGCCGCCAGCGCTGAGCAGCCTAGGTGACCTACCTGGCAATCGTTACCTTTCCGGTATCAAAAGCCGCGAGGTGCGAGGTGGACGCGCGAATCAGCTGATGTTCGATGACACAAACGGTGAGATCAGCGCGCAACTTGCGAGTGATCATGGGCGAAGCGAACTTAATCTTGGATTTCTCACGCTGCCGAAACGAGGCGGCAGCGGTAATCGAAGAGGAATGGGCGCGGAGTTGCGCAGTGATGACGCAATAGCTGTTCGCGGTGCAAAGGGCCTGTTGCTGACGGCTTGGCAGCGCTTGGGCGGCGCGGACAAACAGTTAGCTAGAGATGAGTTCTTGAGCCTGCTGGATCAGTGCGGAGAACTTGTCCATGCACTTGGAAGCTATGCGGAAGATCATCAAGGGTTACCTACCGATATCACCGCCCAGGATGACTTGGGTAGTGCGATCGATGGATGGGAGGACGACAAAGAAAATTCCGATGCCAGCTCCGCCCACGATGCCGTAATCGGTGTAACTGCACCAGTTGGTATCAGCTTTGCGACACCTCGAACTGTAGTCAGTTATGCGGGAATGAATCTGGATTCATTCGCGAAGCAGCACTTGCAAATGGGAGCTGGGCAGAACGTGGTAATCAATTCGGGGAAGGGTATGTCATTATTTTCGCAATACGGCGGCCTTCGTGCAATCGCTCACCATGGTCAATTGCTATTACAAAGTCAGCATGATGGGACGGTAATTAATTCAGCGAAGGATATTAGTTTTACAGCACGCGACGGAAAATTAGTCGGTATGGCCAAGGAAATAGTGCTGATCGCCGAGGATGGATCGTTTATTAAGATCGGCGGAGGCATTGACATTGGAACTCAGGGCACGATTACTCACCATGGTGCTAGCTTCCCCTTTGTCGGCGGAGCTACGATGAACACTGCTTTCCCTAAATTTTCGGAGTCTACCCCCAAAGCTGTTCGGGAACTGAGGATTGAGCTCGTGGACGCTGATGGTCAGAGCCCAGAAGGCGAACCGCTCAAACTTATTTTCCATACGGACAGTCAAGAGCTAGTTAGCAATCTCCAAGGTGGAGCAGCGACGATCAAAGACGCTCCCACCGGTAGTTTCATGCTGATTCAACCCTCCCGTCGGTCGTGATTTTGAAAACAGGAGTGATCATGTCTACTAAAAGCACACATACTAAAAAAAAGCGTAATAGTAAAAAAAGAAGTAAAAAAGTGACGGTCCCGATTGATTTGCCCGGTCAACCAATTCAATGCTGGATGGACGACGCGGAGACAGTAACAGTTATTCTCAGAAAACACCGCGACGTTATATTTGATATTCAAATGGAGTTAGGAAAGAAATATACCGTAATTTCAGATACTTCAGAAATGTATGACACCAGAACAAAGAAATTAATACACACAAACGAAAAGGTTTATTTTAGTGACGGAGAGGTTTTGCACCTATGGATTGGTCGAAATTTTAAAGGGAAAATCACGCTTTATCATGATTCCGTAAAACTTGGAGAGTATGTTGTGAGCAGCATTGATGCTAGTCTTGACAGCATAGATCCATCCTTCAAGCCGGCTCCGATAAGCATAATAATTAGAAATAATTTAATAACTGATAATCGTAAGGCATTCGATGTTGTTCAGCCGGACGGAAGTTATAGTACGCCACCGGTCTTGAGCAACTATGAAGCCGAAAAGTTTCTTCAAATAGTAGAAATAGACGCGTCAAAAGATGATGTGCCGAGAGATGTTGCGGATTTTTTTAAACACGGCGGAGAAAATGAAGTTATAGTTTCCGGTGGGGTTGTAACTCATAACTGGATAATGAATCAAGTCGTCTCGCAATCCGCATACGCTAGCGATAATAAAGCATGGATAAGTGAGTTGTGGGATAAAAAAATAGTTTTGAAGGCAATTAACCATAAAAACGCGGGCAGAAAGGTCTATGTAATCTTAACGGGTTCGACAAGGATTCGGCGGCAAATCGCTGCCGTGTTTTATAGTGCAAAGAACACCAAGGTTTTGGCATTCTCCTTCGGTGCAGGTTCGGCCGATGGACTTCGTCATGGAGCTTGGTCAACCGTAAAGGGAAATTCAAAAGGTGCTGGCCTCCTTTCGATATTGTTTACCGTGACGTTGGATATCGCCGAGTGGAGCGCTGACTATGAACGACGGGATCCGATTACAGGAAAACCAAAACAGGATATAACTGATCTTTTTATCAAAATAGGCTTGGACGTCAGTAAAAATATAATGAATTCAGCAATTACTTCCTGCGTGATGTGGGGGTTAATTACATTTAGCGGCGGCGCTCCTATTATCGTTGTAATCGTGGGAACCGTTGTGGTTTCCATTCTAGTAGGTTTGGCGGTTGATTATTTGGATAAGCATAACCAAATTTCTGAAAAAGCGAGCGCCACAATAAAGAAAAGCATAGAAAAACTTGAGAGAGAATTGCCACTTGATTATAAGGGCTACAGTCCGGCCGTAGAACAAGCTATGAAATATGGAGGATTCACGGAATGATTATTCGACGCGCTATCGAGGCTAACCCATGGAAAAGAATTATACCGGTATTTCTCATGGTGAATTCATTTACTTTGATTTTATTTTTTGTGGTTTTTGACATTTTGGGATATGAAAAAAAACCATTATTTTTACTTTTTTTTATTGTATTGTTTTTATCCGTGGCATTTTTTTTAATTGGATATTTTTCTGGTGGTCCATTGCGCTTAAAATTTTTTGTTTTAATAGTGGGGGCGTTCGGTATTATTCCAATTGTTTTATTTAGCATGGCGCCGTTCGTTCTTTGTTTAATGTCACCCCATGGAAGCTTTTTTTTCAGGATTTTTATTTTACTTTTATATTTCCTTGTTTCTGCGATATGGGTGGTTTTTGAAATAAGATGGATTCGTAAAATTTTTGAAAAAACGAGTTACTTTGAAAATCAGATAGAGGTTTGTGGAGCTGTTTCTTATGTGGATAGAGACGAGATAGAGGATATTTATGATTTTAAAGAGATAAAATCTAATAAGAATTTTTATGCTAAAGCAATAAGTATATTATGTCCTTTCGCGTTACTTGGCTATCCCTTGCAAAAACTAATAACTGGCATCGGCGGAGAATTTGGAACGCTTTTTTTTGCTAGTATGCTCTCTGTCCCGTTGTCGATATATTTCATAGGAAGATTGTCAGCCGGCTATTATTTATGGGTACATTTGATCGGGAAATTTGAGAAAGAAAAGGAGACAAAGGTTATCCTGAGATAGCAGCTAGTAATTTCAGAGATCGAGCCAGGACGAATGCCACCGTTCCCGCTATAGATCTGAAAAACTTTGAGAGGCCGGGACAATAAGAGGAGAACGTTATGCGTAAGGTAATTTGCGTTGGCGATGCTACGTCGCACGGCGGTAAAGTTGTCAGCAGCAGCGCGCCGCACTTCACAGTAGATGGAAAGGCTGTCGCATGTATTGGCGACCAATGTACATGTCCAGTGGTTGGGCACGGCGGCATTTGCACTATTGCCGAAGGCGACGACAAGCACACGATTGATGGTCGCCCAGTTGCTTACGAAGGGCACAGGACCAGTTGTGGTGCGGTTCTTCAAGCTACAAGCGAAAAGCTCTATCAAGGGTGAGCTGTTGCTGCTCCCGGCTATCTGCACGTATTTCGAGGCACCGAGTCTATGGGCCTGCATTTTTTTTGCGAAGTAAAAGATATTTCTAGTTAAACGGAGGTCTAATTAGTTTTGCCCTTTAAGGTAAGAAAGTAGCTGCTGATGTGGTACTGGTTGACGCAGTAGCATCGCGCGCTCTGGCGAGAGCTACCTACAATACAGCGCAGCTTCGCACATATCCTGCTTTCGCCGGCTCATATCAGGAGCAACCGATGACCAAGACCTCTGTGTCAAAGATATTTTTAAACCAGGGCGACGCGATTGCCGTCGCTCTCTATGTCATGACGTCGAAAGGAACGATCCAATACGAGTGCTTGCCAGGAGGGCAAGCGCGTATCACGGTTGATCAAGAAGGTGCCGCATTGTTGAAAGAAAAAACGGCACCGTCATACGTCTACGTGCAAGAGGGCGGCTCGATGTCAGAATTGTATTTGCATGAACACGAGACCAAGTTGGGAGCCCTTGCCGGTCGACTTGATTGCGCATTAGCTGGTGCATATAAGACGGGTGCGGCTGTCGAAATCGCTCCATGTTTACGGGCATTGGGGAAAGTTTTTTTTTATGCTACAGCGGAAGCTCTCGTCGGCACGGACCCAGGCCTGGTGCTCTATAGAGAAATAATATAAATCGTTTATATCATTTGCATGGCGGCGATCGGTCCCACTGTGCCAGTGAAAACACGGCTGCATTGGACTGGCGTCAGGTGCTCAACCTACAAATCGATGATCTTACGCAGCAGCCCAGGTGAGGCGCGCCATTGCTCTCCGTCACACAGGAGCGAGGATGACTTCGCGGTTACGCGTGTGGCGGTGCCGATTCGTTCGCGCAGGTATTTGTCGGTACAGCTAGCCGTGTCGCGGAACTTCAACATGGCTGTCGCGCTTTTGCCCGCTCCTTTTCGTCTTGAGGGAGAAATACTCAGTCTCAACCTGGTGCGCTATGAGAATTCGAATCTAGCGCGGTGCTTCGCAAGATAGGCAAGATTGCCTGATGTAAGGGTTTCGATGCCTCCAAATCTGTCGAGCGCAAAAATGTACCGGGCTTTGTCGTCGAGATTGTCACTAATTAGAAGTTTTCCGTCGGCCTCGAAGGTTATGAGTCCTCTATCAAAAAGTCTGTCAATATGGGGGGCAAGTAGTAAGCCGTTGTCGGGATCCAATCGTGCTTGATTGTCGCAAAGAGCCCAAGCGTCGATATGCGATGCAACCATTAAATTAATATTCGATAGCCCCGTCAGCGCACACCTGCCATTCCAGCGTTGGATGAGATCTGCTCTAAATTTTCCTTGTCCAATTCGGGCTTGTACCAATGCCTCGCGAGTTGTCTGTGAAATTCGTTGGTGAGGCGCTTCACCGGATTCAATTGCGGCTTGCTCGAATAATCCTGCTTGATGTACCGTCTCTAGCAAGAATAGGCCCGCATCTGCCGGCAGATGAGCCATGTAAATCTGGTTCAACGTGGCTTTGTTATTGAAGACTGAGGGGCCTGTTCGCTTATCAAAACGTTCGATAAATTCTGCGGAAATTTCGTCCCGATGAATTCTTCTGTCAACTTCGATGATGTCTACATCAACCCGATTTCCAATTGAGTCCCATTCGTTGAAGGACGCGTTGACTGGGCGGGTTCCACGGTAGGAGTTCGAGCGTGCGATAGCTAGGAAACTGATGCGCTGATCATAGCAGCAGAAGACCAGATCTCCCTTAGTGACATTGCCGACGTTGTCCCAATGAACTCTCGTTACTGCCTTCCCATTGTCACCAATAGGACTAAGCGGCGCCCACAAGAAGCCTTGATCCACTACCGCCTTGTGAGTCGTACCCAAGTTCACCCAATAGAATTCCATACAGGTCCCTGTTGCGATTTCTTAAATATTCCTTTCACGAATCATACTATTAATTTCTACAAGATATTGCTAGAAGGTAGTTATCTTTTTGAGAATGCAAAAAAAAACGGCCCGAAGGCCGTTTTTACTCTAGCGAAATGATGTAGCGGGAACCAAATGTTGAGACGCGTCACCCAGTTCGACCAGTCTTCGTGGGAGGGGGAGAAGGATCTTGTGAGACTTGACGATGCATAATGTGAGATTCCCCCTATTAGGGACGCAGCCGAGGGTTCTAACGCCGACTATTTGATCTACGTCGCCCATGACTGCGGAGGCACCTGCTCGATTGCCTCCGGTGGCGTTGTAGATGGTCTCGTGTGAGACCGTTTCAGTGGGGGCGTTGGGCCACACCCGCAGAACTTGAGGAAAATCAACAGCGAGGCGACTAGCCTTGCACGTCCCTGTCAGTAGTCTGATAATACTCTCACCAGGATCGAGTCCTACGTCGCAGAGTTACTTTTATAGCGAGGGACCAGTTTCCGCCAACAACTGTTGGGAATCGAAGCAAAAGTTGAAAATCGTCTTCAATTTTCGATAACCGTTGATGTGTTGTTATTTCTACAAAACACGATAGTTGATCATTAAGGACTTAGGAGGAGGCCGTGGAGTTCAAACTGACGGAACGAGAGCAAGATGCTCTCAGGAAATTGGCAAGTCTGGGCAATCTCTATCAACCATTGCACAATGAGGCAACATCGTTATTAGCCGTTGGCCTTGTCGAAACTGACGGTAACGGTGGGGTTCGTCTCACCGCAGATGGGCGAAAGTATTTACGCGATTTTGATATCGTACAGGCTAGAAACTAGCGATGCCGTCTTAGCCCATGTGCGCAGAGCTCTAACACGATGTGGCGTTGCTCATCGAAGGTTGCTGCATCCGCCACACCATTCGTCCAGCCCTGCAACTCAGGAGACAAAAAACCGACCTCATTAAATCTCTCCACATCTTCTCCATTGCCTCCCAATTGTGCCTATCTTACTCAAGGCGATAGGCGGCTCCAGGCAGTTACCCGTTGCAGCCTATGTGGCGCATCAAAATCCCGCAGTCAAGCAATGTCTCCATATCCTGTTCATATGGAGAAAGCAATGACGATCAAGCACTGCGCCGGCTGCGGTCAGACGTTTCAACCACGCCCGCAAGCGCCTAAGCAAGCCTTTTGTTCAGCGCCGGCATGCCAGCGAATCAGGAAGCGTCAATGGCAGCAAAGTAAGCTGCGGTCCGACCCTGATTACCGGGGGAATCAGCGAGAGGCTCAACGCGCCTGGCAAGAAAGCCATCCTGACTACTGGCGTCACTATCGCGAGGTTCATGCAAAGTATGCACAACGCAGCCGAGATCCACAACGATCCGGGCCATTTAGCAACACGGATGGTGTAAAGATGGACGCGTGGATATCGCCCTTAACGCTGGCGCCGGGACTGTACAAAATCTCGCCTGCCAGAGGGAGCGGTATATCCCGCAGCGGTAGTTTGATCGTAGAAATTACTCCGGCATGCTTGGATTGTCCGTGCAAAAAGGACGCGTGCAAAGAGAGGACTCGTTAGATTTTTCGGCAGGAGTTCGGTATTTTCGGCCCATTGTGGTTTCAATCGCTTTGATGAAAACGTCATGGCGAAATACGCCACGCCCATGTTCGGTCGTGTCCCAATGCGGGTAAGGCTGAACCGAGAGCATGCACATCAAAGCAGAGGGATCGGATGCCATGTATCTAGACGAACAATCAGCAGGGGTGCCAGACCGTCCGAAAATTCCGGTAACTTTTCGTGCCGTTGAATACGTTCGGATGTCTACTGAGCATCAGCAGTATTCGACCGAGAACCAGGCCGACAAGATCCGCGAATACGCAGAGCGACGCGGTATCGAGATCATCCGTACCTACGCCGATGCCGGAAAAAGCGGGCTGCGCATCGATGGTCGCCAGGCTTTGCAGCAGCTAATCAAAGATGTCGAGACGGGTGTAGCGGATTTCCAGATAATCCTTGTCTATGATGTGAGCCGCTGGGGGCGATTTCAGGATGCTGATGAAAGTGCTTACTATGAATATATCTGTCGTCGCGCTGGAATCCAGGTAGCCTACTGTGCGGAGCAGTTCGAGAACGATGGTTCGCCCGTGTCCACTATCGTCAAGGGCGTCAAGCGCGCTATGGCTGGCGAGTATAGCAGGGAGCTGTCAACCAAAGTATTCGCTGGTCAGTGCCGTCTGATTGAACTGGGTTTTCGACAGGGCGGCCCTGCTGGATATGGCCTACGACGCGTTCTGGTCGATCAGACCGGTTCCGTCAAAAGCGAGCTGACGCGAGGCGAGCACAAAAGCCTCCAAACGGATCGCGTGATCTTACAGCCAGGCCCAGATGCTGAAGTGGATGTTGTTAATCAGATTTATCGCTGGTTTGTTGAAGACAATTTGGTGGAGTCAGAGATTGCAGAGCGACTCAATGGTCAATGCATCAAGACCGATCTCGGCCGCGACTGGACGCGGGCCACGGTCCGGCAGGTACTGTCCAATGAGAAGTACATTGGGAACAATATCTACAACCGCCGATCGTTCAAGCTCAAGAAGCATCGTGTAGTCAATAGCCCGGATATGTGGATCAAGAAGGAAGGGGCATTCGAAGGCATCGTACCTCCGGAGATTTTCTACACCACGCAAGGTATTATGCGCGCCAGGGCGCACCGCTACAGCGAGGAAGAATTTGTCGAGAAGCTGCGCAATCTCTACCAGCGACATGGATACCTCTCGGGATTGATTATCAACGAAGCTGAAGGTATGCCATCGGCGGCGGCCTATGCGCACAGGTTTGGTAGCCTGATCCGGGCATACCAGGCGGTTGGTTTTACACCGGATCGAGATTACCAGTACCTGGAAGCCAATCAATTCCTGCGCCGCCTGTATCCAGAAATCGTCGGCGAAACGGAGCAGATGATTTCTGGCGTTGGCGGCGTAGTTGAGCGCGATCCAGCCACGGACCTTCTCACCGTCAATCGCGAGTTCACTGTCTCGTTAGTATTGGCTCGTTGCCAGTCATTCGACAATGGACGGCGACGCTGGAAGGTACGATTCGACACTACACTCGCTCCAGACATTACAGTGGCAGTGCGCTTGGATAGTGAAAATCAGGCTGTATTGGATTATTACCTTTTGCCGCGCCTCGACTTCGGGCAGCCGCGCATTCATTTGGCAGACCATAACTGCATCGAGTTTGAGTGCTATCACTTCGACAGCCTAGATTATCTGTATGGCATGGCTCGGCGTATTCGTCTGCGGAGGAGCGCATGAGCCACAACCAGAATTATCATCAGTCAGAATTGCGCATGATTCCACTGGAGAGAATCGACGTACTCAATCCGCGCGAACGTAATAATCGGATGTTCGAACAGATCGTTACCAACATTCAAAGCCTCGGTTTGAAGAAACCCATCGTTGTGACGCCACGAGTAGGCAAGGATGGCGAACGGTACCTGTTGATTTGTGGCGAAGGACGGTTTAAAGCGTTCAGAAGCATCGGTCAGCCGGAAATCCCTGCGATAGTCATGAGCGTCGATGACGAGTCAGCTTTTATTATGAGTCTGACGGAGAACATCGCCCGCCGCAAGTTCAGTCCGTTAGAGCTTCTTGCTGGCATCGAGCAGTTGCGAGATCAGGGATACGATAAAAAGGCCATTGCAGAAAAGACTGGCCTAAGCTTGGATTATGTGCAGGGCATCCTATACTTGCTCAAGAACGGCGAAGAACGTCTGTTGATGGCGGTGGGCAGCGGACGTATCCCACTCAATGCCGCTATCACTATCGCCGGTGCCGGCAACGATGATAAGGCGATTCAGTCAGCCTTGCAGGAGGCTTACGAGTCAGGCAAGCTACGCGGCAGCCAACTGATTCAGGCACGTCGCGTAATTGAACGTCGTCGCGTACGTGGCAGAAGTATGGGCGGCAAGATGGGATCCCAGAAGCGGAACGAAGATGTCACGACATCGAGCCTGGTGCGCAATTACAAGCGCGAAGTCGAGCGTCAGAAGCAGCTGGTCAGAAAATCTGAGACCGCCCAACGTAGTCTGTTGTTCATCGTGGGCGCGTTGCGCCAGCTCTTGATTGACGAGAACTTTGGAAACCTGTTGCGTGCAGAAGGTCTAGATACGCTGCCGCAGTATCTTGCAGACCGAGTATGGTCGAAAGGATTCTGAATCATGGGAAAGCCACCTCTTGGCTTTGTGCCAGAACCATTGAGTTTGCCGCTGTCATCGATTCTGCCGTCGCGAAAAAGTCCTGATGGGTTGCTAACCTCCCGAAAATTCAAGCAAATCTTTGCGTCGATTGAGGCCGTCGGATTGATTGAGCCTTTATCTGTAGGTAAACCTGATCGAGACAAACGATACATCTTGTTGGATGGGCATTCGCGGCTGACGGCCTTAAAGCAGCTGGGGTTCGATACGGCGCCATGTCTCGTGGCTCTCGACGACGAGAGCTATACCTACAACAATCGAATAAATCGTCTCTCTAGTATCCAGGAGCACGTTATGATCCGGCGTGCTGTTGAGCGTGGCGTGGCGCCGGAGAGACTTGCCAAAGCGCTGGACGTTGATATTAGCCATATTCTGAAAAAGCTAAATCTGCTTGACGGAATCTGCCCGGAGGCCGCTGAATTACTGCGCGACCAGGTGTTCTCTGCTAATCTCGGAGCAGTGCTACGTAAGCTGAAGCCGACCAGGCAGGTCGAGTGTGTGGAGTTGATGGTCAGCGCGAATAATTTCACGGTTGCCTACGCGCAGGCCTTGGTGGCAGCGACGCCCAGCAACATGATTGTCGGCGAAGCCAAGACTAGAAGAATGACCGGCGTAAGCGCTGATCAGATGGCGAAGATGGAAAGAGAGATGGGGAATCTGCAAGAACAGTTCAAACTTGCTGAGCAGTCCTATGGCCAGGATGTCCTCAACCTTGTACTGGCTAGGGGGTATTTGGCGAAGTTGATGGCCAATGACTCCATCCTGCGTCATCTGACAAGGCATCATCCGGATGTGCTCAATGAGTTTGATGCGATTATCAGCATGGCGGCTTTGGACAAGTAGCTGCCCTGCACCTGAATGAGTTCGTTTGAACTCTCTCTGGTGTAAGTGCGTGGTGCTGCCGGAATTGGCAATACACTGTTCTTTAACAATTTAAAGGAATTAGGGCCATAGGTCCGATGCGGAGGTGTTGCATCCGCGTCGGGCCTATGGCCGACAGGCGCGTCGCTGGCCTGCTTATTCGCACAGGGGCTGATGAATGAGCGAACAGCGGCACCTTATAAAGTGTAGTAGCTCAGACTTGATCAGACCTCAATTGTCAGATAAGTTCGAGTCTGCTTGCTTGCGCTGGCTCAAATCACTGAGTCGTGAAGGTTGTAATCTACCCCTAATCGTTCCGGAAGCCGGAGGCACGGGAGGTCGTTAGCCTGGGCCTGAGGTAGGGCCATGTTGAACTAATTAGACGCGGAGGCTTTGTGATAGCACCCCGACTCATCCAGCTCGACAGCGCGTTCATGTACCAGCAGGCGGCAATCTCTGCTGTGCTTCATGCCCTTGCGCAAAGCCATGGTGCCGATTTTGCTGCCGATTTCGTGCATGAACATCGAGCGGCGATTCTAATCGCCAC
This sequence comes from Duganella sp. BJB1802, assembly GCF_013369445.1. NCBI lineage: Bacteria > Pseudomonadati > Pseudomonadota > Betaproteobacteria > Burkholderiales > Oxalobacteraceae > Duganella > Duganella sp. BJB1802. The sequence goes on along the minus strand of NZ_JABWEF010000026.1, from coordinate 69,631 downwards.
ACGCAGACGCCTATGTGGTCGTGACGCACGCGCGGTAGCGAGTGAAGCATTTCGGCTTGGTTTGGCCTACAAGGGCATGTAAAGATTCTATGGCCCGCCAACCAATACCCCAGAACCTTTCGCCTCCACGCGACCGGCGGCGTGCAGCAATCTACGTTCGCATGTCGAGCAGCCCGCAAGATCGCTCCATCGAGCATCAATGCGAGCGGCTTCAGCAATACGCTGATGAGCACGACGTTGATGTCGTCAAGATGTACGCTGACCCCGGAAAGAGTGGCTTACGTATTAATGGCCGGGACGGCTTGCAGGAGCTGATGGATGACGTTGCTGCCAAGAAGACGGACTTTGAAATGGTGCTGGTCTACGACGTTAGTCGTTGGGGGCGATTTCAGGATACCGACGAAGGTGCTCATTATGAATACTTATGCCGCCAGGCTGGTATCCAGGTAATTTACTGTGCGGAGCAATTTGAGAACGATGGCTCGGCGATTGCCTCGATTCTCAAGGGTATGAAGCGCACAATGGCTGCTGAGTATAGTCGAGAACTATCCGCCAAGGTCTTCTCCGCTCAATGCCAGTTTGCAAACCAGGGCTTCAAGATGGGAGGGTATGCAGGCTATGGGTTACGGCGTGTGTCTTATGACCGGGATGGTAACAGGCGGCGAGTGTTAAAGCCGGGTGAGCGGAAGGCCGCAGCGACAGATCGCGTGCGCTTCTGCTGGGGGCCGCAACGCGAGGTTGAAACCGTTCAGCAGATCTATCACTGGTTTGTGTACGAAAAATTGGGTGATACAGAAATTGCGGCCAAGCTCAATGCGTTGAAAGTGCCAACGGAATGGCGCAGACCTTGGACTCCATTCGTGGTGAAGAGCATTCTGACCAATGAAAAGTACGTCGGTCGAATCATGTTTAATCGCGGGTCCGCGAAGATGAGTACTCCGCGGACGCTCAACCCGCCGGATGACTGGATTTGCATAGATGATGCCTTCCCGCCTATCGTGGCGCCGCAGCTTTTTGAGAAAGCCGCCGATGAGCGGCTGTGGCGGAAGCGACCTAAAACGTCCGATGAGCTGCTCCAGATGCTGAGGGCGCTGTACAAGCAACATGGCAAGGTCACGGTATCAATCATCAGCGCCGCGCCTGGTGTGCCGAACCCTAAGTACTTTAACGCGCGATTTGGAACTTTGGCTGAGGCGTACTCGGCCGCAGGGCTGCCGGCGGCAAAACCACTTCTGCGCGCGCGAACACTCCGCTCAGTGAGGCAATTGCGCGAGGCGACGATGTCGGCGATCAAGATGGCAATTGAACAGGCAGGTGGGGCGCATGTGCAGTGCGAACATCCTTGGCTGCTGCGTCTCAATGGACGGGTTAGCCTCAAGCTTGTCGTGGCGCGCTCACGTCACGACCCTGCTGGTCACATCAGATGGCGTATCCCAATCCACACCTCGCCGGTGCCCGACTTCGTTCTATGCGTGCAGATGGACGCTGCCAACGCCGGTGTCATGGGGTATTACTTGATTCCCGTGGCGGACTTTACCCAGGGTCATATCATCTTGCGTGGGGAGCATCCCGACGACGGAGGGCAATACCGGCATCCAACCCTGGCCTCGATATTCGGACTAGGTGCTTCGGAAACCGATAGGGCGCAGCGATATCAGCTCAATCCAAAGATTTGATCGAGCGTCGTAAAGCAAGATGCGGAGTAGCGTCCGAGCGTCCTCTCGCTGAGAAATAGGCTGTCTTTTGTAGCTTCAGCAGTGCTCATCAACGCGTAGCATTGGATGTTCACGTTGTCTGTATCCATAAGGGCACACAAGACAAAGTCGGCATGCCCACCTTTGCGTAATGCTACTCGCCAGCGTCGCCAAGAGTCTGGATAGCGTCGGCATGATGCAATCGAAACCTTCAGCTTCAGCGTATCGTTCAAAAGTAATATGTTCCATGCCTGTGTCTTACAAATGGTGCCCCCCGCCCGGAGTGCTCTCTCGCCAACTTCCTTAAGCAGTCCCTCGATTAACGCACGCATAGTCCGAATCCCGAGCGCGCCACTGGGCGTATGCAACGACGGTAGGCCAGCAGCGGCATAGGCTTGGACGTAGCCGCCAAATAATCTGAGCATCGTTTCACGGCCAGGTAGTGACGAGGCTTTACAAAGCTCTATGTTGATCGTGCCGTGCCGCTGGTAAATGGCGCGTAAAGCTCCCAGCACATCTTCCGGGGCCGGGCCGGCGGCGCGAAGCGTTCGAATGTTGCGCGCCTTCTCAAAGTAAGGACGGCTCACGATCGGTTCAAATGCATCGTTGCAACGTATCCATAACTCCTCGGGATTCGCCTCCACCTTGCTGTGCAGTCGACGTGTAGTCTGGTTGAATAATAGCTGACCACAATATCGCTCGTTTGTGAGTATCCGTCGGACGGTGGACGGATCCCAGGGGACACCCATGTGCGTGGTGCCTCCATCTGCGCGTAAATGCCTTGCGATTCGACTATCGCTCCACCCATCTTCTATGTACCAGTGATAAATACTACGCACAAGCGCAACTTCCTCAGGCAGACCAGGCGTTAGCGTGATCCGATCTGTCAGCATTGGCTTGCGTTCGCCTGCTTCTAAGGGGCTGCGCGATTCTCCGTTAGCAGCGACCGGAATTCGGCGTAGGCCGTATCCTGCGCGTCCGCCTTGCTTATATCCCATAAGGGAAAAGCGGCACTGCGCATGGAATACTTTTGCCGAGAGTTCTCGGCTGTATTCCGCGGCCATAGCGCGCTTGATACCCTTCATGATTGCATACAGAGGCGAGCCGTCATCGATGAATTGCTCAGCGCAATATACGACTGCGACACCAGCCCTTCGGCATAGGTACTCATGGAAGGCGCCCTCATCAACATCTTGGAATCTTCCCCACCTGCTGACATCGTAGACCACAATCACGGAAAAATCACAGGCCGCATCTGTTGCTGCAGCCAACAGCTCTTGCAACTGCGGGCGATTCAGCAGGGACAACCCACTACGCCCTTCGTCTGCATAAACCCTCAAGATCTCCAAGCCGTGGGTGGCCGCATACGTATGGATGCAATCCAACTGATGCTGGATCGAGTGATTTTGGCCATCGGTAGACATGCGTGCGTACGCGACCGCAGGTATCCTCCCGGTCGAGTCATTCTCGCTATGGATCATGACACCCTCGGTGGTTGAGCGAAAGATCTTTAGTATGGAGGACTAGGGCTCGAGTGTCATAGATTTCGCACGTCTTGGGTGGCTATCCTGCGCCAACTGATACAAAGAATCTGTCTCGTATGAGCTGGCACAGAAAGGACCGGGCTTTTTCTTACTTACCAGTGGCTACGGGGATTCATTCAGGTAGACTGGCTTCATCTGATCCTGTTCGGTAGGGAGTCACCATTCAGCGGACTCCAACAGGTCTTCCCTAGCCCTTGCGCCGGCTAAGGCCAAATGACCCAGGTCAGCGATTCGAATCAGTCCGCCTCGCATGATGCCATCAGGTAGTCTTTTTGCACCTATCAATTCGATATGAGGAAGCAGGCGAGATAGAGCGGATGATTTCGTTCCCATTACCCGCGCTAAATCTGCGAGTGGGAGATAATTTTGGCGAAATGCGAGAAGCTGATGCGGCAATACGATACGACAAGATTGACCACGGCGTTGCACCATTTCGGAACTGAGTAATCCTTGATCCACCCAGTGTGCGATGCTCTCCCATTTCCAGTTGGTTGCCTTGGCCAGCTGCTGAATCGACATACCTGCTTCTATCAGCGGCATGCCGAAATACCGCGACACATCAGACCGTCGGAAGAGTAACCTGCCGAGATTTTTGGCGTGTGAGACGGCTCTCACGTCTCCTCTAACAATGGCCTTCATCAGCGATTCGATAGCTTGCTTCTCTCCCATGCGACGGCTGGTGAACTCTGCCCAGGTGACGGTGACATCGTCAAGCACCGAGGTTGGATCCGCAAACCGACTCACGTTTTCGAACAAATCCGCTAAGGACTGCTGATTGACTGGACCTGCTTTCAAAATGTCTTCCCGCCATCGAACGTCTGATTGAATAACACCGGCCGATTTCATGCGATCGAGTACGGCAGGAGAAACCTCAGCCATCTCAGAGGCCGTGGCGTCAGAAATCCATTTTGCGCGCTGTTGCTGTATGCGCTCGACTTCACTGCATGGTACTTCGTGTACTTGCCCACGCGTTCCAGTTCGCTTGGTGCGATGTGCGCATTCGTTGGCCAGAATCGATTCGTGCAGACGTGAGACACTCACGCCGATGGCTTTGGCGGCGTCTGACGAGTGCATGTACCCGGTGGTGGATGTCGCCATTGCCTTGGCTGAATCCAGACCAAGAACACAGTCTGTTTTTTCCACAGCGACATCGATGACGATCTGCACAAACTGTTCAAATTCCGTGCCTATGGCAAGTTTGCGCAGCCGAATATACCAATCACCGAGTAATGTATTTAGTGTACGGGCATCTTTTCGACCGGCCGAAATGCGCTGCTCGACATGTGCCTTGAAGCCCATTGGCCAATCAGCCAACTGGGCTTCTATCGGCGCAAGGAATTTCACCGCCTCAACGATGGATTTCGGCGCATGCGCGACGCGCTGCAGTTTGGGCTTAGCCGGATCAGCATACAGGCAAAGGATCTGTATGATCTTCGCCAATACGGTAATGTCGACGCCGTGGAGAGCCGGCGCTATGTCCCCAGAATGCACGCCATTACTAGCAATAAGCGTCGATAGCCACTGCTGTGTACGGGTCGCCGGCATACGTGGCAAGTTGGTTAGATTGTGCCCACATGAACACAACCCTACATGAAGGCGAGCTCCAGATAACGCTAACCCGCAGACGTTACACTTATCTATCAGTTGTATCTGATGCCTTGGGCAAGCGGTGGCATATGCGTGTCCCCAGCCATGTCGCAAATGCAGTGACTCGTTGAGACATTCAGGACATACAGCATCGGTGTGAGTGCGATATAGCGTTCCCCAGCTTTGGCAGAGCAGTTCTTTTTGTTTGGCTTGCTCTGCCCACGCCGGCTCCAGACCGAGGTTCTTAGCTACCTCATCTGTACGCATTAGGAGCTGGCGTCGATTTCGGTCAACGCCAGCTGTGTCTGTAAGATCACGCCAGCTGGAGAAGCCGTTGTCTGAGGCGAGACGCCGGTAGTAGCCAAAACCAGCTTCTTCGTTTCTGGGTGCGGAAGTGACGACCAGGCTCATTGTTTGATACCTTCCTTTTTGCGAATGGGCATAGGCATTGTGTTGCTGCTCAAGACATGGGCATACGCCTGTGTAAGAGCAGCTGGTTGCACTTTAGTGTTGTTCGTTGTGGAATCATGGAAAGCCAATTTATGGGGAGAACCTGCGTGGCTGACTTCCTCTAGTGCCCGAACACAATCAAGATAAGTGACGGGACGGGGCGTTTCTTTTTTTAGCAAGCCGGCTAATTCCCGCATAAAGTCGGCGAGCACTCCCACTAGACCACCGGACAACAGAAAGGTTTGTTCTGTCAGAATTCGAGGGTGAACTTGAATAGGATAGCCGGCCGAAGTGAACAGCTTTGCATAACTCGTGACGCATGAGGCGTAGGCAGCCATTTGCTTATCGTCGCTTGGGTCGTAAGGGTAGAAATTTCGGGCTGGCCGGGCACGGCGACGCAGTTGCTCATTTGCTGAAAAGAGCCGCTCCAGCCGTGGAATCCCGAAGAGAATCAGGGTGATGTCCAGGGTGTCGGTTAGAGCTTTCAGCCAGTCACTGGCTGCGCGCGGAGGGACCCGGGACCCTTCATCAACCAGATGTGATATCTCGTCAAAAATGATCACTCGGGTGCCGGCAAGGCGAAGCTGCGTTAGCATCAGGCTGAACATTGCACCGCCGGTGGTGCTCGCGGCAACTTTGATACCTAGTGCAGCCAGTACGCTATTTGGAAGAAGTTTCGCTGTCGCAGATTGAGGGACTCTTACGATAAGTACTGGCACATAGCGCCGTCCATCTACTCGACTCTCTGGATATTTCCGAGCCAGCGTGGTGACGATGGAGGATTTCCCCACACCGCTTGGGCCAGGAATGCGTTCGATTTTTGGCGCGAAGCCAGCAAGGGAGTCGTTGATGCGTTGCTCAAGCGCTGAGAGATGATCGACGAAAAAGGGATGTGGAAGTTCGCATGCTTCGATATCTTTGCGTAGTTGTTGGGCGGTATTCATAGCAGTTGTTCTCCAGTGTTTCGATTCACAATGGTCATTGATGGCATGTCGTCGTACCAGGTGCTATCCGGAACTTCACATCCGGCATCTAGCGGAGGTGCTGTAGCTGATGCGAATCCGAACGGCGCGGATGAATGAAGCGGATTGTCAGTGCTTCTTTTAACCGCAGCGTGGTTCTTCGCCCGTTGAGTGGTCTCTTTGTTTTCTTCGCGTTTGTTGCGAGATTTTGGTTTTCGAGGGTTGTTGTTTCCAATGGCGGCATCATCCAGGTCATGCAGGAACTTGGCCCTTGGTGCGGGGATATCCCAGTTTTCCATGTCGGCTTTAAAGCGCTCCTTCGCCTCATCGAAGGTCCATGCAGGGGTGTCTGGTCGCACGTGTTCATGCGTGAGTGTGACGAGCGGAAGGTCATCATCCTCGTACACATATGCCTGGCGAAAATCGTCGGGGTCATAAAGGACGTGAAGCGGAGCGTGATCGCCGTATTTGGATAGCAAGTACGACATCGCTTCGCCTTTGTAGCGGAAGCCATGCATCACGGTGATACCTGACTTCGCGCTGAGCACACACTGTTTGTGTTCGTAGACGGCTGCCATCCATTTCTGCCGTGGTGGTGGCATGGTGATGGGGTGTCCCATCTCCTGCGTCAGATAAGCAAGGCGCTCAAGCGGTGTTTTTCCCTTGACCGAGCTATCCAGTAAATTTTCCCAGCGCAAGCGATCGAGAGGGAAATTGGCCCAATCATCATAAAGCCAGCGAACAATCCATTTCTCGAGCGCGTCGACGGTCATCAGCTGATCGCCCAGTGCTTCGGGGTCCCGCTTGCCATCTTTTCCATCGAAGCGCGTGCAGCCAGGTAGGGTCTGAAGCGCCTCCTTAAGTGCCCGATTCAGCCGTTCGATGAATGGCTTACCTTGAGCTTCCTTCGCCTTGCAATGTTTGATGTCAATCTCAATCAGTTCAAGACGGATAATTCGGCCTCCTTTACACTCTGGGCCATTATCGAAGATGATTTGCGCCGGTGTACCGTACAAGTTGATTGCGTGAGTAATGTCGAATTCTTCGAAGCGCGCTATTTTGGCCGGTGTAAGGTACATCTCAATGCAGGAGATCGAGTCCATCTCGCGCGGCGCCCCGATGACGATGCGCCATCCCACTGGATATCCGGTGCATACATCGATTGCATGTACTAGATAAATGGTTCTGGATATGCCGTGAGGGGTTTGCACGACGAAAGGCAAATGCACTGCGTCCTGCTCAATGCGTGCGAATGCAAACGGCGCTCGGATTCGTCGCTTTGCATACGACTTACCGGCTACTCGTTGGAGCGGATCCATGCGATCATAGTCAGCATCGACGCTGAGATTATGAATCCTCGCCGCTACAAACTTGCGACTAATCTCCCGTTTGGCGGCGTGCAGGCAGCGGCGCCGAGCTTCGCGATTGATGTATTCCGTGAGATATCCGAGCGTCCATCTGGATTCAGTGACCAGGTATTCATCATTGATGGTGCTTTCGATGAATTCCACCAGGTCTTGCGAGTACCGAGGTGTCGAATTGCCTTTGTTCTTGTCCCCCTTGAGTACAGTCAAGCCGAGTAGCTGATTCTTGTGGGCTCGGAATAATGTTGCGCGCGAAGGGAATGCTGCAGCTAGTACATCGCCAGTGTTCTCTTCCATGTAGGATGTGCGAGCAACTGGGATTGCAGCACTAAACGAAAGACTGCATTTTCTTTGAATGGAGTCAATGCGCCTCAAGGTATTCTGAATAAAACGCACCTTTGCCTGGAAAGCTGGATCGTCATGCTGGCTGACTACTCCGACGCGGGCCATGCCTTTTCGATGTAGAACGATTTCGCCTTTCGAGAGGCCACTTCGAATAGTGGCCTCTTCGATAAATCTGGACTCGCGCCTTTCAGCATCGAAAATTTGGAGTGTGCCTGCATGAATACGCCCGTCCAATATCTCAAAGTAATTGTCGGGCTTACCGGCGGTGACTAGCCTATCTCCTGATCTCAGATCGGAAATCATGATCTCAGCTCCTCGATTAAGCAAAGGTGACTCAGATCACCGAACGCCGCCGATAACTCAAGTGAGTTATGAATACGGTGATGGGCCATATTCGCTCGGAGGACCCCTACGGCAAGTAACGGCGGGATCAAGCTGGTTGAAATTTGAATGTCGGCGCAAAGGTCTCGCTGTAAAACCGAGCCGGATTCACAATAACGCTCAACTTGGTTCACGAGGTCTGGCGTCAGATATTCTTGAGCTCGTGTTAACGCAGGTTTGAGCAGCTGGGTGTTGATGAGCAGGGGATGTCGCTCGTCCGCTGGGACTACGACCGTGAACAACGAGTAGCCGTATGCCTCTATGATTTCCCGAGCCCGATCGATTTTTTCTTGATAGCCGCTGTCGCCCTCATAGCCTTCAATTTTGACTTCGTAGACGTACTGCAAGCCGTCGATCTGGACGGTGGCGAAGTCCGGGGTATATGTCTGGCTTCCGGCAATTCCTTTCCTTGCCTTACGCGCCTCGGCGATCTCTTCACGGGTGTACAGCAAGCGCTTGCTGTGCAGGTCAACGGTGAAGGGCTGGGGTTGGAATGAACGCACGCGGGGATCTATGCAAAGCATATGTGCGACGATGCGTTCTGGTTCTGATTCGACGGTGATGTGGCCATTTGCTTTTTCGGCATAGGTGCCGATCCGAGCTTTGCCAAAAGTCCTCGCTGTTAAGCGGACCCCAGCATTTGAAGTGAGTCTTCGGCTACGTACGCCATAGGAAGGAGAGCTTCTCATTTTTCCTTCCTCCCACAGATAGCGCGCTGGCATAGCGGCGTGCGTTTTTGATGCGTATCCATACGTTGCTCCAATTCGCAGGGTGAGCGAGGCCACATCACTCTCCGGCGATGAAAATTTTTGGCAAACAGTGGCCCGTTCGTTGTGTGTAATCACAACGAAGATCGGAATGGGAGCTTGACCAGGTGGGGATGAACGACGGATACTGAGGTTGTCAACGCAGTACCGAGGTTCAAACCCTCACCGGGCCGTCACTCTCATTTATTGGGATTGGCGGCTTTGTCTTATAGGCGTCCTTTCATTTCAGCTGTACATAGGTCACACTGCCTGGATAGAGGCCGAGCAGCTGCTTTGCGTCGGAATGATTCATCACCATGACTACCACTTGCCCAGGCATACTCGCTGCGTGCTCAAAAGCGTTGTATCCTTCGACCAGGGTGCTTTCTAGCGCCTGAAGCTCAGCGCCGCTGAGATCCAATGCAGAAGCGATGGCCGCACGAATAGGTAGCGAGGGGATCGGGCGCCGGCCCGTCTCCAGGCGGCTGATATACGAAACGCTGAGCTGCGCCTTGTGCGCGAGCCACGCCATGCTTTTCTGACGCTGCTTTCTCAGACTGCGAAGTCGAAAGCCGTATGAATGCTGAGTCACGATGCTGATCCTCATCTAGCTGCTTTCTTCATTCTGCTAACCTGCCGAGCTCTATACAAGGCAGTAGCTCATATGGCTTATGAGAGATGAAGTTACGAAAGGCAGCGATGGACTTTGTGCCCCCAGAGGGGAAACTCGCATCGGCGTTTCGTCGTGTAACTATGGGACCGAACAAATAGCTATATGACTGCACAGTAATTGTATTTTCCTATCGTTGCTTTTAGGCCGCTTTTTGCCAGCTTCATACGCGCGCGACACCTTCATCTAATCGCGATGTCAATGATCTATGCAATGAATGATCCTCACGGACAGTTCGGCCAGCTCTTCGATTAGATCAAAAAGAAGTTCCGTCTCGCAATAATCCTGCGCGCCGACCTCGACTTGAATCGTCCTGCAGGGTGTGTTGCGCGAAGTGCCTTAGTCGTTTGAGGTTGAATGGATTCCAAGGAGCTACGATACAGATATCGAGGAAGGGGAGGACAACCTGTTTGGTTTAGGAGTTCGCAGGGCGAATTTGCAAGGCCGCGTGGCGACATGCCAGCGGCTTCCGCATTACCAACTAAGGTGGAGTGTTTCGATTGCATATCTAGTCGGGAGGTACTACTCGCTATCATTTGCAGGCCGAGCACATCGCTAAATGCGGCAAGGAGAGCTTTGGGCGGGGAGAGCTGCCGATGCTGCGTCGTTTGAGTATTTTTCCAAGCGACGTCGAGGTGCTCGGTGGGATGTCCGTAGAAATTCTGGCGCCCCACGAGGCGCCTGGGGCGTACTCCTCGGGAATCAAGTCTTGAGCGATTTGGCTTCACGCCTGAAGGTAAAAGCGGCGTTTCATAGGCAGCATCATATTTGGCGCTGCTTTGAGGCTTACGCATGTGCCAGGGGCTTGATAACAGGAAAGGCGTGACCATCGGCCTCTGCTGGTGGGCATCTTGAGTTTCACAGGCTTAGTTACCTAGCAGGATGCTCAATGCCTTCTTCTGGTCTACGCTCATGTGTTGCAATGAATTGATAATATCATTATCAATGGCATCGAGCTTGTCGGTACTTATGGCCGTTATATATGGCTTTCTCACACCAGTAAAAAGCCAGTTCATGTCGATTACCCGATTTCTTCTGACTCTCAAAATTTCCGCAGCGGCTAGGATTTTCTCGTGGCTAGGAAGGGCTTTGCCGTCACGAATTGCATAGAGTGTCGATGGATTAGAATAACCCAGCTCGGCCGCCGCTTCAGCGAGCGAAAGCCCCAGTTTCTTTTCAAGAACATAGATGAAGCGATCGCCGATCTTGCGGCACTCATCAGGGTATTTGCTTTTCGTTCTAGTCATGATAATATCAATTCTATCACTCAGATTCAGACCAACACAACCACGAAAACGGGCCTCGGATGAAAAGCACCAGAAAGGCGTTAGGGCAGTACATGACTCCTGGCGACGTTGCGCGCCTGATGGCTTCCTATATCCCCGCTGGTACTACTGCAGTGATCGATCTGGCGGCTGGTGATTGTTCTTTGCTGCGAGCGGTCGCAGCTATGCATTCGTCAGTGGCGTTGTACGGCTGTGAAATTGACGATGCCATACATCGTAAGGGGCAGAGTAGCTTACCGGCGGCTAGAATACGTAGCGGCAACGGGCTTGAAGTCCGACTTCAGATACGTGCGGCTGATAATTCCCAGGTTTCGGTTGTCGCCAATCCACCATATACCGAGACTGAGGTGACCCCCTCCATGACGCGCCTGCTATCACTCGCGTTTCCCGACGTTTCGACAAAGCTGGGTTATAAGCGTGCTGAGTTGTACTTCCTCGCGCGCTCGCTGCTACTGGCAAGGAAAACTGGCGGAATTGTATCGATACTGATGCCGATGGGCTTTGGAGATGGCGATATTTATCGGCATTACCGCAAGTCCTTGATGGCGAATTATGCGCTGTTGGAGGCGATCGAGGTTCAGGCACGGGTGTTCGGCCAGACGGAAGCCCGAACAGTCTTGCTTGTAATCGACACCAGCAAATCGGTTACGCGCAAAGTTGAGATTTCGCGGTTCGATGCCGAGTCCGGCAAGAAGGCCGTCATCTACCGCGGACACCTTGATGCCGGGGAGCGCCTGGATGCGCGTTATCAAGAGGGGCGGGTTTTCGCGGCAAGCGCGCAGTGTCGGTTGGCTGATCTGGGCGTTACCATTGTCCGCGGACGGGTCTCTTATAAGGAGTCGCGCGATCTAGCAATGCCAGCCGTGCATACAAGCGATCTGTCCCGGGCACGTCGAGGCAAACTCGATATCGAAGTCCAGACTAAGAAGAATGCTGAAGAAAATGCGTTCTTCAGTGAGATCGTCGCCGAAACCGGCGATATTCTGTTGTCCCGGACCGGCACGCGAGTGAGCTGGAAGCCCATTGTTGTGAAGTCAGGGCGAGCGCCGATTACCGATCATGTGTTTCGGATACGCGTGCCAGCCAAGCAAAAACAGAGGGTAGCTCGTGCTTTCAAACATCCTGCGTTCGAATCTTGGCTCGCATCAGTGGCCAAGGGCGTTTGTGCAACAGTGGTCACCAAAAAAGACTTGATGGCGATGCCAATTTTTGAGTCCGTCACTAAGCAGGCAGCGTAACGTCATAAACATGCCAGCGGCGCAGCAGCCGCGAGCGGCCATCCTTTTTCTGCGGATGATCGTAAATCAGCCCGGCTCCGTTGTGTTCAGCGTGATTACATAGAAAAAGCGCGGCCGCAATCGCGTGCGGCTTGGTGCCAATTGGCGCAATGACGGTTGGAATATCCGATCCACCCTTCTGTTTGAATATTTCCAAAAGCTTGTAGTAACAATCGGTCACCGAGTTCGCGCCGGCGTAGTGAACGTGATAGGTTTCGTTTGCCATACCGCTTGCATGGTTGGCGAAACTATTAAGTTCCCAGCCGGCACTAAAGGCGGGGACGCCGAATATGGCGTACTTGTCAAACTTGATAAGATTTTCTTGTTGTGTCAAGAGCATCGCCAGTCTGTCTTCTTCATATCCCAGCAGGAAAACCACTTGGCCTTCCTCATAGAGTGACAGATCAAGCGCGACACCGTGGACGCCGGAAAACTGTCGGTCCCCCGTGAGATTGAAGCGGGTTGCTGTCGACATCCCCTCTTTATCGTCTCGCGCATACTCGCCCGGCTCAGCATACAACAGGCAAAGGTTCTTGATATTTTCTTTGCGCGCTGCACGCAATATGAAAATAATCTCGACTACGCCTAAGGTGGTGCAATCGATCAAGATGCTCTTCTTGCTTCGCAGTTTAGTGCATAGCTTACCTAAATCGATAGATGTGTTATCCGCGAAGTAGGAATTCTGACGGTATGTCAGGCAATGCGAGGTCGATGCCTGTTGCTCACAGACACTGATCGCTGCTTTCCCTCGATCATCAACGGGAACGCCAAAAAACGAGATCGGAAATTCTTCGACTCTACCAAAGTCCGGATCAGTTTGGGAGGAGCGTGTCTTGATAAGCATCACTGAACCCCATCAATCAACGACATTTGATCGGAATCGAGGCGCCAGCTTCGCTCAAACTCCCGGATGACTTTGGTCGCTTCCATATCGTCGCCTAACAAGATCTTATCGGCGGTCGCCGCAGCAAGATCCAACTTACGTCCGGCGCGATATGAGATGCCATAGGTGGGGGAGAAAACGGGGTTGAGGTAGTACTCTTGCGATTCGTATTTCAGGCCCTTTACTTTGGTTTCCTTGCGGCTGACCAATACCCCCCATTTCTCTGCCTCCTTGAGAATGGCAGCGGCACTATCTGAGGTGTTGCCGTTTGTTACTGCAAAGTGATTTTTCTCAGGTTCGCTTTGTGCAGGCCGTTGTTGGTGCAGTTTAAAGATCTGGCCGATCGTTGTTGCGACCTGGTAGAGTTGGGTACCATAGTTGCCTGAGCCTTTAATGTCTTCCAAAAATTTGGCACTGCACTCTCTGGCAGCTTCCGCTTGGTCTTCAACGCTCACAGTGATCTGTCCGTTCTCCTGAGCCGTGCCTTTTCTGCCAACGCGACCAGTGGCCAAGAGGCAAAGCTCGAGGAAATGCCTGGCATTGCCTTGGGCAAGTGATATGAATGTCTGGAAACCGCTGTAGAGGGGGCACGAACGGGATAACGGCACATAGATGAATAGTAAGGCGCCGAATAAGAAGTGGTGTGTCCATTCCTCAAAGGAGGACGATTTGCCCGTTGTGAGCTTTTGGAACTCGGCATAGACGTCTGCTGATTTTTTGCGCTGGTGCAGTAACGCAGCCACTACGATTGATGCTTCCGGGAACTTCTCGTCGACAAAGTCCGTTGGCGTTAATGTGCCTGGGTTATTGCGAACCAAACCCGCATCAATGGTCTCAATCAAGCGCTTTTTGAGGGATGGCTCCTTGAGCACGCCGGCTGCAATTTCACTGATGCTCACCGATGGGAGGACACGCTCCATTACCGACCGCAGTGCAGCGCGATACGATGCATTACCGCGTCGGTCGTTTAGTTTTGCCGGATCGCGCAACAATGTCGGATCAATAGGGTTACCATCCAGAGAGATATTTTCCCTGATGAGTCTGAAGAAGAACAGCTCTGCAGCAAACATTTCAAAGTCATCGCCCTGCTCTTTTTCGATGTCGATCGTACGAAAATCGGCTGGATCTTGAATGTATTCCGGTCCTGTGGTGCGACGATTTGGCATGCCATTGCGTTTCATGGCGACGTGGAACACGAGCGGAGGCTGACTGAGCTTTAAAAGCGAGTTGACGAAGACTTGCTGATAATCCAAGAAGCTTTCGTATTCATCGACGAACACAGAGAATACTGATTCCTTCAGATAGGGAAGCGTGTGAATAGTCTCGATTAATGCACCAATAAATGTACGAAGCGGATAGAAAATTGGTGCCGGAATCTCAGACGAGAGGTTGTTGATCCAGCTTGATAATTTAAAGCGCGATTGCTTGATGTGTTTATGCATCGAGCGAAAATCTGTAGGGATAGCCGCATCAAAAGCTGCCAGGGCGGAAAAATCCAGATCTTCAAGATGCCCGTACTGGTCGGTGCGTTCGGGCGTGCAGTTGATGGTAGTCAGGCAGCCTAGCAATTCATCGGCGACCGATAAGCACAAGGCATGCTCGAAGGCCCGCTTCCATTGGACGTCATCAATGCCAGAGCCGACGAATGAGCTCAGGAACTGGATGTCGGTACGGATATACAGGCCGATTGTCTCAAATACCTCAGCAGGGAGTTCAGTGCGGTTTTTTGAGAACTGCGAATGATAAGACCAATAGCGCAGCAGCGTTGTTTTCCCGCAGCCGCGGCCGCCCACAATGACATATGGTTTTCTGACATGCATTACCGGCAGCCGGTCGAAATATGGCGGCACTACGAAGTCGCCCCAAAGGTCAGCGCCCATCTCTTCAGCACGATTACGGGAAAAAGCTTTGACAAGGCTACTCATACTTATCGATCCAGAAGGGTTGTCCAGTTTTCGGTTTCATACCAATAAATCGGTAGCGTATTGTTGGGCGTGCTATGTTCAAATGCATAACACACTCCTTGCTGCTTATAGCCGAAGGGATGAACCTTTCCATTTAGAGGCATCCCAGCTTTTCTAAGCAACTCCAAATATTGTTCTTTCAATTGTGCGGCTACATTCGTCCGATAGCGCGAGTTGAGCCTGGTTCCGTCAAATAGGTGAAAATCGTCCGTAAGCACATCGCCGCAGATGATTTCGACAAACGAGAAATCTCGACGAAGTATGTCGATTCCCGATTGATGTGCGGCTGCGACCAGATAAACTATCCTCAACTCTGGTCGATCCTTGTGCAATTGGCTCAGGTTAC
The DNA here is from genome assembly GCF_013369445.1 of Duganella sp. BJB1802. Taxonomy (NCBI): domain Bacteria; kingdom Pseudomonadati; phylum Pseudomonadota; class Betaproteobacteria; order Burkholderiales; family Oxalobacteraceae; genus Duganella; species Duganella sp. BJB1802. Next base: position 54,132 of record NZ_JABWEF010000026.1, on the reverse strand, counting down.
TGAGACTGACGAAATCCGAGAACTGGTCGCCGGAACCAAGGAAATCGTCGACGACGATCAGGGTCTTGACGCTCTTCGGTATTTCCGCGAATCGCTGTGGCCAGGCCAGCCAGTCGTCTTTAATGCGATACATGCGCTGCAGCAGTCGTAGCACGTAAAATCCACTCTTTGTGGGCGGCTGCTCCAGTGAAATGGCCGGCGCTAGCCGTACCCCGGGATCTTTTGACCTACTTAAAATCCCAACAAGCTCGCGGTCGTGTTGCATGTCGACGCACAATTCGGCGCATGTCATCAACGTCGACAGCATTGCCTTGAATTGTGGTTTTGATTTGAGGATCAGATTGTCCAGCAGGACCGCTCCAAGCAACTCAGCATCGTATTGTTCGAACTGGCGAATCCAGTTTGTGAGTCTTGCCTCTTCTACACTTTGCCAGATGCCTGACTGAATGAAATGATGCGCGCGATTGTGTACCTGCGAAATAAATAAGCTCGAATCCTGTAACACACTCATGCACTTCCTCGCATTGGTTTCCGACGGCGTTGTTTGCTTGATTATCTTAGCGTCAAATAGAACGGATACATATTGAACGAATTATGCTGCTGAAAATGCGTAAAATGTAACAACTATGTGCGTATCGCAATTTTTTGCATAAGCGATAGTTCTTGTTGTCCTGTTAGAACCTCAATCATCTAGCGGGTTAGCTAGAGTCCTTCAACTCTGCCTCCACCTGGCGCAGGATTTCTGAAGGATCTGTACCAAGTGCAGCAGCCAGCTTGAAGATCATCCTCAGCGCCGGTTGGTTGATGCCTCGCTCGATCAGGCTGACATAGTTCCGCTCGATCCCGGCCGCAAGAGCAAGTTGCTCCTGTGTTAACCCAGCTTCCTTGCGAAGCTGGCGAAGAACCCGACCGAATAAGACCAATGGATCCAAAATTTCTCCCAATATATTGGGAGAAATGGTGGCCTCACAGTATCATTAAGTCTTCACAGTATATTGTGAATTTTTAAGGAAAATACAATGACGGCAAGCGATTGGGTTTGGTACTTCGTGATGTATGGAGGCGGGGGAGCGCTAGTTTTATGGATTATTTGGGCGTTTATCCGGCATGATCTGGCGCAGCGGCGCCTCCTTGCAGAGCTCCTTGCTGGTGGTTTTAGGGTTGATCATCGAGTCGGCAGCACAACCGTCGTGGTTTTTGATGACACCCTCCGTGAGATGGCGATCATCGTCGGGCCAATGTTGCACCGTTACTCTTATGCCCAGATCGATGGCTGGACTTATGAGTACCTCGACCGAAACGGTAGACAGATTCGAAACAAGCTCGTGATCACCGTGCTCGACACCCAACATCCCCGGCATGAAATTGACGTCTCCGCAACAGAGGCCAAGTTGTGGCTTGCCAAGATGCGCGCTATTCTGGTCCAGTAATTCTACGTACCTGATCGGTCTCGTCATCATGCGCCTACTCATTCTCTCTGACCTACATCGCGAATTCTGGAAGAAGTACCAGGTTACATTCGCACTCGCCGAAAGCTCGCCGGACGTCGTTATCCTGGCTGGCGATATCGATACAAGTGGTGTGCGGGCGGTGCAATGGGCGGCTGAGGCGTTCCATGGTACTCCTGTTATCTACGTACATGGCAATCATGAGGGTTACGGCCATAACCTCGATGACGAAATTGAGAAGATCAGGGCAGCTGGTGTCGCCACCGACAATGTCAAGTTTCTCGATTGCGATGAGCATGTCGTCGGCAATGTACGCTTTCTGGGCGCCGCCCTATGGACGGACTTCAAGTTATTCGGTGATGACCGGCGATACTTTGCCATGACAAAGTCGGAAGAAGTGATGACGGACTACCGCCGCATCAGACTTGCCAGCAAAGGGTATGGCAAGCTGCGAGCGAAGGATACGGCGTTTTTTCACGAGAAGCATAAAAGGTGGATCGCTGAGAAGCTTGACGAGTCGCACGCAGGACCAACTGTGGTAGTCACCCACATGGCGCCCTCCATGCAATCGGTACCAGGCCAGTACGCGAACGATCTAACTTCGTCTGCTTACGCATCGAACCTGGACGATGTGGCCTCGAAGGCGAATCTATGGGTGCATGGGCATATGCACGAATCTTTCGACTATAGGATTGGCCAGTGCCGCGTAGTGTGCAATCCCTTCGGATACATGGCTAAGGATGGAAGCCCAGAAAATGAAAGCTTTAACGCGAGCCTTATTGTTGAAATTTGACGATCGTCGGTAAGCAGAGAGATCGTCACCGATTTCTAATCAGCCTTAGCTTCCGTAGTTGAATCCTATTTCGCGTCCTACTGATCCCGGCGGTATCCGACCAGAGAACGCCTTCGCCAAAATTGTCGGAGTGATTGAAAAGCTCTAAGCCTAGGTCGAAAACGAGCGGACCGACTGGCGCGACTGCAGCCACCGTCGTGTGCAACGGGCATCGGTTCTATTGGGAACACCTGGGTATGCTGGACAGGCGGGACTAAGCTTCTGACTGGCGTCGACGCGTGGCAGGGTATCGTGCGGACGGTCTTGCAGGAGTGCTGATTACCACCGATGACCTCGGGGGGGCTGAGCAATTCGCGTATCAGTTCGGTTATCGACGACCTTGTGAAGGGAACGCTTCAGGGCGACGGTGGCACCGAATTCTCTGACCATCACTATCGTCTGTGATGGCCGAGGTTTCACAGGTATCGTAGGCCAACTGCCCAGACCCGTGGAAGTGGCTAGCCCACGATAGTCAGTGGTAGGTTTTGGTTCCGATACTTTTTTCTGATGGACATGAGAAGATCCAGCTTCGCGCGACGATAAAGGCGCTGCCGGAGTGCTTCAGGGATATGCTTATGCCAGCCTGGAATGGGAATCATCTGTTCGATGGTTTTTTTGTCGAACCGGATGGCAATCATCCGTAGCATATTGGGTTGCGAGCCGCCTCGTATAAAGCACCGCCAGGGGAATTGATTATGGAGCTGGTTGGCGGATAAAGGTGGGGGCGTACTCGGATTGGTTGCTACCACCGGTCCGGCCCATTCTAAGATGAGCCTTGCTCCGCGGTTTTCGATGTTCTGCCCCAAGTTAAAGCCTGGCTGAAAGGCGAAACAATTTAGTCCATTGTCTAGATTTAATGGATTGATGGATGCCGGTCTAAATTGACCTGAATCCATGATGCATTTTGCGAAAAACGGTCCAGTGATGTGATATATCCGCATGTTCCCAACTATTGCTCGATTGCGATCAGGGCTAAATAGTCCCCCTGTTACCAATTTTATTATTGTAACATTGCTTAAACGTTGGGCTCTTGGAAAAATCGTTCATCAGAAGCTGAACTTACCCACGTTTGGATAGCCATTGCCCAGAATGTTGAAGTGTTGCTCAGCAGCGGGCTGGCTGCTGACTACTCGTGATATTTAGCAGGAATTGCCAAATCAGTTCAACCATTATGGGGGCAATTGCGAATGAAGCTGCACAACAAAGCGCCACAAAAGTTCAGTGCAACGGAGGGTACCGGAGCCAACAAGACGCTCCCCAGCAAATTGTTTTGTTTGACTACCAGATGACCCGAGGTGGAGAACATCCGCGCCGGTTCCTTAAGATCGGACAGGATGGGCACTCTCGGGATACATCCACGTGGACGGCTATGCTGGTTACAACGGACTGGATGGCACCGTTCGGGTAGGCTGTATGGCGCACGTCCGCCGGAAGTTTGCTGAAGTCATCAAGTTGCTGCCAGTAGGTATCACGGGAAGCCCGACCCAGATCGCAAATGACCTCATCGGCAAGCTCTACGAAGTTGAGCGCCGGATCAAGGGACTGGACCACCATGTCCGACACAAGGTGCGGACGGAAGAAAGCGTACCGATCCTGCAAAAGCTCAAGGGCTGGTTGGACAAGACATATCCGACAGTGGCTCCGAAATCGGCGCTTGGCCGGGCTATGAGCTATGCATTGGATCAGTGGACGGAAGTCAGCCGGCTTGTTGAGGACGGCCGCCTGTCCATCGATAACAATATCGCGGAGCGCGATATCAAATCAGTCGCCATCGGTCGGAAAAACTGGATGTTCGCGGACAGTATGGAAGGCATGCGCGCCAGCGCAACCATGTACAGCCTCGTTGCGACAGCAAAGGCCAATGGGCTCAACCCGTTTGAGTATCTGCGATATGTGTTCGAGACGATGCCGAAGCTGAAGACTGCCGACGAACCTGAATCGCTGTTACCATGGAATATGCCGCGATAGGGTTGATGAACCCCGTATAAACCGGATTAAGGGCGATGATGTTTGAACTGACACGTCAGGAATGGTTGTCACTGGCAGGCCCCAGCTTAGCGGCAGTTGTCGCTGTAGTCGGATGGCTGATTGCCCACCGGCTTACTGTTTCACGAGACCTATCCAATAAGAGACGCGATCTAATCGCTGCGTTCTTGCTGGAGGCATATCGCCGCTTGGAAGCAGCATCAAACCGCGAGGATAAGACCGAAGACCAAGCAATAGCTTTTGAGTCTGCCATCGCAGATATCCAACTTCTGGGTACGGTCGGTGAGATAGAGGCTATTTCTAGCTGGCTTGATGCGCACCTCGAAAAGAGCATCGATCAGATTTTGAAGCAGCAGCGTGACGACTTGCGGCAAGAGCTGGGGCTCCAACCTATCAATTCAGCTCCGCGATTCTTCCGTTTCACGCGCGAGTATGGTAGTGGTGATTGGCAAGGTTATCCCGTTGCCCGGACAGCGACAGTCCGAGTGGACTGAAACTAAAATCGTCGGAAAGAAAGCGACGACATGGACCAAAAATGAATGAGCTCGACCTGATCAAATCCATTCCACCGGAGGTTGCCAAAGCAGCCTACCATGACGCCGTATCACCGGCTCTAAAGGAAACGGGGAAAATAGGTGAGGACTTAGTGAAGACGGTTCGTCTAGTCCTCTTTCCCTTACAATATGCCGCAACTCTTCAAGATCGGCTGGCAAGGCATTTTCAGAAGTCCATCGAGCGGGTTCCAGAGGAGCGACGGGTCGCGCCAGTGGAGTCACTAGCGCTGCCGATTACCGAGCAGCTCAGATTTCACGACGAAAAGAGCGTTGTCGGAGATATGTTCGTTAGCCTTCTGGCACGGGCAATGGATAAGGAACGCGTCGGCGAAGCGCACCCGGCGTTTGTACAGATCGTTAGCCAGCTTGCCCCCGATGAAGCCGTACTGATCCGGCAAATTGCTGGAGCCCAGCCGTCTGCATATATGCGACCACAGAAGAAGGGAGTCGCCGTTCTTTTAACGGACGAACGAGAGGCGCTGATTGGCGCTTCTGGTATGTCGGAAGATCAGAAGCGCTACCTGCAATCCGTGACGGTGCGTCCGGAAGTATTAGCGCAACCTGAATTGGTCTACACGTATATCGAGCATTTGGTGTCCTTGGGAATTGTCTCTTACACCAACGAGCCTTGGGATGCCGAGTTCAAAAACGCAAACGCATCCGGCTTTGATTTTTGGTTCGTCGCCCTAAATGGTCTTGGCGAGCTGTTTCATCGCGCCTGCCTGTCTGACGATAAAGAAACCATAGCACCAACCCTATAGAAATAAATCGGAAAAAATGGCATTTCAAAGACAAGACGCCGAAGCATTAGAGATCGGTCGGGAACGCGGCCTCGTCCACACGAGCATCAGCAGCACTCAGCATGGATGGAACGAAACTATCTACAAAGTCGAGTTCGGGCCTCATATCAAGCCTGATCTGACTGGTGGCGAGTTCAAAGCGATGCTGGAGGCGCTACTGCGGTTCAGTGGTTCACATTTAACAGTGATATGGATCGACATAACGACAGAAGTAGTGCATGAAGTTGTGATCGAAGCGATCGAGCGACTATGGCATTGCGAGCCGAAGCTCTACGTCACCATGGGGGAGCGGGCATTACATGCTCCGGCGAATCCATTGCCAGATCGATTGCAAGCTGCGGTCGAAAAGTCGGCATCCAACGGTAACATGTGGCACCCGGCATTACAGACCCAAGTCGACGGAAAACCTTCATATGGTCGTTGAGAGTCGGTGGCGGCGGCCGTGATAAGCAGATGGGGAAAATTATGTCATCAAACAGTCAATTCACTATCGGACATGTTGAGCACATCGTGCAGAAAAGCAAGGAGATTGGTAGCGACGCCCTTACCGTTGTCGGCGTTCGGTCCGCCGAGATTTCCTGCGCTTGTGGTCACCATTGGATGGCCAGCGATGGGAACGGTTTGCGCAATGGCGTGATGGGTGGGCCTGTGGTCACGTGCCCATCGTGTGGCGCGTCAGAGCAGGTGCACATCCGACTGTTCCGTGTACCTTAGGAAGAGTGCCTATTAGCTGATCAGAAAACAGGCAGGAAATGACTGCGCTGAAGATAGCAGAACAGCGGCTAAAGCTGGCGGATGAATATCTCGCTGCTGCTAGTACCCTAATGGAAGCTGGCGGCTCGACAATGAATTCTCTTCCAGTGATGTTCCTGCTCGCACATACCCTTGAACTGCTGCTGAAGGCTTACGTCAAGCTAGTGGCACCTAACGATAATAAGAAGTACCGTCACGACTTGAGCCAGCTGTGGAAGCGATCAAAGGCACTTGGTTTGCTGCGCGCGAAGACTGGTGCGCAGGCTGAAGTCGGCGTCATCGTAAACTATTTGAAGGAAGGTCATGAGGGATACCAGTTTAGGTATTCTGAAAAGTCTCTTTCTCATTCCGGGCCTGTCATGACCTTGGACGCAATCCGAAAAGTACGCGAGGCTGTGTGGGCCGAGATCGCTGTTCGCCGTCAGCAGCAAATAGAGGATGCAGAAAGACAAGGGATGCGTATCGTATGGGTCCCCAGCGGGGTTCGAATTTCTATTGAGCGTGATTAGGGAAGGCAAATCATGCGACTACTCACCGTGGCTTTGGCATTGAGTGGCTTCGTTGTTGGCCTCCTGGCCTCGCTCGACTGGTTTCGCGCGAGTCAGATTGACGTTGAGCCAGTATGGGGTGATCGAGAGCCCGTTGATCAGGTGCTGTCGCAGGCTGGTTGGATTGCTGGCATTCTGACTGCAGCATCAGAATCTGGCAGATTGAATCGCAGGGCGGCGCTTTTGACAGGTGTGGCAGTTATCCTGACCACGGGCTCAGGGCTAACGGGCCTATTTGTAAGCTGAAAGAAGAAACTTTAGTTTTAGGGTAGAGGAATCTTGAGCATGGCGGTAAGCAAAATGACTGTCGCAACCGAGTATTTAAATCGCGCGATCGAGTTGTATTTTCGTGGCGACTCAGATTTCTCGGCGCTTCACCTTGCAGGTGCGGCGCAAGAGCTTCTTGGAAAATTTGTTGGGCGTGCTGGCAGGCAGTCCGCTCATAGCCAGCTTGTTGATGGCGCACTTCGCATCGCCAATGTCTTGCCCCCTACAGGCAAGCCTGCGACGGAAAAAGGCATTAAAGGGGTAATTAGCTTTGCAAAAAATCGAGTAAAGCACATGGATGAAACAGGTGACGACATGATTGAATACGACGTTCGCAAGGCGGCGGCGGACATGCTGGATATTGCAATAGCGGAGTTCTACGAGCTATTTGACAGCGGTGCTGAGATTTCCATTTCGCCCGAGATCGAACGCTACAACCATCACAAAGCAGCGTCGGCATAGGAGCCCAAGGTATGAAGAACTGGATCAAAGTCGCCGCCCCTATTCTGACTGGGGCCATTCTCTGGCTGTTGGCGTTGGCATTCTTCAGTCTCGCTATCTGGTTGCTGATCGCGGACAAAACGGCGTCGGCGGGAACCAGCGCAGGGTTTTGAACCATCATCCTTTTTCTGGCGAACTTGGACCGCATCGAATCCTTCAAAGGATTCGGGCTTGAAGCAAAAACCCGTGACCTTCGCGAAGCGATCGATGACGCTGAGAGCACCTTGGCGCGCCTTGAAAAAATGAGTGACGAGGTTACGTCGTTGGCCGAGGCCGTCAGCACAGTGCATGACCAACTCGATGAAACGAGGACGCTGGCAAAGCGAGCACAAGCAATGGCTTTTATGGTCCAGTAATTGTCACTCGCCGCATTAAGAATGCCCTGAGGGAGACTGATCATGACGGTTCCGGTTCTTGATTTCAGCAAATCCGAGGTGGTGATCGGTGAACTGTTTGATCCCGATGAGAGCGTCCGAACAGAATTTCGTAATCGATTTTCAGGTCAGGCTATCGCGTTTACTGAAGCCATATCGCCTGCATTTGCGCGATTCCAACAATTTTCCAGTGATGGACAACACTGTGTCCAAACGGCCCTAGTATGTGGCTTTGTCCATGGCGTGCTTGATGACCTGGTGACGTCAATGAAGCTTCTGCTCACGGGAAAGTTAGCGGCTTCCGGTAATTTGTTTAGGCGGGCAATTGAAGGCATCTGTATGGCGGTCATGTGCGCATCTCAGGGTACACTTTCAATTGGGGACAAGGAGGGCACTTATTGGCAGATGATTGCGGATGAAAAAAAGGAGGTTGAGGGCAATTTGGCGGCTAGGCAGTTCGTTAAAAATTTTGACCGACTGGGCTTAAATATTGAAGGCGCGGAGCAGCTAAAGGCGACCTCGAATACCGGCTGAAGTCCTGCCGGCGTATGTGAAGCACTGACAAACCTTATCGCCGGGCAGTTGAAGTTTGTATGGTCTCGACAGTAAATTTACAAGGACGGTTCGGAAATGGCCATTTTGATTCCTGCCAAACGGCTTTATTATTTGCCGAAAGAAGTGCGCCTAGCGCACGAGTATTGCTTCTTCGTCCATGACGAGTTTGTCAGGATGCTTGCTGAATACGAGGCAGCTGAAGCGCACATCGTTTCATTTGAGTTTGAGAACAAAGCCCAGAGTAAGAGGTTCACAACTCTCGCTAAGAATCGCGATGCTGTGAGCGCGTTGAGAGAGTTGGGACTACATCATCAAGCCCGTAGAGTCGTGCTCAACACTATAACCATGGCTATGGTCGCGGACTGCGGTCACCACATCTATGAATCTCTTCGCTGTTTCGAGAAGCGAAAGATTGTTCCCGCCTTCAATCTTCTGCGCAAGCCGTTGATTGATAACTTGATGTATCTCTCGTGGATGGTCGCGGACGAGGATGGGTTTTACAACGCGTTTTCTTCAGGTGATCCAACAAAGATTACGCAGAAGATTATGGGGAATCGCCGCAAGGAGATACTTGCTAAAGCGATCAGCGAAACAGAACTTGTAGACGTCGTAACCGCTGATGAGATCCTCTCAATCGTTTTCGAGCCTAGCAATAGCTATGGACTCTACGGGTTTTTCCAGCATGCCGTGCATCTGGTTACCACCGACCGAATTGAAATTAGAACTTCGCCTGAAAATTTTAATTTTATATTCAAAGATCCCGCAGACGATGACGTTTATGCGTTGTTATACACCTCGTTACCCACGATGTTGTTGTACATGGCCCATCTGATTTTGGCCTTGTATGAACGAATAAAGCCCATGGATCAGGGTGGAAAAAAAGCTTTCGCATTTCGATCTGTACATGGCCACGGGCTATTGAAATCGGAAAGTTACTTTGATGCTCTCGCCAAAGGCATGAGCAATGCTCTTGGTACTCGCATAAAATGTCCAACCTGTCATACGCCTTTAAAGTCTACTCGACATAATGCCGCGCGGTTACTGCTGAGTGAATCATTTCGATGCACTCGCTGCCGGCGAGTTCAGCCTTTCCCCTTTTCTTGGATAATTTAATTGCGCCAACTTGTCCGGTTTCGCGATGGGTTCTTCAGCGCGAAGATGGGTATAGCGCTGCAGGATTTGCACCGACTTGTGCGTGTTGATAGCAGCTACAGGCTCTACATGGGGAGAAGTGAGGCTAGCCATGGGCTCTATTTTTCTTCCGCCTTCTTACTTCAACATCGCAGCTTCAAATTCCATGCTTCGCGGGGGATTAGTAATACGCTGGCCGTTGGAATGTCTCGATTCATGTTGTCTGCCGACTCTTTTGGGGCGTAGGCCTTCAGCGGCAAATCCAGTACGGCCACGCCTAGATGATGCTGCATCACATTGACAAGCAATGTCGCATCTAGCGGATCTGAAAGTGACAATTCGTGAATTTTTCCTTTACGCAAGATGCTATTCTTCTTATGTTTACGCAACCAACTGTCAATCTCATGACCAATCGGCCTCAATATCTCCAGGGGATAGATCTCGAAGCAACCGTTCGGAAGCTAATCGCGAAGCACGAAGAACTGTTTTGGGCCGTAGCCTGGGGCTCAATGAGTTCGTTGGCAAAGCATCTGCTCAAGCATCAATCGAAGGTCAAACGCTTTGCTGTTGGCACACACTTTCATCAAACAGATCCAGACTTGCTTGAAGCACTGCAAGACGTTCCAGGGGCAAGGGTAGTGCCAAACAGTAGTGCGGGAACTTTTCATCCGAAGATTTATCTGTTTAAGTCTGGCAACGAGTTTTCGCTAGTGCTTGGTAGCCCCAATTTTACGCGTGCCGCGTTTAGTGTGAATCACGAAGCAGCGCTGTTCATTGAGGGCGTAACGTCAGATCAGCTGTTCATTGATGTTCGGGAGAGTATTGAGTCGATTTGGGATGAGGCTAAACCTATCCTCGATGGGTTCTTGCGTGCATATCGGTTAAAGTACAATGCAACACGATCAATGCGGAAAGATCTGGAGGAAGACCTTCCAATCAATTTGCCATCTCCGAATTCAGAGTACAAAAATCTACTCGACGACAACTGGGCCGCATTTGTAGCGCGCGTCAAAGCTGACACCATTCATAACATTGAGGGGCGAGTGGCCATCATGGATCAGGCTAGAGTTTGGTTCTCGCAGATATCTCATTTTGCCGACATGACGGAAGGCCAACGTAAGGCCATCGCCGGCACTTATGCGCGTAATGAAATTAAGCCATCAGAGGCTGGTAACCTCGATTGGGCTTGGTTCGGCTCTATGGTGGGAGCTGGCGTGTTTAAAGGATTGGTTAAGTCGAGTCCCGATAAAATAAGCGCTGCGTTGGATATGATTCCCCGCACAGGTATTGTCAACGAAACGGACTTCGAGGCATTCAAAATTAAATTCATTAATGCGTTCGAAGATTCCGAGCGTGGCGGAGGAGTTGCTACAGCTAGCCGTCTCTTAGCACTGAAGCGCCCCGACTATTTCGTGTGCGTGGACAGCGCCAACAAAAGCAAGTTGTCTGAAGCAATCGGAATCAAGATGAGCCACATAAACCTTGAGTCCTACTGGTCTCATATCATTCGCCCTTTGCTATGTAGCCCGTGGTGGAACTCTGCGCGTCCGAGTGGTGACTTAGACGGCCGAGTATGGGATTCGCGAATGGCCTGCATTGACGCTTTCTGTTACGAGCGATAGTGACGTTAGGAAGACCCGCGGCGCTAGGTCGCGCGTGCACAGCCGCCCTGTGGCCGGCGCGGTGGTGATCAGGCCAATACGGTAGGAGGTGGCGTTGCTAGTACCGTCTGGAGTTTGGTTAACATCCGCCGACTTTCAGGAGAAAACCTCCAAGTGTAAAGCCACTCGGATGCACCACCAGCATCTTGCAAGATGGCGCACGGCGTGGCTCGAACACAGCTCTTGGATCAAAGTGTACTTTATCGTGACAATCAGAGAGAGTTTCAAGATATGTATCGGGTAAGATGCTGTAGATGTACTGGCAGCAACGACGATATACCGCTGTCTCCTTGATATTGGCATTGACGTCACAGGTTCCATCGCACGGACAGCACTTAAAATGCCGCCTTAATTCGATGAATAGACGATTAGCTACGCATCCATCACACGAAGGCGGGCTCCGCAGATTGCCTTGATAGAAAGTGTGGCATGTACAATCTGATCAATTTCTCTCGAACTCGCGCCTTTACTGACTTTATGCGCGGTCTTGATAGTCAAGAAGGCGCAGCACGCTTAGTACACGGCGTCTTCATTGAATACCATCCTATATGGAGAGGGCTGGCGGATATCTATAAAGCTACCGGAATAGTATCGCCCATCCCCCCATGGAATCTTCGTCGAGACTACAACACGCTTCTCATTCAAGGACAACGTCACCAGGGACCTTACGACATCGCCTTTCTTCCGTCGACGTGGACCAATGTTTGCGAGGATTCCAATAAGTCCAGTTCGCCCTTCCTCGTCAAGGTATACGTCGATCCGACTACGGCCGTTAGCAGGTCGCTGCGTCGAGACCTGGAACAATATGTCAGAACAGCGAGCTTGTTCGTAGTTCTAATTGATGCGCCGGTCGGCACACTGACGGCGCAGATCACGGGCGGGGAAGAAATAGTCGTGCCCAGCCAAACTAGCCCAAGCCAAGGCACAGTTGGCGGCTACCTTCAAGACCAACATGGTGACCGCTGGGGAGTCACTTGCGGGCACGTCGCGCAGCAAAAGCAAACAACGATCACGCTCAACGACGTCAAGGGTGCAGTATTGGCCAATGCAGGTACCGTCATTCACACGAACTATGCCGATATCATCGCTCAGGGGGCCAACGGTCCTTGTAACGGCAATGTCCCTGCAATCGCTAACACCTTGAATGTGGATGCGGCGCTGTTTTCACCTGCTAGCGCGCACTCACCGTCTTCGATTGTGCATTCGCTAGGAACTGTTGACCAAATTTATGACAAAGCCGACTTGAACAGTGGCGACCCGGTCTCTATGAGCGCGGCCATCTCCGGCCGCGCTGACTACGTTATCGGCGGCTATGGATTTAGAGCCAGCCTGAAAATGCCGACGACAAACGACCGCTACTGCTTTTCAGATTTGTTTGATTTTTACGATCCGGGAGAATCAGATTTTTGGTCGGCTAAGCTATACCAACTCAAACTGACTTGGCCCTTACCTGGTGACTCGGGAGCGTGGGTGTGCCACCGCCATAGTGCCCAGCAATACGGATATTACGGTACCTTGATAGCTACGCGAGGTCCATCCGGTATTGCAATGTTTGCTGAATCCATGCGCCAATGGGCAGCCAATCAGGGACTGCAGCTTTCTCCCCTTTAATGAAGCGGAAAGCAAATGAAGTCAGTGCGTAAGAAAATAGATCGATGGCTGCTGCGTAGATTCGGCGGCGCAGGAAGCCTCGGCATGTCCATGGCCAGCACATCGGGAAACCCGCCATCGCGCCGCGTTGAAATAGCGTGGCTTGGGGTATTGATCATCGTTGCCATTGTTTCCGTGGCGGTAGTGAGTACAATGCCGCCTTTGGGCGCAGAATGGCTACTTGCAATGGTTTGGGGTATTTTTATAGGCGGAACCCTACTCGTATTCCTGCCATCGAAAGTGCTTATCACTATAGTTGGCGGCCTGTTCGGCGTCGGCGTAGTCGATCTAACCGGCGCTGCGAAGATCGTAGAGAGCTTTGCCAAAGCCGTGGCCAACATCATCAAAACGATAAATTCGGCATTGGCCGGTGAGGTTGTACTGCACGCAGCGCCAGTATGGGTCTTTTTTGTATTCGTGTTCGTGTGCTGCCTGCCGGCATATCGAAGCGAACAATGAGCCGCGACTGCCGGCGATACTTTCAAAAATACCGATTTTGTCCTCGCGCAGCCAGCAAATTTTCCTTCACTCAGGAGAGCGTGCAGTGCGGGATGTTCAGCTTCTTCGCCGTCTCCCTGACCGGATGGCCTGCTGCCACAAGCTCCCGTGCCGTCTCCACCCAGCCCGGCGGCATTGAGCTGCGCCGTCCGCCCATCCTTCAGCGGCCGCTGTCCGCAGCCAGGCCGGCGCGCGCGCCCTGGGCAGGTCGCGCTCCATTTCCCCATTTACGCCATGATGCTGAAAAAGAACCCGCTGGCAGCTGCGTCATCGCGGCCTGACTATGATCGCTTCGAAAAATAATAGGCTCGCCCTTCACTGGCCTCATAACGATCTGTCGTCTTTTCAATTAAAATAACGGGATCGATTTTGCGAACAGCCCCACGACCGCAGCGATCCAACAACGATTTCCCACTTTTTTAGAAGAACAAATGACACAAAAAGACGGCATTACCATTCCAATATTTCATGGAATTTTCAATGGCCACGAGTCGATTACTCATTTCATACACGACTTCGACCCTGCGCTATACGAACTGCTCCCCAATCTTTATGCGACCTGCATTGCGGACAACGGGAGATCACCACGAAAAATTGTCGCGGGGTTTTTTGTGAAAACGTCATACCATCACGACGACGCCGAGTTCAGCGGAGCCCTACATGCCGCGATGATGACCATTCCAGCGCTCACATCCTTTGTCAATACACAATTCAGCCTACTGCCGGCAAGGCTAGAAGTTATTGGCAGCGAGCCGCTATCCGAACAAGAAATGCTTCGCACTCTCTTATCGCAGTCGCTAAAGCACAGCACTTTCGGGCACGCATAGGTATCGTGTAGGTCCGTTCCCACCATTCTATTGGCTGAAGCGCTACACGATGTGATATGTCTGTTGAATCCAATCCTGTGATAGATCGCTGTGCCAGTCTCGCTTTGACGTTTAGCCGTGCGCGGCAATTGGCAATGGAACATGACCCAGACGACCCCAACTCATTGGCGCGAGTGCTTGGTCTGGACATCAATACACATCAGCCAATTAGATCTCGTCGTTGGGTTTGGATGGCTGCCCAGGGAGCCAGTGTCAGTTATCGAGATGCGATGGATGAGCGCGACTTGATCGACGCGTTATCGAGTGGTCACATCGAACGCCGGTACTTTGCACACATTTGCGCCTTCCTTGATGAGGTCCCGCTTCCTATTACGATCATGGCATGCGGCCAGGTCGCACAACTCAGCCAAACCGCAATGACTATGATTTGGAAAAATGTCGCGGTACTGGCGCACCTAGTTGGGAGTCGTCGAGCGACATTCTGGGACTTGGACAACTACTAACCGGTGCTATCGAAACGCATCCCTAGATAAATTTCTCAGGGATGCGTCTCAAAATCTCAGGTTGGGTTCTGCTACAGCCATGCGCGATTGTAAAGTCCCCGGCGTCCGGCGGTTGGGTTCACACAGAACTGGGATTTCCACAGTGCGGCATTACCGCATCCGCCGTATAGCGTTATCAAATTTCTCAAAATTCTCTATTCATACGCAATTATCGGCCCATAGTTGACAAAATTACTCCGGTAATCACCAATGGCTATTGAAAATTCGATACCACATCGCCACTTCAAATTTGTAACAGGCAGTAACCAGCCAAAAGGAAATTGGGCCGTCGAGATTATCACATAACAAGGATAAAAATGACCACACTGGGGAATTCAGCCATACCGGCAGCACCGCCATCCAGCGCCTTGTTGGTGTCGACCGTCGATTTATCGGTGCGTCTGCTGCATCCTGGTGTTTTGATCACGGACGTACTCAAGACTGGCCACGGCCTGCAAGTCCATCCCTGCCCAGCTGGTACGCTCTACTATCACACAACGCAACAGGAGCCGCCTGACTGGGCGAATTTCCTTGAACGCGGTGCACCAGGCATCAAGGCACAGCTGAATAGCCAACACTCGTCCGCGGTGCTGCTGCTCGAAGCCGGCCCGGCGAATGCCAAGCGTTTGTTTGCCTTCTGCTTTGGCCAAGGCCACCATGCTGTGGAACAGGACTTCATCGAACGTCAGTTTGGCATGCGAGTCGTGCTCAACAGTGTCTCGCGTAAGGACCTGCGAGTGCTAGACAGTGCCAGCCTCGACTCGACCGTGATGCAGCGTCGCACCCAGGCTAGCCGTGAAAGCGATCTCAAGGATTTTGGCCTCGACACCCACCGTGAACTACTGCGGCTGGCATCGGGCACGCCCTCGGATACCAGTATCGCAAAGGCTGTTTCCGGCAAGGACGCGCTGCAAATCCGCAAGAAGCTTGCCTTCAACGATCTGCCCGTGTTGTGCGATATGTTGTTAGACCTGTATAACGCGACTGACTATCTAAACGATTTCAAATTTATCGACCAGATCACCCCGGTCTACCGTGGGCAACTGACCGACGCACTCGATGATCTCGTGTTTGCCGAGCTGGAGCGCATGGTTGCTGGCGATGAATCTGAGCTGCACCTCGCTGTTCCCGACATTCTTCCTGCCGGCCCCGGCTCGGTGTTATCGTATTTTGGCGCCAATCTGCCGAGGAAGAAACAGCAATTCGAGGGTTTGTCGATCGCCGACTATGTCACCGAGCTGCAGGCTGGTGACTTTGAGTCAATTCTCAGCTTCGACGATATCCGGAATTCTCACCAGGTTAAGAGCAATAACGATGATGCTGATGCACCGTTCGGGCAATTGAAGGTGTACGACTGCATGGTGTATGAGACCAGCTACCAAAACCAGCAGTATGTCCTGTTTGACGGGCAGTGGTATAAGGTCAGTGACGATTATCACCGGGAGATCGAGCAGTACTATCAAGAGCTTCTTAAGCCGGCATTTCTGGTCGCGTCGAGCGCAGCAAATGAGCAGGAACTGATTGCCGAATTAAGCCAGCCGTCCCATGCCGACCTGCTGTGTATCGACAAGACCAAGGTCAATCCCAGTGGTGTCACGGGGGCCAACCTAGAAGTCTGCGATTTCCTCTCACGTACTAGGCAGTTAATCCATCTGAAGGACTCCGAAACGTCTTCGCCGTTGAGCCACTTATGGAACCAGGGTTTGATTTCGGCAGAAACGCTGAAGCGCGACAGCGTTTTTCGCGCCGGTTTTCGGAGGGTTGCTGGCCGGCGCGAACGCGAGTTCGGTGTCACTGGATTTGTCGAATTGCTGCCGACGATGGGCCGCATCGTTCCTTCGGACTACACCGTGGTGTATGGCGTACTGAAGAAAAAAGGCACCCGCTCCGGTGCGCTCGACATCCCTTTTTTCAGCAAAGTGGCACTGCGAGCGGCGGCAGACCGCATCAGCCTGATGGGTTATCAGGTCGAACTGCATCTGATCGAAAAGCTGTGACGTCGCGTACCCTGACTTCGGCATTTACTGAATGACGAGCACGCCATCACCGCTGTGGTGGCCGCAAGCGTCGGTACAAATTTGTGTTCTCAATCAAAGAAAATCCTAATCATGAACACTACATTACATATTGCAGCAGCCACCTTCGTGGTCTGCATTTTTATGAGTTACTGCGCTTACCAACTTGCTGGGGGATTGATGTATCGTAATCCAGGCTGGCTATTCGGTACCGGATGCGTGGTCGCAGCGCTAGGGGTTGTCACAAAAGCCCTTCCCCTCTTAGCGCAGGAAGGCTGGGTTGGTCCCGGTGCCAAAGGGCTCGATATTGCGGCTGCGGCTGTTGACCCTACCCTCATGGCATTGGCAAGTGGTCTGATCGGCGCTGCATTCGTGCTCAACGTTCAATGGCAGTACGAACACGAACGTGAGAACTTGCTGGAGACGCTGAAAATGGTGGAGGACAATTTGCAGGAAGAATTGCGGCGTGGTTCCATGGGTGAGGAATATCGCGACTCGTGGCACGAGTCAATCGCACTGCGTACTAAACATTTGCGTCAACTCCGTAAGCGTCTCAAGCGGCTGAACGGCGGGCAAAAAGTGAATACTGATTCGTCTCAGAACGTATCCGTGAACATTCCTGCTTGCCGTTGCAATCATGATCGTTCGCAGTGGTCGGATTGATCCGGCATCTGTTCTTACGTTAAGCCCATAATGACCAACCACGTACAGTTCTCGGTTCGTAGCAAAAGCAAGCCCCCTTTCTAGGCAGTTCGATCATTGTTCGAAGATTGCTGCATGCCGTTATGTCTAGGCCAGCCGCCGGATCGACAAAGAGGACTGCACCAAGACCAGGCAGGTCTGGACCGAAATTATCCAGGTTGTCCTCGATTACTATCCAGTGCTCGTTGGTTCTTCAGTGACATTGCTTTGGGAAGTTATATCAAGCCATGCCTTGTACACGTGCACACTGCAATGATCGCAAGTTCCAAGTTGCCTGAGGCAACGAATTCGCGAATACGATCCGCAACCTGTTTCTGTAAATCCTTACTCAGCCGTGATTCAAGGTAGCCGTGGCATTCGCTCATGATGTACTGCACTTGTACCAAGTGCGCCTCCAGCTCCACTCGCTGAGTGAGGTACGCCAAGTAATTGTTGCCATCGAATTGTACGTATTTTGACTCCTCTTCGGCCGTTGTGTGCTGCAAAAAATGCACGCATTCGTGGATGATCGGATCATCGCGCCCCTGTGCTCTGAAACGCTCAGGAATCGTAATCCGATATGCGTCCCAGGCGACTGACTGTCTCCCTGGTATGGAGTAGTTTTTTTTCGCGCCAACGTTGGCATAGCCTGAGGTATCCTCCCAGCCTATAGTGAAAAGCCGTCTTCCGCCGTAAGTGTTCCCATTGCTGTAGTAGTCGTCGAAATTATCTGTCTCCGAGTATGTGTCGCGAACGCGAATTCCCAGTTCGGACATCAGAGCGAGCGTTTTCTTCAGGTAGTGGTCTTCCATTTAGGTCTTGTGAGTTGAGTATTCCCGTGCGGCTAAGTGATCTGACATGGCCCGTCTGCTCTCATGCAAAAGCTCCAACGCGGTCGCGGCAAGGTGACACTCGAATTCCTCACCACGAAGCTCGAAGTGAACAGTAGGACTGCATGAAAGTCAAAAGCCACCCGATGGTGGCTTTTGACTCTATACCAAAGTGGCATCACCGACTTTAGGTCCCTGCAATAAGTAGGGGCGGGAGAGGGATCACGATGGGCTACAGTTTCATTATACAGGTAGCAGGCTGTCCCACTCAGAGCTATCGAGACGCATCTTTGGATGAAAATCTCAACGGATGCGTCCCAAAATCTCAGGTTATGGCTCCTGCTACAAATGACTTAGACGTCGATATTGCCAGCACGCAGCGCATTGTTCTCAATGAACGCCCGGCGCGGCTCCACATCATCACCCATCAATGTAGTGAAGATCTGATCCGCAGCAATCGCATCCTCAATCTGCACCTTCAGCAAACGACGAACCGTCGGATCCATGGTGGTCTCCCACAGCTGATCCGGATTCATCTCACCCAGACCTTTGTAGCGCTGCTTGGACACCACACGCTCCGCCTCATCCCGCAGCCACTGCATCGCCTGGTGGAAGTCGACCACGGCCGATTCCTTGGTGCGCTCGCCTTCGCCGCGGCGCACGTAGGCGCCTTCGCCGATCAGGCCCTTGAACGTGGCTGCCGCGCTGGCCAGCACGCTGTAATCCGCGCCCTGCACGAAGTCCGCGTCGATCGCGCTGACCTTCACGTTACCGTGATGCATACGCTCGATGCGCAGCGCGTGTTTCTCGGACAGCTCATCCGATATCACCGTCACCTTCACGCTGATGTCGCTGATCTCCGACGCCAGTGCGCGCGCCGATGCTTCGGCCTGCTCTTGCGTATCCAGGTTCAGGGTCACGCCGGTCATGATGGCCGTCAGCGCGGCGCGGTCGATCACGCGCGTCAGACGCATCATGATGACGTTGGCCAGGTTGAACTGGCGCACCAGCTCGGCCAGCGGCTCGCCGACGATAGGATCGGCGCCTTCGCGCGGCATCAGCGCGGCGGTGTTCAGCGCCACGTTCATCATGTAGCTCGCTTCTTCCGCGTCATCCTTAAGGTAGCGCTCGTCGCGGCCGGCCTTGACCTTGTACAGCGGCGGTTGCGCGATGTAGATGTGGCCGCGCTCGACCAGCTGCGGCATCTGGCGATAGAACAAGGTCAGCAGCAGCGTGCGGATGTGGGCGCCGTCGACGTCCGCATCGGTCATGATGATGATGCGGTGGTAGCGCAGCTTCTCGACGTTGAATTCGTCCGGGCCGATCGACGTGCCCAGCGTGGCGATCAGCGTGGTGATCTGTTCCGACGACAGCATCTTCTCGAAGCGCGCCTTCTCCACGTTCAGCACCTTGCCGCGCAGCGGCAAAATCGCCTGGAACTTGCGGTCGCGGCCCTGCTTGGCGGAGCCGCCTGCGGAGTCACCCTCGACGATGTACAGTTCGCACAGCGCCGGATCCTTTTCCTGGCAGTCGGCCAGCTTGGCCGACAGGCCCAGGCCGTCCATCACGCCCTTGCGGCGGGTCAGGTCGCGGGCCTTGCGGGCCGCTTCGCGCGCGCGCGCCGCTTCGACGATCTTGCCGCAGATGATCTTGGCGTCGTTCGGTTTTTCCTGCAGGTAGTCCGACAGCGTCTTGGCGACGATCTCTTCGACCGGGCCGCGCACTTCGGACGAGACCAGCTTGTCCTTGGTCTGCGACGAGAACTTCGGCTCTGGCACCTTGACCGACAGCACGCAGGTCAGGCCTTCGCGCATGTCGTCGCCGGAGATTTCCACCTTGGCCTTCTTGGCGAATTCCTGCTCGTCGATGTACTTGTTGATCACGCGCGTCATCGCGGCGCGCAGGCCGGTCAGGTGGGTGCCGCCGTCGCGCTGCGGGATGTTGTTGGTGAAGCACAGCACCTGCTCGTTATAGGCGTCGTTCCACTGCATCGACACGTCCACCGAGATGTTGGTGCCCTGGTCCGACATGCGCTCGCCGGTGGCCTGGAACACGGTCGGGTGCAGCACGGTCTTGGCCTTGTTGATGTACTCGACGAAGCCGCGCGTGCCGCCCTCGAACGCGAAGATCTCTTCCTTGCCGGTGCGCTGGTCGGTCAGCTTGATGTTGACGCCGTTATTCAGGAACGACAGTTCGCGGATGCGCTTGGCCAAAATCTCGTAGTGGAATTCGACGTGGGTGAAGATTTCCTCGTCGGCCCAGAAGTGCACGTCGGTGCCGCGCTTGTCGGTTTCGCCGATGACCTTGATCGGCGAGACGGCGAAGCCGTCCTTCTCTTCCAGTTCGCGGTTCTGCGGCACGCCGCGCACGAACTCCATGTAGTGCACCTTGCCGTCGCGGCGGATGGTCAGCTTGAGCAGCTTGGACAGCGCGTTCACGCACGAGACACCCACGCCGTGCAAACCGCCCGACACCTTGTACGAGTTCTGGTCGAACTTGCCGCCGGCGTGCAGCTCGGTCATGACGATCTCGGCGGCGGAGCGCTTCGGATCGTGCTTGTCGTCCATCTTCAGGCCGGTCGGCACGCCGCGGCCGTTGTCGGTGATCGAGATCGAGTTGTCCGAGTGGATGGTGACGTGGATTTCCGTGCAGTGGCCGGCCAGCGATTCGTCGATCGAGTTGTCCAGCACTTCGAACACCAGGTGGTGCAGGCCGGTGCCGTCCGAGGTGTCGCCGATGTACATGCCCGGTCGTTTGCGTACTGCTTCCAGACCTTCGAGGATCTGGATCGATGAGGCGCCGTATTCTTCGGTTTTGGCCGGTACTGGTACTGGATTCTCTTCTGGGATGGCGGACATGTGCTGCTTTCTCTGTTATCGATTACTGGTGTTCTGACGGCGGCTACAAAAAACTTAGATACGCATCGGCATGACGACGTACTTGAAGTCGGCATTGTCCGGGATCGAGATCAGCGCGGACGAGTTCGAATCGCCCAGCGCGACGTTGACCTGGTCGCACTTCAGGTTGTTCAACACGTCCAGCAGATAGGTCACGTTGAAGCCGATGTCGACGCTGTCGCCGCCGTAGTCGATTTCCAGTTCTTCCACGGCCTCTTCCTGGTCCGCGTTGGTCGAGCTGATCTTCATGCTGCCCGGCGTGATGATGCAGCGCACGCCCTTGAACTTATCGCTGGTCATGATGGCGGCGCGTTGCAGCGAGCGCAGCAGCTCATCGCGGCCGATCGTGAACTCGTTCTTGTAGCCCTTCGGGATCACGCGCGTGTAGTCGGGGAACTTGCCCTCGACCAGCTTGGAGATCAGCTCGATGTCGGCGAAGGTCAGCTTGACCTGGTTGGCGGCGATGTCCAGCTGCACGGTCTCGTCGTTCTCTTCCAGCAGGCGCTGCAGTTCGATGATGGTCTTGCGCGGGATGATCACTTCCTGGCGCTCGAACGATTGCTCGGTCTCGACCTGGCAGAACGCCAGGCGGTGGCCATCGGTGGCCACGGCGATCACGTTCTTGCCGTCCAGGACCAGCAGCAGGCCGTTCAGGTAGTAGCGGATGTCCTGCTGGGCCATCGAGAAGTGCACCATGTTGAACAGGTGCTTCAGGGTCTTTTGCGGCAGGGTGACGGAGGCGCTGTAGCTCTCGGCCTGCTGCACGGTCGGGAATTCCTCGGCGGCCAGGGTCTGCAGCGCGAAGCGCGATTTGCCGGTCTGGACCGTCAGGCGCTTGTTCAGCAGCGTCATCGTCACGTCGCCCGATTCAGGCAGCGCGCGCAGGATGTCGAGCAGCTTGCGCGCGGCCACGGTGGTGCCGGTCACTTCGCTGCCGGAGCCGATCTCGGCGTTGGTGGTGATCTGGACTTCCGTGTCGGTCGACAGGAAGGATACGCTCTCGCCCTCTTTGCGGATGAGGATATTGGCCAGAATCGGCATAGTGTGCCGACGCTCGACAATACCGCTCACGATCTGCAGTGGCCGGAGAAGGGTATCTCGGGTGGTTTTGACCAATTGCATAGATTATCCTCAATAGTAAAGATTAAACGATATTTTTATAACTATATTGCCTTGTGAGCAGCCGTGCTTTTTTGCCTAGATCATAAAGGCATTCCTACCGTCCGGCTAGCCTTTCAGCGTTTGCTCCAGCACGTGCAGCTCGTGGTTGCATTCCGGGTTCTTGGTGCGGTCCAGCGCGATCTTGCGCACGGCGTGCAGCACGGTCGTATGGTCGCGGCCGCCGAACAGTTCGCCGATCTCCGGCAGGCTCTTCTGCGTCAGCTCCTTGGCCAGGTACATCGCGATCTGGCGCGGCCGCGCGATGTTGGCCGGGCGACGCTTGGAGTACATGTCGGCCACCTTGATGTTGAAGAAGTCCGCCACCGTCTTCTGGATGTTCTCCACCGAGATCTGGCGGTTCTGCACCGACAGCAAATCCTTCAGCGCTTCCTTGACGATGTCGATCGTGATGTCCTTGCCGTGGAAGCGCGAGTACGCCAGGATCTTGCGCAGCGCGCCTTCCAGCTCGCGCACGTTGGAGCGCAGGTGCTTGGCCACGAAGAAGGCGACGTCGTCCGAGAACGTGACCCCTTCCTGCTTGGCTTTTTTCAGCAGAATCGCCACGCGCATCTCCAGCTCGGGCGGCTCGATCGCCACCGTCAGGCCGGAATCGAAGCGCGAGATCAGGCGGTCGTCCATGCCGGTGATTTCCTTCGGATAGGTATCCGAGGTGATGATGATCTGCTTCTTGGCCGCGATCAGCGCTTCGAACGCATAGAAGAACTCTTCCTGCGTGCGGCTCTTCCCGCCGAAGAACTGGATATCATCGATCAGCAGCATGTCGAGCGAGTGATAGTAGTGCTTGAAGTCGTCGAAGCCCTTGCGCTGGTAGGCCGTCACCACGTCGCGCACGTACTGCTCGGCGTGGATGTAGCGGATCTTGGCGCCCGGCTGGTCGGCCATCACCTGGTTGCCGATCGCGTGGATCAAGTGGGTCTTACCCAGGCCCACGCCGCCGTAGAAGAACAGCGGGTTGTACGACACGCCCGGGTTGTTGGCCACTTGAATAGCGGCGGCGCGCGCCAGCTGGTTGGCCTTACCGGTGACGAAGCTGTCGAAGGTGAGGTCGGTGTTGATGCGGCTCTGCTCGCGGCGCGGCGCGGCCGAGGCCGGCAGCTCGGGCACCGACGGCACCGGGTCGTTCGCGCGGGCGTTGCCGTTCGGCGCGCCGTCGTTGTAGTCGGGGGCGGGCATCACGGTGGCCGGCTTTTTCGGCAGCGCCAGGCGCGGGTCGAGCACGAACTGCACCTCGGTCGGCGCTTCCCAGTACTGGCACGCCAGCGCGGTGATGCGGCTGGCGAACTGGGTCTTCACCCAGTCCAGCTTGAACCGGTTGGGCGCGGCCACACGCAGCTTGCCCGCCTCGTAGTCGAGGGGGATGAGCGGTTTTATCCACGCGCTGAACTGTTGCGGCGTCAGCTCCAGCTCCAGCTGGGCGGAGCAGGTCTGCCAAAAATTTTCCATGAATCTTTATCTATTCTTTACTGCTGATCAGGGTGTCGGTGAACCTGGGTTCGCCACACGTAACGCGCTATTCTACTCTCGCCGGCGCAAGTTATCCACAGGCACGACGCTTATTTTCGCAGTCCCGGCGGCCGAAGCGCGGCGGCCGGAGGCCATCAGTTGTTGACAAGCGGGAGCTAAATGTTGATAATTCAGGGTTCCCCGCCCGTATTCCTAGTTTATTCACATGAACGTCAATATGGAGTAAGCGTGGATTTAGCGGGCGATGAGATGGACCCAGCTTGTGCCGGTAGCGTTGGCATGGGTGCGCGAAGTGTCATTGGCACCAAAAACTGACGGGGCCACAACCCGATTTTGCATTTTTTTCTGCTTTTAGCGAGACCAACATGAAACGTACTTACCAACCTTCCGTTGTACGCCGTAAGCGTACCCACGGCTTCCGCGCACGTATGGCTACCCGTGGTGGCCGTCAAGTGCTCAACGCACGTCGCGCCAAAGGCCGCAAGCGTCTGGCTGTATAAGCCAACTGCTTGTTAGCTGATCGCGTGGAAAGCTGTATTTCAAGCGGCTCGACAGGCGAAGGTTCACACGACTTCGCGCGCGTTCGGCGTATCGTTAAAACGGATGAATTTTCATCCGTTTTTCGTTTGCGCCCTACCCAAAAAAGCGCGCACTTTGTGCTTTACACCCGTCTGAATGAATTGCCGCATGCGCGGCTGGGCGTCGTTGTGGCCAAGCGGTTTGCGCCGCGCGCCGTCACGCGCAACACGATCAAGCGCGTCACCCGCGAACTGTTCCGCCAGACCAGCCTGCCGGCGATCGATTGCCTGATCCGCCTGTCCAAGCCGGTCAACAGCAAGGACGGGCCGGCCACCACCGCCAAGCTGAAAGCGGCTTTGCGGGTGGAGCTGGCACGCCTGTTCGCGCAGGCCAAGACGGCCAAGCCGCCCAAACCGGCCTTGCCTTCGGCGCCGCCGCCTCCATCTGAGGCCCCATGAAAACTCTGCTACGCTTGCTGCTGCGCTTTTACCAGTTGGCCATCAGCCCGCTGATGGCGCCGAGTTGCCGCTTTCATCCAAGCTGCTCGAACTACGCGCTGGAAGCGTTGCAGGTGCATGGCGCCGCGAAGGGCAGCCTGCTGGCGGTCAAGCGCGTGTGCCGCTGCCATCCGTGGAATCCGGGCGGGCATGATCCCGTCCCTCCTGCGGACGGCAAAACGAATTCCTCTACGACCGCTTGCGGTTGCAACCACTCCTGACAAATAGCCTAATGGATATCAATAAACGTACCATCCTGTGGATCGTGTTTGCCGTGTCGCTGGTAGTTCTCTGGAACAACTGGATGGTCTCGACAGGCAAGCCTTCCATGTTTGCTCCCGCCCCGGCGCAGACCGCCAAGGCCCCGGAAGCGAAGAAATCCGAACTGCCGGCCGCCTCCGCGACCGCGGCTGCCGGCGCCGCCGCACTGCCGGGCGCGCCCGCCGCGGCCGAGCCGTTCAAGAGTGAGCGCATCACCGTCACCACCGATCTGTTCCGTGTCGACGTCGACACGCTGGGCGGCACCATCAAGCGCCTGGAACTGCTGAAGTTCAAGGACGGCGTGGACCCGACCAAGAACCAGGTGCTGTTCGATGTGGACGCCGGCACCGGCAAGACCTATCTGGCCCAAACCGGCCTGATCGGCGCGCCCGGCCTGCCGAACCACCAGACCGGCTTCGTGGCCAAGCCAGGCCCGCGCATGCTGGGCGACGGCAACCAGGTGCAACTGGTGCTGGAAGCGGAATCGGCCGGCGTCAAGCTGACCAAGACCTACACCTTCAAGCGCGGCGACTACGTGATCGATGTGCGCCACGACGTGACCAACGTCGGCGCCGCCCCGGTCAAGCCTGAGCTGTACCTGCAGCTGGTCCACGACGGCAACAAGCCGGCCGGCGACTCCTACTTCAACAGCAGCTACACCGGCCCGACGCTGTACACCGCCGAAGACCACTACAAGAAGCTGAAGTTCGACACGCTGGAAAAAGAAGCCGCCGAAGCCGCCAAGACCGGCAAGGACGCCGTGCAGGATCACCCGACCAAGGCCGATAACGGCTGGTTCGCGATCTCGCAGCACTTCTTCGTCTCGGCCTTCGTCCCGCAGGACAAGCTGGCGCGCACCATCTTCACCAAGAAAGTGACGACCAACCAGTACGCGATCGGCACCATCCAGCAGCTGGGCACGCTGGCGCCGGGCGCCACCGTGAGCAACGAGGCCAAGCTGTACTCCGGCCCGCAGCAAGCCAAGCTGCTGGAGCAGGTCACCCCTGGCCTGGAACTGGTCAAGGACTACGGCTGGCTGACCATCATCGCCAAGCCTATCTTCTGGGTCATGGACCACATCCACCAGGTGCTGGGCAACTGGGGCTGGACCATCATCGCCTTCACCATCCTGATCAAGCTGGCGTTCTTCCCGCTGTCGGCCGCCGGCTACCGCAGCATGGCCAAGGTCAAGCTGGTCACGCCGAAGATGCAGGCCATCCGCGAGCGCTACAAAGGCGATCCGGCCAAGATGAACCAGGCCACCATGGAACTGTACAAGGCCGAGAAGATCAACCCGCTGGGCGGCTGCCTGCCTATCCTGGTGCAGATGCCGGTCTTCATCGCCCTGTACTGGGTGCTGCAGGCGTCGGTCGAGATTCGCGGCGCGCCGTGGATCGGCTGGATCACCAACCTGGCCGCGCCGGATCCTTGGTACATCCTGCCGGTGCTGTACGCGATCTCGATGTTCATCACCACCAAGCTGAACCCGGCTCCTGCCGATCCGATGCAAGCGAAGATGATGCTGTTCATGCCGCTGGCGTTCTCGGTCATGTTCTTCTTCTTCCCGTCCGGCCTGGTGCTGTACTGGGTCGTGAACAACGTGCTGTCGATCGGTCAGCAGTACGTGATCTCCAAGAAGTTCGCGCCGCCTGCGGCCGCCAACTCCTGATCACCAGCTGATGTTGCAGAAAAGCCCGTGTTAATCGCGGGCTTTTTTTTACCTTACAATTCCCCCTATGAATATCGACTCTTCCCCCATCGCCGCCATCGCCACCGCACCTGGGCGCGGCGGCATCGGCGTGGTGCGCGCCTCCGGCAAGAACCTGCAGCCCTTGATCGCCGCGCTGTTCGGCGCCACCGCCCTGCAGCCGCGCCACGCCACCTACATCCCGTTCAAGCAGGCCGACGGCGCGCTGATCGACCAGGGCATCGCCATCTGGTTCAAGGGCCCGCATTCCTACACCGGGGAAGACGTGCTGGAACTGCAGGGCCACGGCGGCCCCGTCGTGCTGCAGCTGCTGTTGGCGCGCGTGCTGGAGGCGGGCGCCGACATGGGCCTGCGCCTGGCCGAGCCGGGCGAGTTCACGCGCCGCGCCTACCTCAACGACAAGCTCGACCTGGCGCAGGCCGAGGCCGTGGCCGACCTGATCGACGCCTCCACCGAAGCGGCGGCCAAGTCGGCGTCGCAATCGCTGTCGGGCGCGTTCTCGAAGACGGTCAACGCGTTGGTGGACGGCGTGACCGGCCTGCGCATGCTGGTCGAAGCCACGCTGGACTTCCCGGAAGAGGAGATCGACTTCCTGGAAAAATCCGACGCGCGCGGCCAGCTGGCCGGCATCGTCGAGGCGCTGGAGCAGGTGTTCAAGCAGGCCTCGCAAGGCGCGCTGCTGCGCGAGGGCTTGAACGTGGTACTGGTCGGCCAGCCCAACGTCGGCAAATCGTCGCTGCTGAACGCGCTGGCGGGCACGGACGTCGCCATCGTCACGCCGATCGCCGGCACCACGCGCGACAAAGTCACCGAGACCATCCAGATTGAAGGTATACCTCTAAACATCATCGACACCGCCGGCATCCGCGCGATCGACGACGGTGTGGACGTGGTCGAGCGCATCGGCATCGAACGCACCTGGGGCGAGGTCGGCAAGGCCGACGTCATCCTGCACCTGCTCGACGCGGACCACGGCCCGTCGCGCGCGGACGAGGGCATCGTCGCCGCCTTCCCGGCCGGCGTGCCGGTGCTGCGCATCTGGAACAAGATCGATTTGTCGGGCCACAAGCCGGGCGTCGATCCGATGGAGGATGCCACGCACGTCTACCTGTCCGCGCACGAGCACATCGGCATCGACCTGCTGCGCGCCGAGCTGTTGCGCATCGCCGGCTGGCAGCAGACCGGCGAATCGCTGTACCTGGCGCGCGAGCGCCACCTGATCGCGCTGAAGAACGCCGGCGCCCACCTGGCGCGCGCCGGCGAGCACGCGGCGCAGAACGACCAGTCGCTGGACCTGTTCGCGGAAGAGCTGCGGCTGGCGCAGGTTCAACTGTCCAGCATCACCGGCGCCTTCTCGTCGGATGACCTGCTGGGTGTGATCTTCTCCCGGTTCTGCATCGGAAAATAAGTAGTTTGCAAGCGATGTCAAAGTTTGCCAATTTTCTGTTTTCTATTCCAGTGAAATCAAAGGCTTATGTGCAAAGTTTGCCAATTCATGCCAATTGACACCAAGAGATTTTAAGTACACACTTCAGTACACAGCTCATTGTGAGCTGAAGACTGTGTACTTATCATGCCCAAAGCAGCCACCCCCCTGAACGACAAGCGCATCAAGGCCATGAAGCCCAGGGCGAAGCGTTACTTGGTCGCCGACGGCGGCGGGCTGGCGCTGGAGGTTATGACGTCCGGCGCGAAGATCTGGCGATATCGCTATTCGCTGCACGGCAGGCAGCAGCCCCTGGTGACGATCGGCGAGTACCCGTCGATCAGCCTGCAGGATGCGCGGGAGCGGGCGCGCAAGTATGCCGAGACTGTGGCCGGCGGCGTCTCGCCGATCGCCGACGCCAGGAAAGACCGCGGCGCCAGCAAGGCGCACGATTCCGTCCGGCCCTTCTCCGACCAGTGGTTCAACTCAGAGATCGCAAATAAATCCAAGTCCTACAGCACTGTGACCCGCCGCGCCTTGGATAAGGACATCCTCCCGGCGATCGGCGCCAAGCCGCTGGCGGACGTCAATGCCGGCGACGTGCTGGCCATCTGCGACAAGGTCAAAGGGCGTGGCTCCCCGCAGATGGCGCTGTTCACCCGCAACGTCATCAAGCGGATGTACGAATACGCCATTTCGCGGCAGGCAGTGGCCATCAACCCCGCTCAGCAACTGGTTGCCCGCTTCATCGCCACGCCGCAGAGCCGCACCCGCGTGCTGGCTCCGGATGAAATCGGCTCCCTCATGCGCGAGGTGTACGCCTCCGACATGAGCCGGGCCTACAAGCTGGCGCTGCACCTGCTGGTGATCACCATGGTGCGCAAGTCCGAGCTGACCGAGGCTGAGTGGAGTGAGTTCGACCTGGACGCCGGTATCTGGCGTATCCCTGCTGCCCGGATGAAGAAGGACAACGAGCACTGGGTTTATCTGTCGGCCCAGGCGGTCGAGATGATCCGCGAGCTGCGAACGCTGTCGCACAGTCAGCGCTTCCTGTTCCCCATGCGGCGAGGGTACGAGGATCGGCCGATTGCTAAGTCCACGCTCAACCAGGCGGTGCGCGCGATGAAGTCCGACATGCAGCATTTCGTCATCCACGATTTTCGCCGCACGGCGTCGACCCACCTGCACGAGATGGGCTTGTCGTCCGATGCGATCGAGAAGGCGCTGGCGCATTCGATCAAGGGCATCAAGGGCGTATACAACCGCGCTGAGTATGCGGACGAGCGCCGCAAGATACTGCAGCTGTGGGCCACCTTCGTGGATGCGCAGATCAACGAGGGCGCTAAAGTTGTCATCGGCCGGTTCGGCCAGGCCGCGTAGGCGCGCCGGCGCCGACCAGCGCCAGAAAAAGTTTAAAGCACCAGCATAGGTTAGCTCCCGAAAAGCGGCTCTTCACCGCCTGGCTGGTGCCCCGATTCCTGAAGACGACACCTTGAAGGGGTGGTTTTGAGAAAGCAATTACCTATTTCCGCCGCCGCCGAGATGGCAGGCGTCAGCGTCAACGATGTATTGCATTGGGCGGTGTCCGACCGTATTTACCTTGGGGCGATGCTCGCCCCATTCACGGCAGATGGACGAGACTATGCGGGCCGCGAGCTAAGTCACGCGCATCGGCGCCAGATTGGAGGCAAGGCGGAAACCTGCATTCTTCCCCATGAGGCGAAGGAAATTCTGCTTTCCGGGACGACCACAATCGCCGTATGGAGGGAGCCGGGCTACGAAAACGGAATATCGATTCCTCAGTTGAGTGATAAGCCGGTGGTGTATTTCCTACGTGAACCGCAGACGATCGGCCGGGATGTCCTGTGGGTCTATGAGGACGAGATGCTGGCCGAAAGCGCAACGCCGGTCACGGCGAGTGAGCCCGCTCCAACTATCGGTACAAGAACGCATGCTCTTAAAAGCCGCGCCCATCCGCTTGATGCGGTCATCGCGCAAGCCGAGGCAAGTGCAGCCGATGCCAGCAAACCTCAAAGCGTTTGGGATGCGTTTGTAGCGATTGCGAGTACCAAATCACCGCCTGCGCCGCTATTGGGCTATGTCGACGGCGAGGGCATCAAATACCGATCGGATACCAATGATGAAGGGTTCGTAATTTACAAGAGAACGGCGTTCATTGCACTGTACAGACGTCGGGCGAGGTAACGCACGGTAACGCACAGTGACGCTTGGTTACGTGGAGAAACGGAAGTATTGGGGATAAGCAGGGTGAGTTAGATAGTTGTGGCACCTAATCACACAAGGGGCCACAAAATGCAAACCCAAGTAGGCGCAGCCATCCGCGAACTGATGACGACGGCCCAAGCCGCCGCCGCGCTC
Source organism: Duganella sp. BJB1802 (assembly GCF_013369445.1). Lineage (NCBI taxonomy): Bacteria > Pseudomonadati > Pseudomonadota > Betaproteobacteria > Burkholderiales > Oxalobacteraceae > Duganella > Duganella sp. BJB1802. The sequence continues at coordinate 23,346 of NZ_JABWEF010000026.1, read as the reverse complement.
CACCGCCAACCGCGCACCCTGAACAAGTGGGCGTTCACGAAAACCGGACCGGTCCAGCCGATCCGCGTCCACGGCCGTCTGCTCTGGCCGAGCGATGAGATTGCGGCTCTGACACGGGGGGCGCAATAATGGCCGCCCAAACCGTCGCCGCAGCCGCAGCAGCGCCAGCTCTGCCTCCAGTGGGCATGTCGCGCTGGCAGCAGCTCCAGCACATCATTCCTGTGTCCCGCGAGAAGTGGCGCCAGCTCTGCCTGGTCGGCCGCGCGCCGGCGCCGATCCGCATTTCCGAGCGCTGCACCATGTATCCGAACATCGAGGTGCACCGCTGGCTTGCCGATCCGATCGGCTACCGCCAAGTGAAAGGCGGTGCTGCATGACCTCCAAAAAACAAAACGCCTCCGATAAGGGAGGCGCTCGACCTACAAAGCTGGCGGGCGGCGTAGGTGGGCAAATCAAAGTTCTGAAGTGCAGCGATCAGTATATCTCAAAGTTGCGCCGCGAAGTGCGCAAGGCCGGCTTATTCCTGCGTGACACGACCGGCCGTAGCCAGCGCGAGGCGTTGCTGAACATCCTTCAATATCTTGGCGGGCGTGGGTTGAATACACCCGAAGCCGTCGGCCTGGGTGTGTATCGCGTGGCGACCCGTGTCCATGAGCTCCAGGAGGCAGGCTATCTGATCACCTCGCATCCTGAACGGATCGAGGGCCCTGATGGGTTGGTGCACTGCCGGATCGCAAGGTATGTTTTTAGTGGCGTCAAGGCGGATGCGCAAGGCAAGTTGGACTTGGGCGAATGATGCTTGCCGTCCACCGCCTGCGCGCCGCCGTGCTGTGTCCGCTGCCGCCACCACCGCCAAGCCTGATCGTACTGCTGGCGCTGGTGAGCTGCGCCTTGCGGGGCTGCGCATGACCGACTCGCTGTACCTGCGCCTCAAGTGCTTGAACACCCGGACCGTGCGCGGCGTGACGTCGCCCAAGAACATCGTCCGGGTGGCGGCCATGCACAACCTGCGCGAGATTCAGGCCGAGCTGGGCGCCAGTACTGCTAGCGGAATCAATCCCGGCCGCATGCACTTGAATTACCAGTTGCGCGGCCCGGCCACCGCTGACGGAGTGGCCGCCCTCGCGCTGGCGCTGCTGGACAATGCCGGTGTGACCAAGCTCCGCCGCGATGCCTGCATGTGCGTGGAACTGGTGTTCAGCTTGCCGGCCGCCACGGCCATCGACCACCGCGACTACTTCGCCGCCGCCGTCGCCTGGGCAGACGCTTATTTCAGCGTCCCGGTGCTGAGCGCAGCCGTCCACCTGGACGAAGCCGCCCCGCATTGCCACATCCTGCTGCTGCCGCTTATCGCTGGCCGCATGCAGGGCGGCGCACTGGCCGGCGGCCCGGCCAAGATCCGCGCCATGCTGGCCGACTTCCAGCAGCAGGTGGCGCAGCGCTTCGGGATCACCCACCAGCCGCGCGCAAAGCGCCTCAGCAAGCTGAACAGGGACGTGGCCGGAAGCATGGTGCTGGAAGCGCTGCGCGCGCGCCCTGAGCGCCTCCAATCGCCTGGCATGCGCGATGCGCTTATCGCCGGACTGGGTAGCCAAGCGGAGGCGCTGCTGGCGCTGCTGGGCTTGAGCATGCCTACCACCAAGGCGAAGGCCAAGAGCTTTGCGGAGATCATGACCGCGCCGTGCAAGCCCGAGCGGACCTACCGCGCCACAGTGAATGCGAAGCCTATAGACATTGCACAAAATTTGGGCAATCAGGATGGCAAGAAATTCGACAACGTCTATCTCTGTGTAGACGTTGCTCCTTCCTCCTCCCCAAATCCAGCCCATGAGCAGCCGCACCAGCCCGCCGAGGGCATGCAAGCCTCCCAGTGCATCCCGGCGCCAACCGCCGGCCAGGCCGCAGTAGGGGGCGTCCTTAAAGTTCAGGAGGCCCCAGCACCGGACGTCGTCCGGATCGCCGGGCTGACGCATGGGGCCGTCCACCAGCTGGACGCCCCTGCGGTCGACGCCCACCACCAGGACGGCGCCGGCGACCTGGCCAGCCATTCCACCCAGATTCCGGGTGTTTTGGGTCAGCAAGATGCCTTGATATTTCAAGCCATCGCCCCGCGCGCCGCCCGCCACACCAAGCCGACGGATTGCGTCGCGTTGGCCGGCCAGCAAGATGTGAGCAGTCCTGCGCGCATCTCGCTGGAGTGCGCTGCTGCGATCGACGAAACCAGCCCGACGTTTTTCGTCGGCTTGGTCGGGCACCACCAGGACGGCACCCGCCACCCGGCCGCAGAAGATGTACTCAGTTTTGAGTGTATCTCGCCAGCACCGGGCGCCGCCCACCGCACGCCCACTGTGAACGAAATACGTGTGCACAAAGATGTATCCAAAGGTGGATGCATCTCCAAAGGGAGTAGCGTTTCACGACTCCCTGCAGGTGTCCTCGAATTTTGGGATACCCCCACGGTCAGCGGCGACCAGCTCAAAACTGAGCAGGTCGATCCGCAGGCCGGTCGAGCCGACGCACATCGGTGCTCCCCCGCTGGGGGCGGACATCCGGGCCCCCAGCGGGGGATGGCGCCGGAGGCCAGGGAGTATCGACGCCACCGCGACGAAGACCACCCGGCCACTAGCTGGGATGAGCAGCGCGGGGAGTTTGCGCCGACCACCGGCCCGCCGGCCCGCGCCAAGCATCCACATCCATGACCGAAGTGGGATTTTCCCACCTCGACCAAACCTTAAAGAAAGTTAATATTATGAAACTGAAATTGAACAAAGACGGCTCGGCCGTCGTCCGCAACGGCGCGCCCGTCTACGTCATGGACAACGGCACCGAGCGCGAAATCGACGGCGCTGCCGCTTTCAAGCTCGCCCTGAGCAAGCATTTCGAGGCCTCGCCTGTGATGACCGGCCTGAAGTTGCCGGCTGACGTGGCCGCAGCGTTCTTTGGCGACTCGTTCCGCCTCGATGGCGGCAAGCTGGTGGGTGTCGATAAGCATGGCATTACGATGTACTCGCCCACTCGCCACGGCGAGGCCGCCGACTTCAACGAGGCATTTGCTCAGCTGGTCAACGTCTACGAGAAAAAGGGAATGATCCAGCGCGAAGGTGGCGCGGCCAGCGCGCCCGGCACTGCCTCTCCCACCGGTCAACAGCGTACCGGCACTACCATCAATCGAGCGCAATTCGACTCCCTGCCGCAGATGAGCAAGGCCAAGTTTCTCAAGGAGGGCGGGCGCATTGCTGAAAGCGCTGCAGCACCGTCCGGCGGGCCAGCTCCAGCGCCAGCAGCGAACAGTGGTAAGACCATCACGCGCGCGACCTTCGACCAAATGCCGCAAATGGAGCGCCATGCATTCTTCAAGGCCGGCGGAAAGGTCGGCGACTGAGCTGAATCGCCCCGCTGAGCTGCTTTCGTTGCTTGGCCGGGCCAACCACCGCAGGCAAGGTCCGTTCGTGCTGCCACAGCGCGATAAACGGCCTTGCCGGGTAAACGGAGATGAGATGAACGACCGGGAATTGATAAATGCTGCCCTGCAGTGGCATACCGCCCACGCGCGCCGCCTTGCCGTCGGCAAGGAAAAGCGCAGGATCGACGCCCAGATCAAGGCCGGCGGGGATGACGGATGGTGCGTGCAGCGATGCATTCAGCAGAGCGAGGCCGGGCGCCGGGTGACTGAGTTGAGGCGTAAAGAGCTTGGCGCGCTGCGCCTGTTGGCCAAGGCCTGCGCTCGGCAGCGCGGCCAACTGGACATGGCCGACGTCATTGATCTGGACGGTGCCATAACCCTGCTGCCGAGTGAATGAACGGCAGCCAAACTAAACGCCCAAGGGCAAAGGAAACTATGAAAAAGATACGACCAGTAACGATTGAGATGGACGGCGTCGACATGATCACGCCAACGGGGATGTTTTTGCTGGCTGCGAATACCATCTTCACGACGGAATATGAGGCGGCCCCGCATCAAGTGCAGAATGCCCGCTCCCTGATGAACGGGATACTGGCGGCGGCGCAAAAGGCGGGCTGCCGGCAGACCGGCAAATTGCGCAGGCTGGTGAAGAGCGATCGCATGAGCGGCCTTGCGCTGACCATGGCGCAGCGAGCATGCGATGCGATCCCTGCGCCCGTGATGAACGACCTGCTCTTGCGGGCCCACGAGGCGGCCGCTTCCGGGGCATCGCTTTGCTCTCAGCACGGTGCCTATGGCGCTTTCGTGGGGGCCGGTGACCGGGTGGTGTGGGTGACTCCGCAGGGAGTCGCCGAGCCGCCCGTCGTGACTAGCCAGGGGTGACTTTGATTTCCAGCCGCTCCTTGCTGCTTGAGATCTTGGCCGCTACGCAAGCGCTCGACGCTGATCCGGCGGCCAAGAAACGGTTTTGCGAGGCTGTCCGCCAGGTCGGCATTGCCAATGGGGTTTCCTGCCTAGAGCGAGAGGCCCGCGTGCTCTTCGCCGGCCAGTTGCTGGCTCAACGGGTATCGCGGGCGACGGTACGAGATCGGCTGATTGCGCTCTACGGCATATCGCGCTGCCAGGCGTATCGAATAATCGGAGGGGCCTTAACTGTCTCAAAAAACGGCCAAGAATGAGACGTAGGTGGGGTGTAATGTATTTTTACATCCCACCTTCCCCTGAGATATGCAGCCCGAGACTAAAACAACCACCCAGGCCATGCACAAGATGGCCACCGGCGCGTTGATGCGCTTGGCCGAGGTTGGTGCCATTCTTGACTTGGCGCCGGCCACAGTACACAGCCTGCCGCTCACCAGCGTCCGTATCGGCCGTTCCTTACGCTTTGATCCCCTCGACGTACGCAAGTACATAGATTCCTGCAAGGAACCTGCTACTGAGATGGAGGCGTAATTGACGGATTTTGCCTCCCTCGGCATTGAGATTGATACCAGGCCGATCGCCGCCGCCACCTCTGAACTGGATAAATTTGCGGCAGTCGGCAAGCGGGTCGATGCGACGGTAAGTGATGTGCGGCCCAAGATTGATTTGGCCACAAAATCGTTCGATCAGCTCGATCAGGCCAGCGCCCAGGTGACGCAGCGCGCGCGTTCGATGAATGGCCAGATGGACGATACGACCAAGATCATGCGTTACCAGGCTGAGCAGGCCAGGGCCGCAGCGGCTGCAAACATGGTGCTGACGCGCGACCAGTCTGACCTGATCCAGAGTTTCGATAATCTTGCTGCGACAATCGGTCTGACCAGGTCGCAATTGCGTGATCTGCAGGCGTACGAGGCTGGGGTAGTCGCTCAGACGCAAGTGTCCAGGGATGCAATCAATGCGCAGGCCGGAGCGTTCCGCAATGGCGCAGTCGCGATGGATGGGATGAGTTTTTCTTCCGCCGGCGCCACCCGCGAATTGATGGTCCTTGGTCACGAGATCATTTCAGGGAACTTCTCCCGGCTCCCCGGTAGCCTGATCGTCCTGGGGGAGCGTACAAATGCGATGCATGCGGCGATCTCCGCCTTGGGCGCGGGAACGCTGGTCGCCGGGGCGGTCGTCGTTGGCGCTGTCGCGGCCATTGGTTACGCTTTCGCCGAGGGCGCGGCGCAGTCAAGTGAGTTTGCGAAGTCCGTCGCGCTGACCGGGAATGCGGCTGGAGTGACCGAGGGGCAACTGAACGGCATGGCCGCCGCGCTGGGCGCGCTGGAAGATGCTGGTGCCGGGCACGCCCGTACCGTCCTGCAAACACTGATCTCCACCGGCCAATTTACGGGAGAATCGCTCCTGGCGGTAGGGGGCGCCGCTCTTACCATGTCGAAATTGACCGGCCAGTCCGCAGAGGAGGTGGCCAGCGACTTTGCGAAAATGGCCGATGGAGTCGTGAAATTTGTCGACGAACATGAAAAACGCTATCACGCCTTGTCGACTGCGCAGTATCAGCATATCCGCCAGCTGGAGGAGGAGGGAAAGGCGCAACAGGCCATGACCGAGTATGGTCATGCTGTCGACGATGCGTTGAAAAAGAACGAATTGAACCTGGGCACGCTGGAAACAGCGCTGAATGCTGCAAAGCATAAGTGGGATGACTACTGGGATGCCGCGAAGGGGATTGGCCGGAGGGAAACGCCAGATGACACTATCGCCAAGGCGCAGCAGGCGATTATCTCCGCTCGCCAAACCGGTCTCGACCCTACCGGGCCTACGCGCAATGGCGGCATGAACCAGGTCGACATGGATCAGTTCATCCAAAAGCAGAGCGACATCATCATTGCGGCGCTCAAGAAAAAGACCGAAGACGAGCAGAAGGCCGCAGCTGCCAGCGAGACCGCCAGGCGCGATGCTGAAGGGCAGCGTGCTGTGCGTGAGCTGGCCGATATGCAAAAGCGTTACCAGACCAAGCAGCAGGCGGAAACTGATGCCATTCGGAAGTACAAGGAAAATATCGAGAAGGTCATGATCGGCGGCGGGGAAATTCCGAACGATGAGGCCCAGGCGCAAGTCCTTGCCGGCATCCACGCCCAGTACGCTCAGGGCAAGGATGACCGCGCGAAGGTGTTGCAAGATTCCTTGCTGAAGGAGCGCGCCGCTCTTGAGGGAGAGAAATCCATCTACGACGCGCGCGACAATATGCTCGCGCTGTATCACACCAAGTTCGCCACCTCGGATGCCGATTTCTACGCCGGCCGGGCGAACGCGCGCGCCGACTATATCGCGGCCGAGGCGATTTCGTACGCCAAACAGCAGGCCCTGGTGCAAGCAGCTGTAGCGCAAGCCAAAAATCCGGAGGAGGTCGCCGCGGCAAAAAGCAAGTATGACGAGCTGGTAGGCTGCCTCTGTGGCGCTGGGCGGTACTGCCGCCGATGTGACCAAGGTGCTGGACGGCCTGACACTGGAGAGCACCAAGGTCTCGCTCAAGGGCTTGACCGGCACCGCGCTGACCGAGGCGCTGAACTCGGTCATCTCGAAATCGATGGACGAGATCGCGGCCGCCGCCTTCCCGCAGTTCGACCAGTTCCGCAAGGTGGGCGAGGGCTACGCTGAGACGGTGATGCGAATCGCCGGCGACTACGCGAAGCTCGATTCCATCCTGGCGGCGACCGGCACGACGTTCGGGCCGGTGGGAATGGCCAGCATCGCTGCGCGCGAACATCTGATCGAGCTGGCCGGCGGAATCGACAAGATGAACAGCCAAACTAACTCGTTCTCGCAGAACTTCCTGTCGAAGGCTGAGCAGTTGGCGCCGGTGCAAAAGTATGTCACCGACCAGCTGGCGGCCATGGGCCTGCAGAGCCTGACCACGCGCGACCAGTTCAAGGACTACGTGCTGGGCCTGGCCAACTCCGGGAAGTTGGCGACAGACGCCGGCGCCCAGCAGTACACCGCGCTACTCGCCCTGGCCGACGCCTTCGCGAAGACCCATGCCGCTACGGTCGACCTGACCAAGTCGGAGCAGGAAATCGCAGATGAGCGCAAGGACCTGCAGACGCGCTACGACCAGGCGACCCTGACCGAGGCGCAACTGGCTGACAAGGCGCGCGCTGCAATCGACGGCCACAACTTGGCGCTGTACGACCAAACGCTGGCGGCCGAAGCGGCGAAGAATGCTGCGGACGCGCTGGCCAGCGTCAACGCCGACTATCAGAAGCAGATCGACGACGCACGCAAGGCGACGATGTCGGCGGCCGAAGTGCGCGCTATGGAAACGCAAGGCATGGCCGCAAGTACCGTGGCGCTCTACGATCAGTTGGCCGCCGTCAAGGCTTCGAACGACGCGATCAAGAAGGCGCAGGACAGCGCCGCTGTGGCGACGCGCACCTTTGGTGATGCGCTGGTCAGCAGTATGAATGCGGCGCGCGATGCGGCCAAGGCCTTCCGTGATCTGAATGACTCGCTGCTGATTGGCGATTCCTCGGCCCTGTCTCCAGGGGATAAATACGCTGAGGCCAAGCGCCAGTTTGAAACTGCCGACGCGAGCAAGTTGGCCGCCGCTGAAAAAGCCTTCCTCGATGCATCCAAGGCGTGGTTCGGTGGCGGTGCCGGCTATGCCGCCGACTTCGCCGCCGTGCTAGCGCGCAATAGCCGAGAGGCGTCGGATCAGGATGCATCTGCAGCAGCTATGCCTGGAATCTGGAAGTTGTTCCAGCAGCAGATGGCCGGTGCTGGCGCCGCGCACGAGAACGGCGGCGTCGCCTCGGGTTGGTCGCTGGTCGGCGAGAAGGGGCCGGAGCTGGTCAACTTCACCCAGCCTGGCCGCGTGTACACCGCCGGGCAGTCGCGGGAGATGATGGGTGGCTCGTCGACGTCGATGCAGGAAACCAATGCGCTGTTGCGAGAGCTGATCGACAAGGTGGATGCCAGCCTTGGCGCCGACAAGACGCAGCGCGGCGCGGTGGGCACGGCGGTTCTGGAGAAGCTGGACAAGGTTGCCGACAAGTTGGACGCCAACAAGCGGGCGTTGGTGCGGGCGACAACATGATTCCGGTGCCTAACCTTTACCTGGCTTGACGGAGTTGAGCGATGGCCGGCCTGCCTACAGCTGTGAGAATGCATATCCTGACTGAGCTCGCGTGCTTTGCGACGCCCAGCCAGGTGGCCGACTCCGTCAAAGAGCAATTCGGTGTGACGGTCAGTCGCCAATGCGTAGAGGCCCACCACCCCGAGCGCCGGGCCGGCGCCAAGCTGAACCCTGCGTTGCGCGTGCTGTTCTACGAAACACGGGCGAAGCTGCTGGTCGAACTGGACGACATCGGCCTTGCCAGTCGAGCCGGTCGTCTTCGTGCGCTTGATCGGATGGCTGGCACGGCAGAGCAGATGGGAAACTTAGCCCTGGCCGCGCAGCTGATTGGTCAAGCCGCGCGCGAGGTCGGTGGCATGTACGCAGCCAGCCGGCGGACGTAGATTCGGTCGAAATAAGTTCGCAGATGGTTCGCGGATAGTGCGCAGTTTCGACGCGGCTTTGAGGCGACCGAAGAAAGCGCCTCGTCATAGGGGAAATGGCCTGATATTTGAGCCGAAAGCCGGCTGATTGCTGAACGATTTCGAAGCGAATAGGTGCGCAGTTTAGTTCGCAGGCGCGGACTTGAGTCTAAGGGTTGAGCGGGGTGCTAGTATTGGCTTACGGTGCTGCTTGGCATCTGCTCAACTCATCCCGGAGGACGTGTGAAAGTCAAAGACCTGATTGCCCAGCTCAGCAAGCTTGACCAGAATCTTGAGATCTATTGCTATGAAGATGGGCCGGTCCCCATTGAGGGGAGCAATCCTGGTCCGTTCGATATCACGACCGCGAGCGTGGAGTGGGTAGTTCGGTCGCGAGATGACCTTACCAACAAGGCCATAATCAAATTTGAGGGGGAGGTGCCTGGAGCAATCCGGTGCGCCATCGTCGGAATAACCCCTGATGTCTGAACGTGCGCCCATCCGCCAGTGACGGACGGGATACTTCCGCCACCGGCGGGAGTCTTCCTCAAATTGAGGCCGTGTCCCAAAGTGGGATTTTTCCACTTTGCCATCGTCGGCCGCCGCGCCGCTGCCGCGCGCCCAAGTTTTCAGGTCGGCGCCAAACTCCGGGATTTCCCGTAGTTATCAGAAAGCAAAGCCGGAAATCCTGCTTAGCCCGCAAACGCCGACGAAAACGGAAATACCGATAGCGACGGCCACCTCCTGCAATGCAGGACATCAGCCATCGGCGGCGCGGCCCTGAAGTTGAAGGGTGCGCCCACCGGCCGCGACATCGCATTTAAACGAATGAGGTTCACCGACGCCGCACCAGGTACATACCAGCTTGGAGGGTATGTGGAAATCGACCCGCCGCAAATACGGGAAAATCCCGTGTTTGGACGCGGGCGCCGTCATTACCAGAAAATCTGGTAATTAGAAAAAGAGACCTCTGCGACCGACGGAATTTATCGCTGGTCGCGCGCCGGCGCCCGCACACGGCCCGAAAATTTGGGGCGTGGCCGGGTGGGCAGACCATCGGCGCAATTCTGTGCTGATGGTGCAGGTACCACCGTCTGCCCACTTTTCGGCAGACGGGACCGAAGCAGGAAATCCTGTATCGCCCTGGTCACTATGGGAAATCCCGTGCCGGTACTGACGCGTCGCCCACGCGTGTGGGCCGCGCGGCCCGCAATCAAGGGGGTAACGTTTCGTTATACCCTTGCAGCTGGCGCTGGAGAACTACAGGAAATCGTGTAGTTTGCGCGTGACCTTTAGTCACGTGCAAATCAGCGGCTTACATTGGGTATGGTGCAGTTGCGGATAACTTTAAGTTAGTCGCAAATTTGTGAGTAGCTTGAAGATACTCGCAAACAGCGTAGCCCGGAGCGAGGCCGCCTGCCTACCTGGCCTCGTTTGGCGGAACGACACCCCTGAGTCGGGGTTCTCGGTGAATCGTGGTCAGCACGAGCGGGCGGCGGGAGATGCCTTGATATCTCAAGGTATTGATGGCGCCGCCGATTAAATACCGGATTTCCGGTAGTTGCCAAACGCAGGTTGCCAAGCAAGTTGCCAGTGGAAAGCGGTATCCATGCTGGTATCCACGGCGCTGGCGGGTGGTGTTCGAAGTCCACCGCCGGTGTACATGGGCGTGCAGGTCACTTGGGAGAGGCTTTGGAAGGGCATTCCCTGCTCAGATTACTTTTTAGCCTTGAGGCGCGACGCTCCGGCGGAGAGCATCGGTGCGCTTGCATCCCACTCCTCCACCCAGCGCTGTGCCTCTATGAGGTTTATCCACAGGCGTTTGTCTACGACTTTGCATTGAATGCCGTCGAGCCACTTCCCAGCCTTCCTGCGTGACTGCACCGCATCAACTGTATCGCCCGAGAGCTCGACGTAGCGATCGAGCTTCACCCACTTCATAGGGTAGGCTGGAGCTGGAGCTGGAGCTAGAGTTGGAGTTGGTACTGGAATTGGGGATGGAGGTGGAGGTGGAGCTCGAACAGGTGTTCTCGCAGCGATTTCCTTGGCGAGAAGTTCGATGCGTTCCATCAGTTGTTCAATCACATAGCTGTCGCTACTGCGCATATTTTGTCCCCTGGGCGGCGTTTCCGGGCAGCTGAACTAGCCTTGCGCCGGCGCGTGGCTTGCCCAAGTAGTCGGCCCAAGTCTACATCATCTTTCTACGCGCCGACCCACGCCGCTACGCTGGCTTGACCACGCCGAGGATGTTTGCGCGGGAGACGCTGTAGAGCCGCGCCAAGGCACTGACGCTCTCGCCGGCGGCGTACTTGGCGATGATGGCGGCGCGCTGCTCGGCCGTGGTCTTCGATGGCCGGCCCAGCGTCTTGCCTTCGCTCTTGGCGCGGGCCAGGCCGGCGTGCGTGCGCTCCACCAGCAGGTCGCGCTCCATTTCAGCGACGGCGGCCAGCATGGTCAGCATCATTTTGCCGGCCGGCGAGGTCAGGTCCAGCTTGCCCAGCTGCAGCACGATGACGCTGATCTTGCGGCTGGCCAGCAGCTTGACGGTGGCGCCGACGTCCTGCGCATCGCGGCCCAGACGGTCCAGCTTGGCGACGACCAGCGTCTCTCCGTTCCGGATCTGTCCGAGCAGCGCGGCGAACTGTGGTCGCTGCGTGGCGCTGGTCTTGCCGCTGATCGTATCGGCGAACCAGTAATCGACAACATGGCCAGCGGCTTCGATTTCCAGCTTCTGATTGTCGGCGCTCTGTTCGGTGGTGCTGACGCGCCCGTATGCGAAGGTTGCCATGCTGATCTCCCGGTTAAGACTGTTAGAAAACACTGTTAGAATATATCTACCTGTTAGAAATAGCAAGCCCTAGTTTGCTAACATTGGCATAGATGGGCAAACATTGGTGTTGGAAATCGATCGTTTTCTAACAGGCAAGCCGGCATTCCAAATGATGTATTCTGGACATCTTCAACTTTGGGAGCGACGCCATGTGGTTGATTCAAAAAATCGGGCTGAACGAAGCCGGGGAGATTGACCGGGTCCAGTGGCAGCGCGCGGACACGTCACGCAATGCCTGGGTCGGCGCGCCGGAGATTGTGCCGGTCATCGACGTGGTGGATGCCGTCTTGATTAGCAAGGTCGGCTCGTCCTTCGCCTCGGAGGGCGGCCAGGGGCCGTATGTACGCACGACGGTTGGCGCGAATGGAGTCGAGGGCATCGAGGCAGACCCTTCGGATGGTAATACGCGCTCGCTGCTGGACCTGCCGCGCCTTTAATCGCACACACGGTCCACAAAGCAAAAAGCCCGGCGCGCGGCCGGGCTGACATGAGAGTCGGTGATTACTGCGCCATCGCCGGCGGCGCGGTTGCCGGCACCAGACGCAACGCCGGCCTGTCGCAGCGCGGGAGGCTCACCGCCCAAGCCTCGACGATAGGCACGGCGGCTTGCTGACCCTCATCGTTCATCGCACGGTAGGCACGTATCAGGCGCTGCTCTGCATCGCTGAGTGGGGTGACTGGTGGCGGCACGCGTTTCATTTCGCACCTCCCTTCACGATGCCCGGCGCCGGTGCCGTCGCGGGAATGCCTCGGCGATGCCGGCCGCATAGCGCAGCATCTCGCCCTGACGGCGGTCATCCATCATGCCGTACAGGGTCGCAATGGTCTTCTGGCCTGCGGTCAGCGGTGCGGCCTTAGTTGGCTGGGCCTTGGTGGCGCGGCTCGAGCGGCTCGACGCGGCGCCGGCCTTTATTTTGGTGGGCGCGCTCATGCTGCCGCTCCTTGCGTCTGGTTGACGTTCTTGGGGCGACGGGCGCGCTTGGGCTTGATGAGCCCAGGGATGAGCGCCTTGAATGCCTGAAATTTCTCGTCTGCGCAAGCCTCCGCGTAGGAGTCAAAGCTCCTTTGCCACTCGTATTGACCCTTGGCGCTGTTGCGATAGGCGTACTCGGCCAGCTCCCGTTTTTTGCGCTCGAGTTCGAAAGTGACGTGATTTCCATCAATAAGTTGCTGGCGCAGACACCACCAATCGATGGAGACAAACAGCTTGCGCGGGCCTTTCGCGCCATCGGGACGCTGGCGCACCATCCAGTAGCGATACTTTCCATCATCCCACCACAGGTCATCGTAGCCCTCTGGCCACTTGGTGTTCGCTGGAATGATGCCTTCGGCCTCCAGCATGGTGCGCGTGCCTTGATACTCGGCGATGCCGGCGCACACCACGCGGATGGTCGGTTCATCCGGGATAACGATGGGCGAGTTCATGCTGCACCGCCTTCCTGAGCCAATGCGATGATATCGGCGGTGGCTTCCCGGATGAGCTCGACGTTGCGCGCGGCGCAGGTGGTGAAGCAGTTCGCCGCGGCGACCACGGCACCCAGCGAACCGTCGGCGGCGTTTAAGTCGTCCAACTTCTCAAACGTCGCTTGCAGCAGGTGCGCGATGTCCGCAGCCTGTGCTGCAGCGTCGCACGCGCGCGCCTCGATGTCGAGCATGCGCGGAGCGGTGGCGTCGATGCTGGTGGGCGCGGCGGTAGCTACCGCAATGGCAGCCGCGCGCTCCTGGTGGCGTGTCATACCGTCGCCGGCCACGCCCGCCGCCTCCAGCTGCTCGGCGACCTTGGCTTTCTGCTGGATGGTTAGGGCGTTGAGCATGACCTTGATGATGTGGTCGGCGTGGTGGAGCTCGGCCAGGACGGGCGAGATCGCTGGGACGACGAGCGGTTTTTCAGCTTGCAACAATGCCAGAGTGGCATTTTTCGCTTGTGAAGTGCTGGTGCTGGTGTTAACATCGATTTTGTGGTTCATATCTGCTTTCAAAAGGGTGAGTTGATCCACGCGGCCGGAACGTCTTGTACACGCTCCTGCCACAACATCCCCCGGTTTCCGCCGGGTGCGGTAGTTGACTAGAGGGGTTGGCCTTGCCGGGCCGGCCCCTCAATGTCGCAGCAATCGAGCTGCGCTTCAAAATGCCCTGTGTGGGCATTTCTTATTTCTACTTCTTCAAATTCACCTTCTCGGCGATGGCCAGCTCCTTCAGGCGCTGGACGATTTCATTGTTCAGAGAACGGCCGTTTTCTTTCGCGGCTTTCTCCAGCCATTCGCGGATTTCCGACGGCATCCTCAACGGGAATGGCGGCGCCTGCTTGCCCATCGCTCTCTCCTTAAAATTCATGGGTAGAGAATAGAGTCATATGGACTCATGAGTCAAGATGACTCTTTGATTCTTTTTGACTCGGCGTGCAGAATCGCCACATGACCACCAGCCAGATCACCCCTTTCCCATTGCGACTCGCCCCTGACTTGCGACAGAAGCTCGACGCCGCCGCGAAGAAATCCGGGCGCTCGCTTCAGTCGGAGATTGCAGCTCGACTGGCCCGCACGCTGGAGCAGGAAGCAGATTCGCTGGGCGAGGGTGCAAGTGCTGCGCTGGCGCCTGTCACCATCGACATCGCCGAACTCGCGAAGTTGCTGGCTCAGCACCTCAGGCAGGAAACAGCGGTCCTGAAAACCATGCCAGCTACGCCGCGCGCGCGCCGTGCGCCAACAAAGCCCAAAGGCTGACGGCTCATAAAGGTGAGAAATGAGCGATATGTTTTTGACGAAGGATGAGATTGCCACCCTAACGGGGCGCAAGTCGAAGAGCAAGCAGATCGAGGCCCTGCGCACGATGGGGTTGCCATTCTGGGTGAATGCACTCGATGCACCAGTCGTACCGCGCTCGGCGATTGAGGGGCGGCGCGATCTACCTGAACCTAAACCGGAAAAGCTTCCATGGATACCGGCTGTCCTCCGTTGAAATTCGAACGCGATCCGCGCTATCTCAGCGATGAGGATTTGACCATTCTTACTGGGCGGTGCCGAAAGCGCGACCAAGCGACGCAACTACAGAAAATGGATATCCCGTTCGTGTTGAACGGAGTTGGAACTCCCCTTGTTCCAGTTTTAGTAATTGAGGGGAGTCCAGCCCAAGGCCGTCGCGCGATCAAAAACCTTGAGGCGTATTTCGCTGAGCTTCGTCTGAGGGATGAGATGGCGGCCAAGATGCGTCGGCAGCGCTAGTCGACCTGATCTTTTAGTACACAGGTAAGTACACAGATTTTTAATTCTTCGGAATCAGACCTTATCTAAAGGCGCTATTCGAAGTCGCAAGCTTCTGCATCGAAATAAGCAACTCGAGGTTCAGGCCGCCAAGGGGGCGGGCTGAACCTGCATGGGGCATTCCAGGAAGCGTTGCTCGGCTTGCCAGACATCGTAGGCACTTTGCTCCGCCAGCCACAGGCGCGCCTCGCCACCGCGCTCAATGCCGAGCCATGCCTCGATACGTAAAGCCATTTCAGGCGAAATGGCAGCGCGGCCGTTGAGGACGCGGGACAGCGTGACGCGGTTGACGTCCAGTTGCTGCGCCGCTTCGGTAACGGTCAATCCCAGTGCGGGCAAAACGTCATCGCGCAAGGTCAGCCCCGGATGCGGCGGATTAAACATGCGTGCCATGAATGGCGCCCTGTGAAACGTCTTTATCATGAATGAGTGTAGTGCGTTATGTTACGCGCTTCAATACCAAGCGGGCGCGAAAGCGGCCACCGCCACGCCGGTCGCCGCACGGTTGCGAGAATTCGATAGACTTCGAGTTGTTGACTTTCCTATAATACGGCCAAGATCCCACTCGCGAAACGCCCCTCCATGTTCAAACGCCTCCTGTCCGCCCTGTCCGGTAAAAAAGCCGAAGCTTCCGACGCCCCTCCAGTGACGGAAGCCCGCCCGGGCGGAAAGGAGCTGATCACCGTTTATGACGTCTACGGACACGAACTGAACATCACGCGCAACGAGTGGCACGACAAGATGTTCGTGCCGAGCCTGAAGCAGAACTGGAACGACCCGGACGAACTCTACCGCTTGATATTCTCGGGCCTCGACGACGGCTTCCCGGCCGATCTGCAGCGGGCTGCGCAGCGCTTGCTGGAAATCGAGACCATGCCCGAACGCGGCCACACCATGCTGGGTATCGTGCTGTTGAGGAACGGCCAGTTCGACGCGGCCGAAGCCACGCTGCGCGCCGGCATGGAGAAGGTCGGCGAGACCGGCACGCTGCTGACCAATCTGGCCAAGGTGCAGGCCGAGCGGGGCGACGAGGCGCAGGCGGATGAAACGCTGTGGCGCGCGGTCCAGGCCGATCCGAACCAGGAAAACGGCTTGATGTGGTGGGCGTCGATCCAGCGCGAGCGCGATGGCGAGCCCGCTTATTTGAAGGCGCTGCAAACCGCCGCCGCCTTGCCTGGCAGCTGGTGCCCGCAATTGTGGCTGGCGCGCCATCATCTGGAGAAAGAGGAATTCGCGGCGGCACGCGCGCTGTACGAGGACGTGCTGCAAGGCGGCCGATACGATCGCGGCGCGCTGACGATGATGTCCAGCGACATGGGCAGCAGCGGACAAATCCCGCTGATGCTGGAACTGGTGGGCCCGGCCTTCGACGAGCACCACCACGATCCGATGGCCGGCCTCAACCTGCTGCGCGCCTGCCAGGCACTCGGCAAGGTGGAGGCGGGCGAGGCGCTGCTCAACCGCATGTACGCGCTAGGCCATCCGCCCATCAAGCAATACCTGGATCAGTTCGCCGAAGTGTTTGAGCGGATGCGCGCGGAATCCGCGCACGCCACGCCGCTGGACGAAGCGGATATGGAAGTCGTCCACATGTCGTTGACCCGGCCGATCTGGCAATACGGCCTGCGCGATGCGGACTGGCTGTTCGCAGGCAAGCCCGACAGCGCCCCGGAGATCGGCTTCTTCGCGCTCACGAAAATCACCGACGGAACCGGGCGCGCCGAATCCCAGCGCGAAGACGATCTGGGACGCGAGTCCCGCGCGATTCCCCTCTACCTCGCGGAAGCCGCGCATTACTGGAGCGACTACGCAGCCAGCTGCAACATCCTGATCGTGGAAGGCAACGGTCCGGTCCTGTCGGGCACCGAAACCGATGCCCAGGCGCTCTTCGACATCATGCCGGCGAGGATGAAATATATCGTCACCGGCGAAGTCGGCTGCACAGGCGAAGGCCAGTCCGCCCGCTGGAGCCTCGCCCTGCACCTGTGGGACTGCGGCACGCGGACCAAGCAGGTGAGCGAACGCGGCAGCGCGACGGAAGACGAATTGAGCGCCCTGGTGCTGTCGCTGGAAGAGCGCCTGCTGGCGCACATCGGCCACAAGCGCGGGCAGCCGCTGGACGCCTTCTACCAGCGCCCCACGTTCCAAGTCATGGGAGCGTATTTGACCGAGCTGGGCCAGTCCTTCATGCTGCACTTGCTGGCCAGCGGGCACATGCCCAAATCCGCGATGTGGGGCGAACGCTCGATGCTCGACTGGCCGCTCACCATGGCGTTGCACTGGTCCGCGGCCGACGTTCCCAAGCTGATGTACCTGTCCACCCTCGGCAAGGCGCGCGGCTACCAGTCGGACGTGCTGCCGGAATACAAGGAGCGCAGCCTGGAACTGCTGCGCGACGCCGGGCAGGCGGACAGCGTGGCCTCCCGCGTGGCGCCGTTCGTGTGGGCGCTGTTCGGCATGACGGACGAACTCGGGAAAATCATCCAGGACCAGCCAGCCGACGCCAACCCGGCCTACGTGGCCTGGCTGAAGCGCATTGCGGAGTAAGCCATGATCCTCTACCACAGCATCGCCGCGCGTTCCTTCCGTCCCTTGTGGATGCTGGAGGAATTGGAGTTGCCGTACGAACTGCGCATGATGGCCTTCCCGCCGCGCGTGCACGACAAGTCCTACCTCGACATCAATCCCTGCGGCACCGTGCCGGCCTTCTTCGACGGCGACCTGCGGATGACGGAATCGGCGGCGATCTGCCAGTATTTGGCCGAGCGCCATCCGGCGGCGCGGCTGAACGTCGCGCTGGACGAGGCGGACTACGGCGCGTGGCTGAACCACCTGCACTTCGGCGAAGCCACGCTGACCTTCCCGCAAACGCTGGTGCTGCGCTACAGCCGCTTCGAATCGCCGGAGCGGCTGCAGCCGCAGGTGGTGGAGGATTATTCGCGCTGGTTTTTATCGCGCCTGAAAACGCTGACGCCGCGCCTGGAGCGCAACGAATTCCTGTGCGCGGGCCGCTTCACGGCGGCCGACGTCTCGGTCGGCTACGCGCTGCTGCTGGCCGAGCAGTTGGGGCTGCACACATCGTTCACGCCGGCCGTCGCCGCCTACTGGCAGCGGCTGCGCCAGCGTCCCGCCTTCCTGCGCGCGCAGGCCGCCGAGCAGGCCGCCGCGTCGGCGCAGGGCGTGCCGCTGCGGCCGGCAACAGAGCTTCCCGCCTAGGCTGTAGGAACTCTTGCCGAAGGCGCTGCTCAGCAGCGCGGACCAGTTGGACGACAGGGCATTCAGCATCAAGCCGCCTGCTCGGCGGGCTTGTGGACGATCACGCAGTCGCGGCCGGCGTGCTTGGCGGCGTACAGGCAGGAGTCGGCGGCGGCCAGCATGGTGGCGGCGTCGCACAGGCCGTGCTTGTCGTAGCTGGCCACGCCGATGCTCATCGTCACATGCGGGCGGGTGGCGGCCGGCGCGTGGGTGATCTCCAGCGCGGCGATGCGGGCGCGGATCGCCTCGGCGTGCTGGGCCGCCTGCTCGGGGCCGGTGTCCGGCAGCACGGCGGCGAACTCCTCGCCGCCGTAGCGGGCGGCCAGGTCGGCCGGGCGCTGCAGCATGGCGGCGAACGCTTCGGCCACCAGCGTCAGGCAGGCGTCGCCCTGCTGGTGGCCGAAGTGGTCGTTGTAGGCCTTGAAGGAATCGATGTCCATCAGCAGCAGCGACAGCTGGCTGTTGTTGCGCTGGGCGCGGCGCAGTTCGCGGTCCAGCGCGACGTCGAAGTGGCGGCGGTTGGCGATGCCGGTCAGGCCGTCCACGTACGATTGCGCGCGCAGCGCCTCGGCCTGGCCGCGCAGCTGGCGCTCGCGGCCGACGGTGGTGCTGATGTCGCTGACCTCGATCAGGCAGAAACGCTCCTTGCCCTCGGTGAAGGGCGTCACCGACACCGCCTGCTCGACGCGCTCGCCGCCCCAGGTGCCGGCCGGGTACAGCGGGAAGGGCGAGCGGTTCAGCGCCGGCGACAGCTGCTGCGGCAGCTTGCTCTGCATGGCGCTCTGCACCGCCTGCTCCAGGCGCTGGCCGCGCAGCTCGGGGAACAGGTCGAACAGGTCGCTGCCCTGCACGCGCTGGGCGGACAGGCCGGAGTGGCTGGCCAGCCACTGGTTCCACATGACGATGCGGCCGTCGGCGTCGAGCACCATCAGG
Organism: Duganella sp. BJB1802; assembly: GCF_013369445.1. Taxonomy (NCBI): domain Bacteria; kingdom Pseudomonadati; phylum Pseudomonadota; class Betaproteobacteria; order Burkholderiales; family Oxalobacteraceae; genus Duganella; species Duganella sp. BJB1802. Next base: position 4,205 of record NZ_JABWEF010000026.1, on the reverse strand, counting down.
CCCAGGTTGGCCAGCCCGAGCACGCGCGCGGACAGGTGGGTGTGGCTGCCGGCGGCCGGCGGGGGGGCGATGGGCTTTGCTTGCATGGGCTCTCTTCCTGGCGTGACCGTGGAGTGACCCTGCGATTATAAGCGCAGCCGCGCCGCGCGGGGGGGCTGGTCAGCCGCCCGCCGCCAGCATCGGCGCCGGCTCGGCCAGGCCGTGCAGTTGCCAGTAGTGGCGGAAGGCGGCGCCGATATTCTCGCGCAGCGTGCGGTTGTCCCACGGCTTGGTGTAGAAGCGGTACAGGGCGCCGCGGTGGACAGCCTCCATGATGGCGCCCAGGTCGTTGTGGCCGGTCAGGATGATGCGGAAGGTGTCCGGGTACATCTGCCGGACCTGGTCGAGCAGCTCGGTGCCGCGCATTTCCGCCATGTGCTGGTCGCACAGGATCAGCTGCACCGGATGCCGCGCCAGCAGCGCCAGGGCCTGGGCCGCGCCGTTGGCGGCCAGCACCCGGTAGCCGTCCGCGCGCAGCAGGCGCTGCAGCGCGCTCAGCACGTTGGGCTCGTCGTCGATGATCAGCAGCGTGCGCTCGGCAACGGTGCCGACGCCCTCCGGCACGCCGAGGCGCAGGTCGTCGCGCAGCAGGCCTTCCAGCTGCGCGGCCGGCAGCGGCCGGCTGTAGTGGTAGCCCTGGATCTGGTCGCAGCGCTGGCGCCCCAGGTAGGCCAGCTGGGCTTCCGTCTCCACGCCCTCGGCCACCACCTCCAGCTTCAGGCTGTGCGCCATGGCGATGATGGTGTCGACCACGGCGGCATCGTCGGGATTGCTGGTGACGTCGCGGATGAAGGAGATGTCGATCTTCAGCGCGTCGACCGGGAAGCGCTTGAGGTAGGCCAGGCTGGAGTAGCCGGTGCCGAAGTCGTCGATGGCGATGCGTACGCCCATCGCGCGCAACGCGGCCAGGGTGGCGGCGGTGCGGCCGGGGTCGTCCATCATGGCGCTCTCGGTCACCTCCAGCGACAGCAGGCCGGGGGCGATGCCGTGGCGGGCGAGGGCCTGGGCCACGATGTCCTCCAGCCGGGTGTCGGCGAACTGGCGGCTGGCGACGTTGACGGCGATCCCCAGCGGACGCTCGCCCAGCGCGGCCCAGGCGGCGATCCGGCGGCAGGCCTGGTCGATGACCCAGGCGCCGACCGGCACGATCAGGCCGCTGCGCTCGAGCAGCGGCAGGAACTCGGACGGCGCCACCTGGCCGTGGCCGGGCCGGTTCCAGCGCAGCAGCGCCTCGGCGCCGGTGATGCGGCCGCTGTCGATGCGGACCTTGGGCTGGTAGTACAGCTCGAACTCGCCCTGGGCGCAGGCGTGGCGCAGCGCGTGCTCCAGCTGGTGGTGGTCGCGGGCGTCGCATTGCATGGCGTCGGTGAAATGGCAGCAGCGGTCGCGGCCGGCCCGCCTGGCCTGCTGCAGCGCCAGGCCGGCGTAGCGCAGCAGCGTGGCGGCGTCGTCGGTGTCGGCCGGGCAGGCGGCGATGCCGATGCAGGCCGTCAGCGTGGCCGGGCCGCCGGGCAGGTCGAAGGGCTGGTGCAGCGCTGTGCGGATCAGCTCGGCGACCTCGCCGGCCTGGCGCAGCTGCGCCAGCGCCGGCAGCAGCAGCGCGAACTCGTCGTTGCCGAGCCGGCCGATCGCCGCGCGCGCCGGCGCCAGCAGGCCCAGGCGCCGGGCGAACTGGCGCAGCACGGCGTCGCCGGCGACGTGGCCGTGCAGGTCGTTGATGGCGCGGAAGCCGTCCAGGTCGATCAGCAGCAGGGCGCTGGCGCGCGGCCAGGCGGCCGGCAACTGGCGCGCCAGCGTGTGGGTGAACAGCTGGCGGTTCGGCAGCCCGGTCAGGCTGTCGTGGCTGGCGCCGGCCGGCGGTTGCGCCGGCGTTGGGGGAGACGGGATCATGGTGGCGGTCCTCCGGTGGCGGATGACGGCTTGGCGCAGGCCATGCCGATGGCGTCCAGGATGGCCTGGTCGTCGACGGGTTTGTTCAGGTAGGCCAGCGGCCGGCGCAGTTGCGCCTGCGCCTGCTCGGCGGCGGTCTGGTGGCCGGTGATGATGATCACGCCGACCGCGGGCGCCAGCGTGGCCAGCCGCGCCTGCACCTCCAGCCCGGACAGGCCCGGCATGTGCATGTCCAGCACCACGCAGCAGGGATGGCCATCGTCCAGCGCGGCCAGGAACTCGGCGCCGCCGGCGTAGGCCCGTGCCGCGATGCCGACCGAGCGCAGCAGGCGCAGCAGCGCGCGCCGCACCGCCTCGTCGTCGTCGACCACCGCCACCCAGGGAAGAGAGGTATCCATGCAGCCACGATAGCCCGCCGGCCGCCGCGCGGCTATTGGACCTTGGGCCAACAGCGGGCGGCTAGCCGCGGCGCGCGCGGTCGACCAGCCGCACCAGCGCGGTCGGCGAGCGCACTTGCATCTTCGCCATCACGCGCGCGCGGTGCACCTTGACGGTCTTCTCCACCGTGCCCAGCGCGGCCGCCACCTGCTTGTTCAGCAGGCCTTCCACCAGCAGCTCCAGCACCTCGGTCTCGCGCGGGGTCAGCGTGGCCAGACGCTGGCGGATGGCGGCCAGTTCGGCGTCGGCGTCGCGCTGCCGGCGCTGCTGTGCCAGCGCGGCCTCGATGGCGGCGATCAGGCGCGCGTCGTCGACCGGCTTGGTCAGGAAGTCGGCCGCGCCCAGCTTCATCGCCCGCACGCCGCTGTCGATGTCGCCGTGGCCGGTCAGGAAGATGATGGGCAGGTGCGGTGCGCGCGCGGCCAGCGCCTGCTGCAGCGCCAGCCCGTCCATGCCGGGCATGGACAAATCCAGCACCAGGCAGCCGTCGGCGGCGTCGGCCAGCGCGTCGAGGAAGTCCTGGGCGCCGGCGTAGGCGCGCACCGTGTAGCCGGCCGCGCCCAGCAGCCGCGCCAGCGCCTTCAACACGGCCGGCTGGTCGTCGACCAGGTGGACCAGGCCGCTCATGGCGCGTCCGCCAGCGGCAGGCGCAGGTGGAAGCTGGCGCCGCCGTCCGGGTTGTTGTGCGCCCACAGCGTGCCCTGGTGGGCGGCGGCGATGCCGCGGCAGATCGACAACCCCAGCCCCATGCCGCGCGCCTTGGTGGTGGTGAAGGGGGCGAAGATGCGCGGCAGCAGATCGGGCGCGATGCCGGCGCCGTGGTCGATCACGCTGAACAGCGCGGCGTCGCCGTCGCGCGCGCAGCGCAGCACGATCACGCCGTCCGAGGCCGGCGGCGCGGCCTGGGCGTCGCAGGCGTTCATCAGCAGGTTGATCAGCACCTGCTGCAGCTGCACCGGATCGGCCAGGATGGCCAGCGGCTCGTCGCCCGGCTCGGCGCGCACCGACAGGCCGCGCTGGATCACGTCGTTGCGCACCAGGCGGATCACGCCGTCGGCCAGCTCGCGCGCGTCGAGCCGCTGGCGCGGCATCTCCTGCTTGCCGAACAGGCGGCGCAGGCGCTGGATGATGTCGCCGGCGCGCTTGTCCTCGGCCACGATGTCGATCAGGATCTCGGCCACCTCGGCCAGGTCGGGCTCCGGCTGGGCCAGGAAGCGCCGGGCCGCCTGGGCGTTGCTGAGGATGGCCGTGAGCGGCTGGTTCAGCTCGTGCGCCAGCGCGCCCGACAGCTCGCCCAGCATGGCCACCCGCGCCAGGTGGGTGACCTCCTTCTGCTTTTGCAGCAGCTCGAGCTCGGCCTGCTTGCGCGCCGTGATGTCGAGCGAGACGCCGCGCACGCGCAGCGGCCGGCCCTGCTCGTCGAACTCGACGCTGCCCTGCGAGCCGATCCAGCGCGGTTCGCCGCCGGCCGGCAGCAGCCGGTATTCCATGTCGTAGCGCGGCGCGCCGTGCAGCGTGTCGTGCAGCGTGCGCTGCACGGCGGCGCGGTCGTCCGGATGCACCCTGGCCAGCAGCGCGTCCAGCGTCAGCGGCTGGTCGGCGTCGAAGCCGAACAGCGCGCGCCACTGGTCCGAGGCCCAGATGGCGTCGCCGGGCAGGTCGCGCGTCCAGATGCCGAGGTGGGCCGCGTTGGCCGCCAGCGCCAGTTGCTGTTCGCTTTCGCGCATGCCGGAGCGGGCCCGCTGCACGCTGAGCGCGGCCTCGCGCAGCGCGTTGCCCAGCTGGTTGGCCTCGCGGAAGTGCAGCGGCGGGATGACCGGGCTGGCGCCGGCGCCGCC